>NZ_JAMOKM010000002.1:0-513188 GCF_023656665.1 Parabacteroides sp. B2-S-102 | reverse complement strand
AATAAATAGATTCAAAATCTTCCATGGTCCATTGATGTGACATAACAATTGAGCTTTTTTACTTTGATTACAAAAGTAATATCACATTTTTAGAATGAAAGGGGGAGTTTATCGAATGCTTACCGTACAGTAATCCTTTGTCGGTCCAGTTTGGCGATCCATACGTATTGTTGGCCTCGGACGGACGTTATTATATGTATGGTACCGGTGCCGGGGCTGTAGACGGTTTTTGCGCCTATTCTTCCGATGATTTGATCCATTGGAAGTCGGAAGGGCAGGTTTATCGGGGCAATACGCCCGATTCTTGGGCAATCGCTAATTTCTGGGCGCCGGAAGTGTACGAGCGTGACGGGAAGTTCTATATGTTCTTCAGTGCGGATTGGCGGAAGAATCCGACCAACGAGGAGGAAAATTTCCGTATCGGCGTAGCTGTGTCGGATAAGCCGACCGGACCATTTAAGGAATTGGCCGATGCTCCTTTGTTTGATCCGGGATATCCTGTAATCGACGGAAACTTGATCGAGGATGAGGATGGCCGTACCTATCTCTATTATTCCCGTTGTTGCTATAAGCATCCGGTAGAAAGCGAGATCGCCGATGAGGCAAAGAAGAAAGGCATGTTCGACTCCGTTGAGGAAAGCTGGATTTACGGGGTGGAGGTCGCTCCGGATCTTACGCACGTAATTGGGGAACCCGTACTTCTGCTGCGTCCACCCGTAAAATTGGATGATGCGCAAAGTGAGTGGGAAAGTCGCTCGGTTACCAAAGGGGAGGTCGGACGTCGTTGGACGGAAGGCTCTTTCATGCTACGTCACAACGGCTTGTATTATATGATGTATTCCGCTAATTATTTTGGCGGGGCAAATTATGCGGTGGGATATGCCGTGTCCGAACATCCGTTAGGACCGTTTGAGAAGGCATCTAATAATCCGGTGCTGGAGAAGAACGTGGAAAAAGGCGGTATCGTCACGGGTACCGGACATAATAGCGTTACTTGGTCGAAGGACGGAAAACAAATGTATTGCGTTTACCACGGGCGTACCCAGAAGACAGGGGATGAGCGGGTCGTATTCATCGATAAAATGCGAATCAATGAGAATGGCCTTCTAGTCGTGGAAGGCCCTACCACCGATCCGCAATCTATTCAATAGTTATTTATCTCTTCCAGCAACGCCACTCGTTCCAACGAGAACGTAGTGTCGTTGCGTTGGATATATTCCAATAGCTCTTTCGCTCTTGCCCGGAGTTTTTTACCTTGCGCCTCCGGCAAAAGGAAACTTTCTTCCAGCAAGGTCTTGCTCGCCAGCTCCATGCGTTGGAGGCCGCACGAATCATCACCGTCCAGATAAGTGCGGATACCGTCGATAGGCGTGTTCAGCAAGAAATCGTTATCCAGTTTTAAGAATGTGTAGACGGATTGGATTAACTCGGGGTTCTTGCGTGCCCCATCGTTGGAATTACGATTGAAGATGATCTGGGCGATCACTTTGCCCAGTTCCTCGATCTGTACCATGATGAAATCTCTCTTTAACATAGGAGTGGTGAATTATTCGATCGTTATACTTTGGATGCGGATGTCTTTCTTCGGACGGTCATTCTGGTCTTTCGGCTGGGTGGCGATCTGATCCAAAACGTCGAATCCCTCCGTCAGCTCCCCGAAGATCGTATAGGTGCCGTCCAGATGATGGCAACCGCCTACGGTGGTATAAGCCTTCCGTTGCTCGTCCGTAAATAGCAAATGCCCGGGAGTTGCTTGAATAACGGAGTCTATCTGGGCGTTGATCATTCTCAATCGCTTCTGGTATTCCCGTTTGTTACTCATCTTTATCATATTCAACTCGGCACGGACCGGTGCGTAAAACTCCTTCAGGGCCTTTTGCCGGGCCGGATAGTTGGCGGTACGCTCTAACGTATCCAGTTCGGTTTCCCTATAGACCTTCCCCTGCACGATAAAGAATTGCGACATATCCGATTTCTTTTGCGGGTTGACATCGTCCGGTTGGCGGGGAGCGGCCAAGGCTCCTTTCTTATGGAAATATTTCTCGTTGATCTCGGGCGGTATCTCGGCGGAAGGATCTCCAAAGCCGCATTTAGCACCGGCGGGAGCGTTCTTGGAATCCGGGGCTCCTCCTTGGATCATAAACTCCGGCAGGACACGGGTGAATAAGGTCCCGTTGAAATCCCCCCGTTTTGCCCGTTCGATGAAAGTACGGGTGTGATTAGGCACATCATCGTACAGGATGGCCTTCATAGTACCTACATTGGTTTTAATAACTACCGTTTTTCCAGCTTCTTGCGCCGAGGTGGCTACCACGCAAAGGAACAATGCTGATAAAATGTAATATATCTTTTTCATGAGATTTTAATTTAAAAGGTAAATATAGGTGTTATGTTGTAAAACACAAAGTAAATGCCTAACTTCGCGTCTTTATTAATAGGTAATAAGATTTTTAAAGATTTTAGCATGGATTGGATAAACGATTTATTATGGGGAGAAGGTATCGGGCATTCTATCCTTTTACTATCTTTCGTGATTGCCGCCGGCATTCAGTTGGGAAAGATAAAGGTGTTTGGGATTTCGCTTGGGATTACCTTGGTGTTGTTTGTAGGTATTATTTTAGGGCATTTTGGGTTTACGGTTAACCACAATGTGATTCATTTCTTTAAGGAATTTGGATTGATCTTATTTGTTTATTCGGTAGGTATGCAAGTCGGGCCGGGTTTCTTCTCGTCTTTTAGGCAGGGGGGAATCACGTTGAATATGCTAGCCTGTGGAATTGTCTTCCTTGGCGTGGCTACGGCTTTGGTATTGCATTTCGTGACAGGTATTCCGATGCCTACGATGGTGGGTATTTTATCGGGGGCGGTGACGAATACCCCCGGATTAGGTGCGGCTCAGCAGGCTTATTCCGATATGTACGGGGTTTCAGATAATACGATCGCCTTGGGTTACGCCGTGGCTTATCCGCTGGGCGTGATCGGTATTATTCTTTCGATCATTTTCGTACGTTACGTATTCCGTGTGAATTTCGATAAGGAGAATGACGATTTGAATAAGGAGGATGCCTCGCATACGAATGAGGCGAAACCGATCTCGCTGGTCGTAAAGAATCCGGCGGTTTTCGGTAAGACGGTAGGGGAGTTATCCGGTTTGATGGATCATCTGGATTTCGTGATTTCCCGTGTATGGCGTAATGATAACAAGCAGATCGAGATCGCTTCCGCCGGTACGATCTTGAATGAGGATGATAAGATTTTCGTGATCACGACCGATCAAGATGCCGAGTCCGTAAAGACATTCATTGGCGAGGAGATCGATATGGAGCGCAAGCAATGGATTCGTATGGAGAGCCAGTTTATCAACCGCCGTATCTTGATCACGAAACCGGAGTTGAACGGCAAGAAGCTGGGACAGTTGAAACTGCGTAAATTATATGGTATCAATATCACCCGTATCAACCGTGCGGGCGTGGACTTGGTAGCTACGCCGGGTCTGACGTTGCAGGTGGGCGACCGTGTGAATGTGGTGGGTACCGAGACGGCTGTCTCGAATGTAGAAAAGGTATTGGGTAACTCCTTGAAACGCTTGAACGAGCCGAACTTGATCACGATCTTTATCGGCATTGCCCTCGGTATTGTCTTGGGGAGTATTCCTATCACGTTCCCGGGCATTCCGCAACCGGTTAAGTTAGGTTTGGCGGGAGGTCCGTTGATCGTGGCGATCTTGATTAGCCGTTTTGGTTACCGTTATAAGCTGGTTACCTATACGACCCAGAGCGCTAACTTGATGTTGCGTGAGATCGGTATCACCCTCTTCCTCGCTTGTGTGGGTATCAGTGCCGGCGATGGTTTTGTGGATACGATCGTGAACAATGGTGGATTCGCTTGGATCGGTTACGGTTTCATTATCACAACGATTCCTTTGCTGATCATCGGTTGTGTAGGCCGTTATTTCTATAAGATCAATTATTTCACCTTAATGGGCTTGATCGCCGGTAGTACGACGGATCCGCCCGCTTTGGCTTACTCGAACGCTACGGCTGGAAACGACGCTCCTTCCGTAGGTTACGCTACGGTATACCCCTTGACCATGTTCTTGAGGGTACTTACGGCGCAATTATTGATCTTGTTCTTCGCTTGATGCGGTAGTTATAATGGTGCCGTCTTACACGTATATCGGCATTGCCTCACACGTATATCGACGTTGGCCTATGCGAGCGTAGGCGTGAGGCGATGTCGGTATACGTGCTGGATGGAGTTGACGCCGGGGAAAATAAAAAGCATAGATGTATTAAATTTATCAGTTTAAAAGGTGATGTTATTCGTAACATTGCCTTTTTTGTTAGCTTTGTGGGAGTATAATCTAATTTAATATCGTGGAAAGAATGAGTGTAGAGAAGAAAAACGCTTATATCGGAGTGGATTTAGGGGGGACGAATATGCGTGCCGGCCGTATCGTAGGGGATCGATTAGTGGCTCAGGGGAACGCCCCGACTCCCCAGGACGCCGCGGATTGCGGGGAGACATTGGAGGCTTTGATAGAGGTGATCCGTTCCGTGTGGGACGAGGGCGTGGTAGCTATCGGAATCGGTGTGCCGAGCGTGGTGGATCGTGAGAAGGGGATCGTATATAACGTGGTGAATATCCCGCATTGGGAGGAGGTACATTTGAAGGAGATCTTGGAGGCTTGCTTCTCCGTGCCGGTTTATGTGGATAACGACGCGAATTGCTTCGCTCTGGGTGAGCGTATCTTTGGCGAAGGAAAGACGGTTGATAACTTCGTGGGCCTCACCTTGGGTACGGGTTTGGGGGGTGGAATTATCCAGAATGGCAAGCTGTTGGCCGACGCTAATTGTGGCTCGGGAGAATTTGGCATGATTCCCTACCAAGGACAGATCTTGGAATATTTCTGTAGCGGTTCCTATTTCATGAACGTATGGGGCGTGGATGGGAAGGAGATGTACACCCGTGCGATGCGGAAGGACGAGCAGGCGCTGGAGGCTTACCGGCAGTTGGGCGTACATGTGGCCGCCGCTATCAAGATCGTGGTATTGACGGTAGATCCGGAGATGATCGTCTTCGGAGGCTCGGTGACCGCCGCCCATGAGTTGTTTGAGGAGAGCATGTATGAGGACTTGAAGGATTTCGCTTATCCGAACTCTATCAAGAACTTGAAGATACGTTTCTCTAAGCTGGAGAATCCGGGGCTATTCGGTGCCGCTTCCCTTTGTTATGATAAATAAAGACGGATAATTTATAGTTTACTTAAATCTTATTCATACCATGAGACATGTATTTTGTAGGAAGATCGTTTTCCTTTTGGCCGCTTTATTGGTTGTATGTGGCATGTCGGCCCGTAAGCCGATCAAGACGTTATTAATAACAGGGCAGAATAACCATAATTGGCAGGTGAGCCATGTGGTGCTTAAACAGATATTGGAGAACTCGGGACGCTTCTCCGTGGATTTCGCGGTCTCTCCGGAGGCGGGGAAGGATATGTCCGGCTTTGTCTTGGATTTCAGTCCTTACGAGCTGGTGGTGCTGGATTATAATGGGGATGCTTGGCCGGAGGAGACGAACCGCCGTTTCTTGGAGTATGTGCAAGGGGGTGGAGGTGTCGTGATCTATCATGCCGCTGATAACGCCTTCGTGAACTGGCCGGAATACAATAAGATTTGTGCCTTGGGCGGTTGGGAGAACCGGGATGAGAAAGCGGGACCCTATGTATATTGGAGCGATGGTAAGTTGATAAAGGATAGCTCGGCGGGCGTGGGTGGCTCTCATGGCAAGCAGCATGAGTATGTGCTGAATGCCCGGAACCATGAGCATCCGATCATGAAGGGGCTGCCGAATAAATGGAAACATGCGCAGGATGAGTTATATGATCGTATGCGTGGCCCGGGAAATATAAAGGATTGCTTGTATACGGCTTATTCGGACAAGGAGACCGGAGGCTCCGGCCGTGAGGAGCCGTTGATCTTTACGGTTGATTATGGGAATGCCCGTATATTTCATACGATGTTAGGGCACGCGGGGGAAACGGTAGAGAATTGTCCGGCTATGCAATGCGCCGGCTTCCAGATCACCTTGTTAAGAGGTGCGGAATGGGCCGCTACCGGCAAAGTAACCCAAAAGGTTCCCGCTGATTTCCCGACGGAAAAACAAGTATCTAATCGGAGTAATTATAAGCGGTGATACTTGGTTTATTAGAATGCCCATTGTAAGCTCCTTATGATGGGCATTCTAGCAAGCTAACAATGGGCATTCTAAGGAGCTTACGATGGGCATCGTGCTATTTTGCTGAATCCTCGTGCGATAGATAGCCGTCGCTTAATGTGAATCGGGGATCTTGATCCGCCAGAAAGCGGATGGCCGTGAGGCTTTTCTCTTGAGGGAAAGGTAATTTCTCAATAAGTTCTTTCACGGGGATAGGGGATTCCCCGGCCAATACCTTTACGAGACTTTCCCGGATAGCGCTGAATTCCCAATTCATAAGCTGTGATTCATGCTTCGATAGGCATACGTCGCAACAGCCACAAGGGGCGGAATCTTCCTCGCCGAAATAGGATAGGAGCATGCGGCTACGGCATACCCGCTCCTCGTTGATATATTCCAGCACCTTCTCGATCCGTTTCCCGAAACGCTCCTTGCGTTCCTCATACGCCGAGCGGGGTATGGAAAGATACCGCTGTTCCTCCCGGGTCTGGGTATAGATAATCAACGGGGTTTTCTTATGCGGGATGTAGTTTACGATCCGGTATCTGGATAAACCTACCAAGGTCTCATACACCTCGTGAGGCGTTACTCTCGCACGGGTAGCGATTACGCTCTCATCTATATAAACATAATCCGCGAATAACCCGGTGTAAGAACGCAAGATCGTCTGAATCACCTCATCCGTTCGCTTGTTCTCACTTAAATACCTGTAAAGCTCGTCACGGGTAGCCGTGAACATCAGGCGGGAAGCGTTGTCCACCTCCTCCGTATACTCGATATAGCCCGATAACCCAAGGATCTTCAAGGCATGATGCGCTTGCAATAAAGAGAACTTATAAGCGGAACAAAAATCCGTTAACGAGAAATCGTGTACCGTATCTAGCCCGTACCCTACGGCGATCTGGTAATAATTACCCAACGCCTCATAGACCCGGTAGATAAACTCCTTGTCCGGAAACTCATCCGCCAGCCGTTTCTTTAGCTTGGCGCTATCCGTGGAGGAACAAAGAGCCACGGCGAAGGCTTTCTTCTCATCACGCCCCCCGCGTCCGGCCTCTTGATAATATTCCTCCAACGATCCCGGCATATCCATATGCACGACCAATCGCACGTCCGGCTTATCGATACCCATACCAAAAGCGTTGGTCGATACGATTACCCGGCACTCGTTGCTTTTCCAACGGGCCTGACGCAGTTCTTTCTCGTCACGGTTTAATCCGGCATGGAAGAAATCGGCGGAGATACCCGCCTGTTGCAGCATGACGGCGATCTCCTTGGTGCGTTTCCGGTTGCGGACATATACGATGGCCGTACCCGGAACTTTTCCCAATATATAAACGAGTGTATTTAACTTATCTTCCGTCTTCCGGACAATATAAGCCAGATTTTTGCGGGCGAAGCTCTTTTGAAATACGTTCTTCTCCTTGAACCGCAGACGCTCTTGTATGTCATTCACCACTTCCGGGGTAGCCGTGGCGGTCAAGGCCAATACCGGAACACCCGGCAATAAGTCCCGGATCTCAGCGATATTGAGGTAAGAAGGACGGAAATCATATCCCCATTGCGAGATACAGTGACTCTCGTCGATCACTAGCAAACAAACTTGCATGGCCTCCATCTTGATCCGGAAAATATCCGTACTAAGCCGCTCCGGGGAGACATACAAAAACTTATACCCCCCGAAGATGCAATTCTCCAGTTGCGTGATAATCTCTTGCCGGCTCATGCCCGAATAAATAGCCGTAGCCTTGATGCCGACCCGGCGTAAGTTCTCCACTTGGTCTTTCATCAAGGCGATCAAGGGAGTGACGACGATGCAAATCCCTTCCATCGCCAAGGCCGGCACCTGAAAGGTGATGGATTTACCACCACCCGTAGGCATCAGCCCGAGCGTATCTTTTCCGGCACAGACGGAATGGATAATATCCTCCTGCAAGGGACGAAAAGCAGGGTATCCCCAATACTTCTCTAATATCTTATGGTAGACGTCCACCTGTCCTCCTCATATATCGTCGGGTTTGATGTCTTTGATCATCAGCTGGATAGAGGTGTTGCCGTTGTAGGTGTTCTCCTCCACCGTGTAGCAGATGTTGAAAGGCTTCATACCCTTGATATGGTCGTTGTGCCTGTGCATGCCGAAAGCGATGGCGTGCATGGGGGTGCTTGAGTTTCCGTCGATCAATTCCAGCTTGAGATGCTCCAGTTCCTTACCCACGAGCTTACTGGTGCCGTAGTCCTTTACGCCAAGCGAGCAGAATACAGGCTTCTGGTTGTCCGGTCCGAACGGGCTCATCTTCTTTAGGTCGTTCACGAACTTCTGGTTGATCTCTTTCAAATCCAAGATAGCGTCGATATCGATCTGTGGGATCATCTGTTCCGGTATGATCTCCTCGGATGCGATCTTCAAGAAACGCTCGGTGAATGCCTCTAGGTTCTCCTCCCGAAGGGAAAGCCCGGCGGCGTAGGTATGTCCCCCGAAATTCTCCAATAAATCCCGGCAGCTCTCTATCGCCTTGTAAATATCGAAACCCGTTACGGAACGTGCCGATCCGGTGATCAACTCGGACGATTTGGTAAGAACGACCGCCGGACGGTAATACTTCTCGGTCAAACGGGACGCTACGATACCAATCACGCCTTTGTGCCATCCCGGGTTATACACCACGATCGCCTTCCGGTCATCCATGTTCTCTACTTCGTCGATGACAGCGTTCGCCTCGTCGGTGATCTTCTTGTCCAATTCCCGGCGTTCCTCATTATATTGGTTGATGCTCTCGCTCTTCTCCCGGGCACTGGCGCTATCCTTGGACAGTAGCAGTTCCACCGCCTCCTTCCCGTTCATCATACGGCCGGAAGCGTTGATACGGGGACCGATCTTGAATACGATATCACTGATCGTGATCTCCTTTCCGGTCAATCCGCAGATATCGATGATCCCTTTCAGCCCGAGGCTGGGGTTGCTGTTCAATTGCTTCAGCCCGTAATAGGCGAGGATGCGGTTCTCTCCCGTAATCGGGACGATATCCGAGGCGATACTGACCGCCGTCAGTTCCAACAACTTCTCCAGATCCGAGAACGGGAAATTATTACTCTTGGCGAACGCCTGCATGAACTTGAATCCCACTCCGCAACCCGATAAATGCTCATACGGATAGATAGAATCCGAGCGCTTGGCATCCAATACGGCGACAGCGTCCGGCAAAGTGGCGTCTGGCATATGGTGGTCGCAAATAATAAAGTCGATACCTTTCTCCTTGGCGTACTCGATCTTCTCGATCGCTTTGATACCGCAATCCAGCGAGATAACCAGCGACACGCCGTTCTCGGCGGCATAATCGATACCCTTGTAAGAGATACCGTACCCCTCGTCGTATCGATCTGGGATATAGAAATCCAAGGTAGACGAGTAAGGTCTTAAATACTTGAAGACGAGCGATACCGCTGTCGTTCCATCCACGTCGTAATCGCCGTAGATCAAAATCTTTTCTTTATTCCCCAAGGCTTTGTTCAAGCGCCTCACCGCCTTATCCATATCCGGCATAAGGAACGGGTCGTGCAAATCGTTCAAGCTGGGTTTAAAGAATTTCTTCGCCTCTTCGATCGAAGTGATACCTCGTTGAACGAGCAAGAGACAGATCACCGGGCTGAATCCTAATTCAGCCACCAATTGGTCTCTCTTATGTAACTCTTCTTCTGATGGGGTTTGAAAGTTCCATTTGTTAATCATTATATATTGTTTTTTTCTTTTTTGCTTGCCTGATACTACGGATACCTTGTCATCCTTAATCTACCGTATGACAAAGGCGAGATTTCCGCAATATATTTCAACCCGTAAAGTTAGAAATTAAATATGGTATATCCGGTATGGCTTAAAGAAAATAGTTTTTTTGTTATTATTTTTTTGAAGTAGGAGAATGATTCGTACATTTGCCTAAATATTATAAAATACAATGACGGAAGATATTAAAAAAGCTTGCGAAGTAATGGCCGCAGGCGGCATAATACTTTATCCTACAGACACTATCTGGGGAATTGGTTGCGACGCTACCAATGAAAAAGCCGTACAAAGAGTGTACGAGCTAAAGCGAAGGGCAGACAATAAGGCTATGTTGGTCTTGATGGACAGCGAGGCTAAATTGGATAGGTACGTGTCGGATGTTCCCGATATCGCTTGGGATTTGATTAGCGTGTCTGATAAGCCGTTGACCATCATTTACTCAAGTGCCAAGAACTTGGCGACAAATCTATTGGGAGCCGATGGTAGCGTGGGTATCCGCATCACGAACGAGGAGTTCTCCAAGAAATTGTGCGAGCGTTTCCGTAAACCCTTGGTCTCTACTTCCGCCAACGTAAGCGGCGAGCCTTCTCCCGCTAATTTCAGCGAGGTATCGGAGGTGATCAAGGAGGGTGTGGATTATATCGTGAGTTATCGTCAGGACGATATGAGCAAGGCCGCTCCGTCCGGCATTATCAAGCTAGGAGCCGGTGGGCTTGTGCAGGTAATTAGATAAGGATGAAGAAAAGCGTACAAGCCGGAAAATATATTGTCTCGGATTTTATAGCGTCGTCGGTAGTCTGGTTATTATTTAACCTGATACGCTATGAGGAGGTGGCGGTGTATGAAGGGTTTGATACCGTCGGGGCCTTTTTGCTGCATATCCCCTCGTTGAAGGGGCAGCTATTGATCCCGTTTTTCTGGTTCGTATTATATTGGTTTTCCGGTTATTATAATAAACCGTTCGGTAAGTCGAGGCTTACTGAGTTGTTCTCTACCCTTGGGAGCGTGTCGATCGGTGTCGTGATCTTGTTTTTTGCCTTAGTGCTAAATGACTTGCCCCGTTCCTATCATGTGTATTATGATATGTTTTTCTCTTTATGGGGATTGCAGTTTGTCCTGACGTATATTCCCCGGTTATTGATTACGCAGGCCGGGTTACGGAAGATAAAGTGCAGGGAATGGGCGTTGAACGTATTGATGATTGGGGCGGGGAAGAAGGCGGCGTGTATTGCTGACGACCTGTATGGGTTGGGTTATAATATCGTCGGTTTTGTCTCCGATGGTACGGAGAAAAAGGGCGGGGTCGCCGGAGATCGTGTGATCGGTAGGCTGGAATCTTTGCCGGTGATCGTAGAGGAGAAAAAGGTGGATGAGCTGGTTGTCGCCTTGGAGACGGTGGATAATAGCCGTTTGATGGATATCCTGTATTCGTTATATTGCTATAAACGGCCGATCAAGATATTGGCGGATAAATCCAGTTCATTATCGCAAGTAAAGATCAAGGCGATAAAGGGCGTTCCGCTGGTGGACGTGACGGATAACAACTTCTTGCCCATCGAGCAGAATGTAAAGCTCTTTATGGATAAGATGTTATCTCTGATTTTCTTGGTGCTCTTATCTCCCTTGTTCCTGTATATCGCTTGGCGGGTGAAGCGGGATTCCCCCGGCCCGGTGTTTTTCAGTCAGGAACGGATCGGATACATGGGCGAGCCTTTCATGATCTATAAGTTTCGTACGATGTATACGAACGCCGAGGAAGAAGGTCCGTTGCTCTCTTCCGAGGACGATTCCCGTATCACTCCCTTCGGACGGGTGATGCGGAAATACCGCTTGGACGAGTTACCGCAGTTCTGGAACGTGCTGAAAGGGGATATGTCGCTAGTTGGCCCCCGTCCGGAACGTAAATATTTCATCGAGCAGATCGTGAGGAAAGCCCCCTTCTACTATCTGCTGCATAACGTACGTCCGGGAATCACCTCGTTGGGTATGGTGAAATATGGATATGCCGGCAGCGTGGATGAGATGATCGAGCGCTTGGAATATGATATATTATACTATGAGAATATGTCCTTGATTCTGGACATAACGATTCTCATTTATACAGTTAAAACAGTGTTTACAGGTAAAGGTATTTAAAATGGCAAACGAAGGTTTATTCTATAAATTCTTGTTGTGGAGGGAAAAGCGCATCAAGGAGAAGCATTTCATCCTTATTATCAGTTTTATCGTGGGACTTTGTACGGCAGCCGCCGCCATAATACTGAAACAGCTGATCCATTTCATACAGCATTTATTGACGGGCAATTTCAATGCTGATGGCGTAAATTACCTCTATTTGCTTTATCCGGTGATCGGTATCTTGTTGGCCGGATTATTCGTGAAATACATCGTGCGGGATGATATCAGCCACGGTGTGACGAAGATCTTGTATGCCATCTCGCAACGAAAGAGCCGTATCAAGCCGCATAATACATGGACCTCTATCGTAGCCAGTTCCGTGACGATCGGCTTTGGTGGATCGGTCGGGGCGGAGGCTCCTATCGTATTGACGGGGGCGGCTATCGGTTCTAATCTGGGGCGGGTGTTCAAGATGGAGCAGAAGACGTTGATGTTGCTCGTGGGATGTGGTGCCGCCGGAGCGATCGCCGGTATCTTCAAGGCGCCTATCGCCGGGTTGGTGTTCGTGATTGAGGTATTGATGCTGGACCTTACGATGACTTCCGTGCTTCCTTTGCTGATCTCGTCGGTGACGGCGGCTACGATGTCTTATATCTTTACCGGCACCGAGGCCATGTTTAAGTTCTCTCAGACCGAGGCATTCGAGATCGAGCGTATTCCTTACGTGCTCTTGCTGGGTGTTTTTTGCGGATTGGTATCCCTTTATTTTACCCGTGTGATGAACAAGGTGGAAGGGATGTACCGGAAGTTGGGTACGTATTGGAAGAAGTTCATGTTGGGCGGCGTGATGCTGAGTATCTTGATATTCCTGTTCCCCCCGCTATATGGTGAGGGCTATGATACGATCGGCTCGTTGCTGAACGGGCAGTTCTCGCATATCATGGACAAGAGTTTGTTTTACGATCTGAACGATACGTATTTCGGGGTCTTGATCTTCTTGACCTTGATCTTGCTTACGAAGGTATTCGCTTCCAGCGCCACGAATGCCGGAGGGGGTTGCGGTGGTATCTTCGCTCCTAGTTTGTATCTGGGCTGTATCGCCGGTTTTATCTTTGCGCATACGTCTAATTATTTCCCGTTCACGATGTATATCTCAGAGAAGAATTTCGCTTTGCTGGGTATGGCGGGCATTATGTCCGGGGTGATGCACGCTCCTTTGACCGGGGTTTTCTTGATTGCCGAGCTGACGGGTGGGTATGATTTGTTCCTCCCCTTGATGATCGTCTCGATCAGTTCCTATATCACGATCCTTATGTTCGAGCCTCATAGCATCTACTCCATGCGTTTGGCGCAGAAAGGCGAGTTGCTGACGCACCATAAGGATAGGGCGGTGCTTACCTTGCTACGGGCGGATAGCGTGATCGAGAAAGATTTCCAGATGGTGTCTCCGGAGATGACGTTGGGCGATATGGTAAAGGTCATTTCCCGAAGCGGACGTAACACCTTTCCTGTCGTGGACGAGCGGGGCGTGTTGCTGGGTATCGTCTTGCTGGATAATATCCGGAATATCATGTTCCGTCCGGAGTTGTATAATCGTTTCCATGTATCGAAGTTCATGGTTTCCGCCCCGGCCAAGATCGTAATCAACACGCCGATGGATCAGATCATGCAGACGTTTGATGATACGAAAGCGTGGAATCTTCCGGTGGTCGATGAGAATGGCCATTATATCGGCTTTATGTCGAAATCGAAGATATTTAATTCCTATCGGGAGGTATTGGTCGATAACTTTTCCGGGGACTAACTTGTTACAAACAGATCCAATTTATTATATATGAAGAAAGAGGATTTACGAATCGTATATATGGGCACTCCCGATTTCGCCGTGGAGAGCCTGCGTGCCTTGGTAGAAGGTGGATATAATGTGGTAGGTGTCATTACGATGCCGGATAAGCCGATGGGCCGTCATGGTAGCGTGCTTCAGCCGAGCGCTGTGAAGCAATATGCCGTATCGGTGGGTCTTCCGGTCTTGCAGCCAGAGAAATTGAAGGACGAGGCATTTTTAGAGGAACTGCGTGCCTTGCGGGCGGATTTGCAGATCGTGGTGGCGTTTCGTATGCTGCCGGAGGTGGTCTGGAATATGCCCCGTCTGGGAACTTTTAATCTGCATGCCTCCTTGCTTCCGCAATACCGGGGTGCCGCTCCGATCAACTGGGCGGTTATCAATGGTGATACGGAGACCGGCGTGACTACTTTCTTTCTTACGCATGAGATCGATACGGGTAAGATCATCCGTCAGAGACATCTGCCGATCGCTGATACCGACGATGTAGAAACCGTTCACGATGCCTTGATGGCGATGGGGGCGAGGTTGGTTACCGAGACCGTGGACTTACTGTTGGATGGAAAAACAGACGCTATCCCCCAAGAGGAATTCTATAAGGATGCCGCCGAGTTGCGTCCGGCCCCGAAGATATTCAAGGATACCTGTCATATCGACTGGAACCAGCCGGTGAAGAAGATCTATGATTTCGTCCGTGGGCTTTCTCCTTATCCTGCCGCTTGGACGGAATTGATCTCTGAGGATGGCAAACGTCTGGCTTTAAAGATTTACCAGGCAGAGAAACGTCCGGCTGAGCATAACTTCCCGGTCGGCTCTATCCATACGGATCATAAATCGTATATCGACGTGGCCGTGAAGGACGGTTTTCTTCGCTTGCGTTCCTTGCAACTTGCCGGAAAGAAACGGATGAATATAACGGACTTCTTGAACGGTTTCAAGCAAATCGCAGAATATACGGTTGGCTGATGAACGGGACGAGACGTATCATATACATTACGTTAGGAACGTTTTTTCTTATATTGGGAGCGATCGGCATCTTTGTCCCTTTGCTCCCGACCACTCCTTTTTGGTTACTGACTTGTTGGTTTTATGTCCGTAGCTCGGAGAGACTTTATAACCGGGTGATGAGCAATCGTTATTTCGGGCCGCATATTAAGGGCTTTGTGGAAGATAAGGCTATTCCTTTGCGTTCCAAGATTATCACGATCGCTATCATGTGGCTATCTACGATCATTACTTCCCTTTTGCTAGTCGGCTATTGGTGGGTGAAAGCTTTGTTAGGGCTTATCAGTATCGGAGTCTCATGGCATATCCTCTCTTATCCTACTAAAAAAGAATGAGATAACCTGTTCATCCATAGGATTACTGGGGTTATCCCTCTTTTATCGCTTTCTATCGTAGCCTTACTACTTTATCGGTCTTCTTTCAAGGCCTCTTCCAAGCTGATTCCTAGAGCTTCAGCTACTCCCTTACCGTAAGCAGGGTCTGCCTTGTAGCAATTGCGTACGTGGCGTTGCTTGATGAACAGTTGGGCGTTACCCATCGCACGGGCGGTATTTCCGAATAACAACTGTTGCTCTTCCGGCGGCATCAAACGGAATAAGGCACCCGGTTGGCTGTAATAATCATCATCATACTCACGCTCGTTGTAATTATAAACATCCCCGTGTACTTTCAAAGGCGGTTCCTTCTTCTCGGGAGAGTCTTTCCATTCGCCGAAGCTGTTAGGTTCGTAACCCTTTGCGGCTCCATAGTTTCCGTCTACACGCATCGCTCCGTCACGGTGATAGGCATGGAACGGACAGCGGGGCTTGTTCACCGGGATCTGCTCTAGGTTCACGCCAAGGCGGTAACGCTGGGCGTCGCCATAAGAGAATAGACGACCTTGTAACATCTTGTCTGGGGAGAAGCCGATACCTTCGACAGTATTCATCGGGTTGAATGCGGCTTGCTCCACGTCTTGGAAATAATTCTCCGGATTACGGTTCAACTCGAGGATACCGACATCCATTAACGGGAAGTCCTTATGCGGCCATACTTTCGTGAGGTCGAACGGGTTGATCGGATAGGTCTCGGCCTGCTCCTCAGTCATCAATTGGATCTGGAATTTCCATTTCGGGAAGTCCCCACGCTCGATACTCTCGAACAAATCACGCTGATGGGATTCACGATCCTTGGCGATGATCGCAGCCGCTTCCTCGTCACTCAAGTTCTTGATACCTTGCAGGGTTCTGAGATGGAACTTCACCCAGATACGTTCGTTCTTATTGTTGATAAAACTGTACGTATGGCTACCGAAACCATGCATATGTCGATAAGAGTAAGGAATGCCGCGAGAACTCATCGTAATCGTTACTTGATGCAGGGCCTCGGGAAGCAAAGTCCAGAAATCCCAGTTGTTATCCTCGCTTCGTAGATTCGTTTTCGGGTCACGTTTGACCGCATGATTCAAGTCCGGGAACTTTAGGGGATCACGCAAGAAGAATACGGGGGTGTTGTTACCTACCAAGTCCCAGTTACCCTCCTCTGTGTAGAATTTCATGGCGAATCCACGGATATCACGCTCTGCGTCGGCTGCTCCACGCTCTCCGGCTACGGTGGAGAAACGGACAAAGCAGTCAGTTTTCTTGCCTACCTCGCTGAAAATAGCCGCTTTCGTATACTTTGTGATATCATGTGTAACGGTAAAGGTACCGAATGCGCCGGAACCTTTGGCGTGCATGCGTCTTTCTGGGATCACTTCACGGTCGAAGTGCGCTAGCTTCTCAATGAACCAAGGGTCTTGTAATACCATCGGGCCACGTGGCCCCACTGTTTGTACGTTCTGATTGTCCGCAACAGGGCGCCCGTTGGCGGCAGTTAGTTTTTTGTCTTCCATAACTTTAGTTTTTATGTCGCAATAAAGAATTTTAGATAAAGTAATCTTTAAATAAAACTGTTTAGAAACAACAATTGTTTTTAACTTCCTGACAAAAATAAGATGTTGTTAGACAGTTGTCAAATAGTTAATATCTATAAATATATAGACGGGTAGTAGAAACTCAGTGGGGATAGGCGCATGAGTTATAAAAGTATCTTAGTTTCATCGCCCCATACACCTAAGATACTTCGCCAATGAACTTAGGATACTTTCTCTATGAAACTAAGATACCTTGTTTAAAAGGTATGGATACAAAAAAGCGGTTGTCTGGCAAGATGCCAAGCAACCGCGGTATGGTTTGAAAAAATCAAATGTTCACCTTCCCGGTAAAATGGGGTGTTACTTATTTATTGTAACCCCATTTTGTTAACTCCGACTGACCGATAGCAGCGAGTGATCTCAAGCAGCTATCCAAAAAATGTCTAATAAAACTTTTCATAGCTCATTTTCTTTTTAATTAATAAATCTGTGCCTTTCGACACGTTCTAAATCTCACATAACTTTTGAAGTCCGAGTAACGAATGAATTGAAAACCTAAACCTTTAACCTTTTAACCTATTACTAACCTAATCCCGAACTTCTGATAACCTTAACCTAAACCTTCCTCTTTTTCATCGTGAGGTTTACCACATGCGGTAAACCCAAATTGTCCAAGGTTGAAACCCTAGCAAATCGATGTAACGTTTAAACAATCTCTTTACCATATTTGCTTTACAATTATGTTTTACGACACAAATATACGGCGTTATTCCATACGTGGTATGTTTTATAGCATGTTTTTTGCGGATTCCTATGTTTTCTTGATCTATGATAAAAAAAGCGGGAATCAGATTCATATAATGATAGTATTTGAACGTTTGGCATGTCTATTGTGTTACCATGCCATTGCGTTTCTATTTCTATTTGCTACATTTGCGGAGCTAAATGTAAGATAATGTAATATATATGAGTAGAAAAGAGGAGTACAAAGAGAAGAATCTATTGTATTTGGACGAGATCGCTTCGGAAGAGGGAACCCGGACATTACCGTGTGGTATATTATATAAGGTAATACAAGCGGGTACAGGCAAAGTCTCTCCTAATCGGGAAAGCGTCGTTTCCGTACGTTATAAAGGAACGTTGATTAACGGAAGGGAATTTGATAACTCATGGAAACGGGGTTGCCCGGAAGCCTTTCGCTTGAACCAAGTGATTGAAGGCTGGCAATTGGCTCTTCAAGAAATGCGGGTAGGGGATAGATGGATAATCTATATCCCTTACAATTTTGGTTATGGTAATCGTGCCTCGGGTCCGATCCCTGCTTTCTCCACATTAATATTTGAGGTAGAGTTGTTGGGAATCGCCTAATTCCAATCATAGAATATATAATAATGTATCCGAAGGGAGTAAAAAAGAATAACCATGGGTTTAGCCATGGCTATTCTCTTTTTGCCTCATTAGAGGATTGGAAACTTTCTATTGTTTAGGCGTATCATCCGTCTTCTTTCCTTTATCCAGCCATTTCTCTTGGATGGTCTGCATCAGTTCATAGAAGTTAGGGATGAACATCGTGGCGAATATCGTATTGATAGCCATACCGAATACTACCGCCGCACCTAAGGATATACGGCTGGCCGCTCCCGCTCCGGTAGCGAAAAGCAAAGGCATGACACCCAATACAAAGGCGAACGAGGTCATCAGGATCGGACGTAAACGAACGTGTCCGGCTTCCAAGGCGGAATCCCGTATCGGATTACCTTCCTTTCGGAAATCCCGGGCGAACTCTACGATCAAGATACCATTCTTGGCGGACAAGGCGATCAATAAGATAATACCGATCTGGGTATATACGCTTACCGGAACCCCCATCACCCAGCAGCCGATAATAGCTCCCAACAAGGCGATCGGCAAACCCATGATAGCCGCCAACGGACTTGTCCAGCTCTCATATTGAGCCGAGAGAACCAAGAAAGCGACTAGCAACGCCATGGCGAAAATAATCACCGTCGTAGATCCTGCTTTCGTCTCTTGATAAGCGACCGAGGTCCATTCATATCCAAAATTATCACCTAATTGCTCCTGTATCAGCTCCTCCATCGCTAGGATCGCTTCTCCGGAGCTATATTTCGGGTTGGCGATACAAGTAATAGCCGCCGATGAATACATATTATATAGGTTGATCTGGTCTAATCCCAATTGCTCGTCTAATTCGATAAAAGAGGAGAAGGGTACCATCTCTCCTTTACTATTCGCCAGACTCAAACGGAGTACATCATCGATCACTTTCTGCGCCTCTCCGTTCGCCTCGATCTTAACTTGGTAAATACGTCCGAACTCCACGAAATCGTTCACGTACGCCGCTCCCATATAATAGCTGAGCGTGGAGAATACTTGATTCAACTGAAGACCGAGCATCTGCACCTTATCCCGGTCTATCTTCAGTAGATACTGCGGGGTATTGGCCTGATACATACAAGAAAGGTTCAGCAATTGCGGTTTCGAGCGGTAGCTGGCCTGCAATGTCTCCACGGCATGCTGCATCTCCGTCGGACCTAGGTTCTTACGATCCTCCAATTGCAGTTGCAAGCCGCCCGAAGCGCCCAACCCCGGGATAGCTGGCGGTACCATACCGAATACCTGCGCTTCTTGGATAGCCGATGCCTCCCGGTTGAAACGGTTGGTCACGGCCTCTGCCGTATGCTCCTTACCTTTACGTTCGTTCCAGTTCTTTAGGATCACGAAGAAGGTGGCCGTATTGGATTGCTCCCCTCCACCCATCACGGAGAATCCGCTAACGCTGATGAATGATTTCACCTCGGGGTATGTCTTTAGGATCTCGTCGATCTGCTTGGTGACCGCCTCCGTCCGGTTCAAGCTCGCCGCCGGGGGTAATTGGGATACGACTAGGAAATAGCCGTCATCCTCTTCGGGTATAAAGGTTGTCGGCCAGCGCATAAACAAGATAACCGCTACCGCCGTGATGATACCGTAAACGATCATCGCCGCTCCCGGTCGTTTCAGCATCCGCTCCACGATCGAGTCGTACATCTTCTGAGTCTTTCCGTATACCTTATTGAATCCTTTGAAGAGGAAGAATTTTGGTTCTTCCGTATTCTTCTCCAAGAAAAGGGCGCAAAGCGAGGGCGTAAGCGTAAGCGAGTTAAATCCGCTTAATACGGTAGCGGCGGCGATTGTCAAGGCGAATTGCTTATAGAGCTGCCCGGAGATACCGCTGATAAACGTTGTCGGGATAAATACCGCCAATAATACCAATACCACGCCCACGATAGGCCCTACGATCTCATCCATGGCCTTCGATACCGCCTCGTGGGCCGTATATTTCCCGGTATCGAGGAGCCGGGTGGAGTTCTCTACCACCACGATGGCGTCGTCTACCACCACCGCTATCGCCAGAATCAAGCCGAATAAGGTCAACGTATTAATGGAGAAGCCTAAAGCCGCCATGACCGCCAGTGTACCGATCAATGAGACCGGAATCGTAATGAACGGGATGACTACCGCCCGGAAATTCTGTAAGAATAAGAAGATAACCAAGACCACCAGCAAGGTTGTCTCCAAGAACGTGATAAGCACCTCATGGATGGAGGCGTCGATCACCTCGGTCGTATCCAAGGTCACTTTGTATTCCACGCCTTCGGGTAAGGAACTGCCTAATTCTTTCATCTTGGCCTTTACCACCTTCGATACATCCAATGAGTTGGAACCCGGCAACTGGTAGATCGCTATCGCAGCAGTCGGCTGTCCGCTTAATTTAGAGACCACGTTGTAAGAGGAGCTACCCAACTCTATGCGGGCGATATCCTTCAATCGCAGGATCTTGCCACCTTGCCCGGTCTTAAGGACAATATTGCCGAACTCATCCGGTGTCGTCAACCGTCCTTTCACGGTCAAGGTATATTGATAGGGGTTATCCGCCCGTAGAATCGGTTGGCCTACGTAACCGGCGGATACTTGGGCGTTTTGCGTGGATATGGCTTGATAGACCATGTCCGGCGTCAAGTTACGGATACGCATCGCCTCCGGGTCTAGCCAGATACGCATGCTATAGTTTCCGGCTCCCATCACCTGTACCGAGCCTACACCCGGCAGGCGGGTTAGCTGGTCTATCATATTTAAGGTGGCGTAATTACTTAAATACAACCCGTCGTAAATGGAATCCTTGGAACTTAGGGTAAGCATCATCACGATATTGGAGGATTGCTTGCGGGTGGTGATACCTTGTACGATCACGGGTTCCGGCAAGCTGCTCTGGGCGATACTCACCCGGTTTTGCACCATGACGGTCGCCATGTCGATATCCGTTCCCACGGCGAAGGTGATCGTTAGGGAGTAAGCCCCCGAACTGGAGGAGTTTGAACTCATGTAAAGCATACCGTCCACGCCGTTTACCTGTTGCTCGATCGGTAAACCTACGGTCTGCGCTACGGTCTGTGCGTCCGCCCCGGGATAAACGGCGGATACCTGTACGGTAGGCGGCGTGATCTCCGGATACTGGGCGATCGGTAATATATTGAGGGTGACCAAACCCGCCACGACGATGATCAGAGCAAGTACGGTGGCGAATATCGGTCTGTTAATAAAGAACTTTACCATAGCTTGCTTATTTTATAGGTTTGATAGTCATGCCATCTCGTACCTTAAGCAGGGCGGAGGTGACATAGGAGTCTTTGGGGCTGATACCGGCGGTCACTTGGCGAAGCGTATCGTCTACCAATTGGCCCACCTCGATAGGACGGTATCGTACGACATTGGAGTCGTTCACGATATAAAGGTACTTCCCTAATTGGTCGGTACCGATCGAGGCGTCGCGAACCAAGACCGCATTCGGCTGCTCGGCATACGGCAGGGTGATGGTGACATATAAGCCACTCTTCAATACATGCTTCGGGTTATCCAGATTGGCACGTACGTTCAGGGTACCGGTCGATAGGTCGATATTGGGGGATAGATAATCCAGCCGGCCCGTATACGCATTGCCGCCATCCTTGCCTATGCTGACGAGGATCTCGGTCGGAAGCTTCACGGTGCTATCGTTGCGGGCGGCTTCCAGCATCATCTTCATGAACTGGTTATCCTCGATATTGAAATTGGCGAACATCAAGTCGTCCTTGTATAAGGTGGCCAAGGTAACCGGCTGGACGGCTCCGTTGATGTAATTACCTATATCGTAGCTGGCCCGGGTAACCGCACCGTCGAAAGGCGCACGGATATAGCAATAGCTCAAGTTGGTCCGTGCGGTATTCAACTCCGCCTCGGCATTCTTCACGGCAGCCTCAGACTCCGATACGGTAGCCTCCGCTTGGATCACTTGTATCTGGCTTACGGCGCCGCTCTTAGCCGCCTCCTTCATACGCTCGTAGTTACTGCGTGCATATTCCAGCTGGGCTTTGGAGGTCTTTACGGAAGCCTCGGCTTGGGTGACGTTATCTTGATAGGTGTCCGGTTCGATCACGAAGATAAGATCGCCCTTCTTCACCCGGCTTCCGGCCTTGAGGTAAGAGGTACGCAAGTATCCGTTGACACGGGCTACCAAGTCTACTTTCAGTTGTGAACTAAGGTATCCGGGGTATTCTTTCGTCAAGGTAATGTCCCTCACGATCGGCGTGGATACGCTTATGGAGGGCACGGGCGTTTCCATCGGCTTGCTTTTCCCCTTGCAAGACGCCAGTAATAAGGCGGAGGCTCCGATAATCCCTATGTAAACAAATGTCTTCATATCTTTTGTCTTTAATGATTATTTATATTAATTGTTTGAGTGGGCTTTTGTTCGATCGGATCGAACGGCCTACATAGGATTCCATCCTCCGCCCAATGACTGATAAAGCTGTATCAAGTTCAGTAGGGAGCTACCTTGAGCCTGTGTCAATTGGTTCTGGTAGGTGAGGAGGGAGCGTTGCGCGTCCAGTACGTTTTGGAAAGGCGTAAGGCCCTGCTTATAGAGGTCTAGGGAAAGATCCAAGGTCTGTTTTCCTTGGTTTACCACTTCCCGGAGGGCTACGATCTGCTTGATCGAGTTCTTGTACGAGCTCATGGCGTTATCCACTTCCTGTACGGAGGTAAGCACGGTCTGGTTGAATTGCCGGATCGACTCGTCCAACTGGGCTTTCGCCAACCGGGTAGCCTGTATCTTCTGGGTGCCTTGGAAGAAGTTCCACGTAAGGGTAGGGGCGATCTCATAGGTCAAGCTATTATGATTCGCCAGCTTGTCGAAGTCGTGGGAGGCGAAACCGACCGAGCCTTTCACGAATACTTTCGGCCACCAATCGGACTTAGAGGCCCCGAGCGAGGCGGCAAGCGCATTGACCTGCCGTTCTGCCGCACGTACATCCGGACGGCGTAGCAACAGGTTTGCCGGTAGCCCTACACCGACCGGCTCGATATATTCCGGCAAGGAGGCCTCTGTCTCCATGATCTTTTGCAGATCGGAAGGGTACAGGCCTAGCAAGATCGCCAAGGAGTTCGCGTATTGGATGATACCGGCCTCCAGCATCGGTAGGGAGGCTTTCGTGCTGTAGTATACGGATTGCGCCTGCGCTACGTCCAGTTTAGAGACTAGCCCGGTCTCATACCGTTTCTGGGTGATCTGTACGACCGTCTGTTGGGAGCGGCAGTTCTGTTGCGCTACCTTTACCTCTTGTTGCAGTTCCCTCATATTGATATAGGAGGAGGCTACTTGAGCGCAAAGGGAGACCATGGCGGCGTTGTATTCCTCTTTCGAGGCGGCGAAATTCTCTTTCTCCGCTTTCACCCGGTTCCGGATACTCCCGAATACGTCCACCTCCCAGTTCATATCTACGGTAGCGCTGGAATATTGGGTGATCGCCTTGGGTACCTGATTGATATTGCCGCTACTTTGTTGCCGTGTCCATCCGGCAGAAAGCCCTAGGGTGGGCGAGTAGCTTCCTTGTGCCGACCGCAGGTTGGCTTTTGCCATGGCGATCCTGTCCATCGCCATTTGCACGGAATAGTTTTGTTTCACGGCTACTTCTATCAGCGAGTCCAGCAACGGGTCCTTAAAATTTCTCCACCAATTATCTTCTACGGGAAGTGTCTGCTGGAAATCACTCCCTTCCTCAGACCATGACCCGGGTAGGGCACGGTCTAAATACTTATGCTCTGTCTGCGCCATTACCCCGATCGGTACCAGCAAGCACAACAAAGCATAACATGTCAGGCGTAAATGTTTGTGCATAAATATATATGTTTAGATTTAGCTTTTAGCAAAACAGTTAAGGGTGAGAAATGTTTGTATCTTTGCCTATTTATATATCCCAAAAACTGAAATATATGGATATCTTATTGGTTATACTAGGCGTTATCTGTTTGTTGGTGGGATTGGCGGGGTGTTTTTTGCCGATCTTGCCGGGGCCGCCGGTGGCGTATTTGGCTTTGTGGCTGTTGCATTTTACGGGCTATGCGGAATTTACGGTTACGGAGTTGGTCGTGTGGGGATTGCTGGTCGTGTTGGCACAGGCGATGGACTATGTTACGCCCATGCTGGGGACTAAGTATAGCGGAGGGTCCAAGTGGGGAAATTGGGGATGTGCCGTGGGAACTGTGGCCGGTATGTTCGTGTTTCCGCCTTGGGGGATCTTGCTGGGTCCTTTCGTGGGGGCTTTCGTGGGGGAACTTTTGGGAGGTAAGGCGTCCGGGGATGCGTTGAAGGCTGGTTTCGGGGCGTTCGCTGGTTTTTTATTGAGTGTCGTGCTGAAGGTTACCCTTTGCGGCTATTTTATTTATAGTTTTGTGAGAGGGATAATTAATTGAAGATGGTAATTAATAAAGTAAGATATGTTTGAGAAAATTGTAGTGGTAGATTCTACCGGGTTGAATACATGGGGAGTGGAGCGTTTGAAGGCGCTTGGAAAAGAGGTTGTTTTTTATACCGGCATTCCGGAAACGGATGAGGAGATTGTGAACCGGATCGGGGACGCAGATTGTGTGCTCGTCTCTTATAATACACAGATCCGAAGGAACGTGATCGAGGCTTGCCCGAATATCAAATACATCGGGATGTGCTGTACCCTTTATAGCGAGTCTAGCGCGAATGTGGATATAGCCGCCGCACGTGAGCGGGGGATAACGGTTTTGGGCATCCGCGACTATGGCGATGAGGGAGTCGTGGAGTATGTCATTAGCGAGCTGGTCCGTTTGTTGCATGGTTTCGGCGGGAAACAGTGGAAGCATAAGGCGTATGAGCTGGGCGGGCAAAAAGTAGGCATCGTGGGATTGGGTCGCACCGGGAGAATGATCGCTGACGCCCTTCGTTTCTTGGGGGCGGAGGTTTATTATTTCAGCCGTACCCGTAAGCCGGATGCCGAGGCCTCCGGTATCGCTTACCTGCCTCTGCGGGAGTTGCTGCCGGAAGTGGATATTTTATGTACTTGCTTGCCTCGTAATACGATTCTTCTGGGGGCGGGTGAGTTTCGTTTGTTCGGTAATCTGAAGATATTGATCAATACGTCGGTAGGGCCTACTTTCCGTGTTCCGGATTTACAACGTTGGCTTAGCGCCCATAAGCGGAATTTCTTCTTATGCGATGAGGTAGGTATCGGGAATTATGCGGATACCTTGACGCAATTCGATAATGTCATATATACCCCGAAAGTCTCCGGCCACTCGGAGCAATGTATGGAGCGATTGTCGCAAAAGGTAATAGCGAATATCGAAAGCTATCAGAATTGATATATCCAGTTGTAGAGACGGGGCACGCCCCGTCTCTACAACTGGGGACAGTATTGATAGGGCTTATCCCCCTATCAACCTTCTTTCTCGATCTGCTCCTGAACGATAGCGTCTACGACAGCTACGGTAGTCAGGTTCACGATATCACGGGTAGAGCTTTCTACGTCGGTGAAGTGGATCGGTTTGTTCAATCCCATCTGGATCGGGCCGATCGTCTCGGTGATACCCAGCGTATCCAATAGCTTGTACGCGCTGTTGGCGGAGCTTAGGTTCGGGAAGATCAAGGTATTCACGTCTTGTCCTTTCAGCTTGTTGAACGGGTACATATCGTCGCGCAGCTTCTTGTCGAGGGCGAAGTTTACTTGCATCTCTCCGTCTACTACCATGTCTGGGTATGTCTTATGCAAGAAGTCGATCGCCTCGTGCACCTTCAGCGGGCTACCCTGCTTGTCGGAACCGAAGTTCGAGTAAGACAACATCGCCATCACCGGCTCGTGAGCGAAGAACTTCACGGCGTCGTGCGTCAGGCGGGCGATATCGATCAATACCTCGGCCGACGGGTGACGGTTGATCAGCGTATCGGCCATGAAGAAGGTACCCTTCTTACAAGTCAGGATGTTCAAGGCACCGAAATGCTTGTAACTCGGGCGGATGCCGATGATCTGTTCCGCCATCTTGGTAACCTCCGAGTAGCGGCTGTATACACCCGTCACGAAAGCGTCAGCGTCGCCGGTAGCCACCATCATCATACCGAACGCATTACGGTCTACCATCTTCTCGCAAGCCTCTGAGTAAGTCACGCCCTCGCGCGCCTTCTTGTCGGTAAGGATACGGGCGTAGCGGTGGCGGCGTTCCGTCTCACGGTCGTGGCGGAGGTTGACGATCTCGATACCGTCCAGACTGATATTCTCCTCAGCGGCGATCTTGGCCAGACGCTCCTCGTTACCCAGCAAGATCGGGAAACAGATACCTTCCGCTTTCGCCTCGGCGGCGGCTTTCAGCATATTCACGTGGTTCGCCTCCGCGAATACCACCCGTTTCGGGTTCGCTTTCGCCATATCGGTGAACGAGCGCAAGAGTTTATTATCGTACCCCATCATCTCACGCAAATGGTTGGCGTAGCCCTCCCAGTCGGTGATCGTCTTGCGAGACACGCCCGAGTCGATAGCGGCTTTCGCCACGGCGCAAGATACACGGGTCAGCAAGCGGGGATCGAGCGCTTTCGGAAGGATATAGTCGCGTCCGAAAGTGGTTCGTTTCAGCTTATAGGCGGCGTTCACCACGTCGGGAACCGGCTCCTTGGCAAGGTCGGCGATGGCGTAGACGGCGGCCCGCTTCATCTCCTCGTTGATCGCCTTGGCGTGCGTATCCAAGGCGCCGCGGAAGATATAAGGGAATCCCAGCACGTTGTTGATCTGGTTCGGATAGTCGGAACGTCCGGTAGCGAAGATGATATCGTCCCGCGAGGCCATCGCGTCGGCGTAGGAGATCTCCGGGTTCGGGTTCGCCAAGGCGAATACGATCGGGTCGGCGTTCATGCTACGTACCATCTCCTTGGTCAATACGTTCGCCACGGAGAGGCCCAAGAATACGTCGGCTCCCACCACGGCCTCCTGCAAGGTCTTGATCGGACGGTCGGTAGCGAACTCCCGCTTGGCGGCGTTCAAGTCCGGGCGGCTGGTAGAGATGACGCCCTTGCTGTCGCACATGACGATATTCTCCTTGCGCGCTCCCAGCATCACGTACAGTTTCGTACATGAGATAGAGGCGGCTCCGGCGCCGTTCACCACGATCTTCACGTCCTCGATCTTCTTGCCGGCGATCTCCAAGGCGTTGATCAGCCCGGCGCCGGAGATGATTGCCGTACCATGCTGGTCGTCGTGCATGACGGGGATATCCAGCTCGTTCTTCAAGCGAGTCTCGATCTCGAAACACTCCGGTGCCTTGATATCCTCCAAGTTGATTCCTCCGAACGTGGGCGAGATCGCCTTCACGGTCTGGATAAACTTCTCCGGATCTTTCTCGTTCACTTCGATATCGAATACGTCGATACCTGCGAATATCTTGAATAGCAATCCCTTGCCTTCCATCACCGGCTTACCGGCCAAGGGGCCGATATCGCCCAGCCCGAGTACGGCGGTACCGTTGGAGATTACGGCTACCAAATTACCTTTCGCCGTATATTCGTACGCGTCCAGCGGATTCTTCTCGATTTCCAGACACGGCTCGGCTACGCCCGGCGAATAAGCCAGGGATAAATCCGTTTGCGTGCTATGAGGCTTTGTCGGGATAACCTCGATCTTACCCGGTTTGCCCTCGACATGGTACCGAAGGGCCTCCTCTTTTGTAATCTTTGCCATAGGTATGTTTATTAATTATGTTGTTCCTATTTAAAACCACCGCAAAAGTAACAAATTATTATGAGTTTACTAGGTTTTGCTTACAAATAGTTTTTTCAAGAAAGTGCGAATAGTAATCCGGTTTTAACTTGTGAGAGTGGAACTCTATTGTTATATTTGAAGATTTAATAATCAGGGCCTCCATCCAAGAGAGACCTATAAATCTATTTATCATGGCAATACTAGTAAAACCCGTGCAACGAATAAACCCTTTGGACAAGGAAGCGCCTAAGAAATGGTATGTAACTCAAGTAACTACCGCCCAAGCGGACGAGACCGAGGTAGCGATGGAACTCGCCGACGAGACTACGTTGAACCCTTCCGAGGCGATGATGGCCATCCGCCAGCTTCGTAAGATCTTGCTTCGCAGGCTGCTGGGAGGCGAGAGCGTGAAACTGGGTAACTGGGGTAGTTTCAGCGTTACGCTTTCCAGTTTGGGGGTACCTACCAAGGAGGAGGTCAACGCCAAGAATATCAAAAGTGTGAACCTTAACTTCCAGCCTGACGAGGCTTTCAAGACGGATCTTCAGAAGGCTACTTTCGCTTGGGTGGACAAGCTGGCGGAAGGACGACCGGGTGGCTCCGGCGGCTCCGACTCGGAATCTCCGGACGAGATATAGGCTAGGATGATAGCCGCGGGCCGGTATCCGGGCAGGTACTCACGTGTACCCGCCCAGATACCGGCTTTTTGTTGCCCGGATACAAGCGGGTACCCGTACGGTTACGCTCTTGCACTTACGTATCTGCGTCCTTGTATCTACGTATCTGCATCTTCGTATCCGTACGGATACACGGATGCAGATACGTAGATACAAGAATGTAGCCGTACGGATACGAGTAAGGAAGATGCCGGGTAGATAAATAATCGTGGAAGAGGTGTAGGCGTTGTCCCTGCGGGACTCTGGTTAATTATGAGATCAAAGATAATAATATTTATTAAATAGCTGGTGAAAATCAATAATAGTCTTAAGAAAAAAAACAATAGTGTTAATGAGCGGAGTGAAATAAAACCATTTACCACCAGAGTCCCGCAGGTACTCGTAAACTTAAAGAACCATGAAACACCTACTTTATATATTTTTAGTTTTAGCAACCTTGCTTACGGGGTTGTACTTGCTACCTAAGCATACTCCCTTATTTGAGTATTATAGGCTGAGGCCTGTTTTTGAGGTAGCTACTATCGTATTTTTAATCGGTGTCTTATGCTTGTATGGGCGGGAGAAGAGGCAAGTCAAGATGATCTTCTCCCGTTTGTCTCAAAAGAATTTCTTCTTGGATTTGGCCATACAGTGTGGAGGCATATACATCTGGGAATTCAAGGATGAGGAGTTCTTTTTCAAGTATCCTGTCGGTGACCAGCCGTCGCGAATCGAGTTGGAGGAGATGTGGAAATTGATACATCCCGATGATCTCATCGCTTTCAAGCTGCAGAGGCAATCCTTATGGAAAGCGGACAAGGAGGTATTCCAATGCCGTGCCCGCTTTACCGGATCTGATTATGAATGGTGGGAATTCCGCTTTAGCGCCATGCCTGCGGTAGATAATGCGGAGGGAGGTAAAGACGTGAGCGGTATACTTATCAACATCAATGACATGAAGAAACGGGAAAAAGAGCTTATCCTCATGAGGGGGTATGAGCAAAAGTTCTTGGCGAACATGAGCCATGAGATACGTACGCCGCTGAACTCTATCGTAGGCTTCTCGAACCTGCTGGCCTCGGAGAAGGACTTAGACGAGGCCGACAAGCAGCTGTTTGCCAAGACGATCAATCAGAGCTGCGATCTGTTGTTGGTGCTCATCAATGATATTCTGGAGGTTTCGAGACTTCAATCGGGACAAATGAAATTCGAGAAAGAGAGCTGCTCCGTCAAGGAGTTGGTCGACGATCTTTACCTCGCCCATCAGTTATTGGTCCCCACCCACCTACGATTCTCGAAAGAGGCGGAGGGGGATTTGTTTATCTATACGGATAAAAAGAGACTTTCGCAAGTTATAACCAATTTCTTGACAAACGCTTGTAAATTCACGAATAGCGGATATATAAAGTTGGGATTTAAGCATCTGAGGGGGACGGATGAGGCGGCGATTTTTGTCGAGGATTCCGGGATCGGTCTATCGGAGGAGGAACAAGAGAAGGTATTCAGCCGTTTTTTCAAGCAAGATGAATTCAGCCAAGGGGCCGGTCTAGGGTTGTCTATCTGCCAAGGAATCGTACAAAACTTGGGGGGACGGATAGCGCTGAGTTCTAAGCAGGGAGAAGGAAGCCGCTTCTCGGTCGTGCTGCCGGTATACAAGGGGGGATAGTGGAGCGGGAAGCGGATGTCTTGCCGACCCTAGACGGGATTCTCATTTTATTCCTCTTTTTGCTCGATTTTTGTGGATTTACCTCTTTGGGTTATAATGACGATAATTCCATTGCTAGCTTTAGGCCCCCATATGGCTGCGTCTGATCCTTTTAGTAAAAATATTTCTTCTATGTCGTTAACAGGGTAATCTAGGATGTCGAAATCGATAAAAGGCGTGTCATCAATCACGACTAGGGGTTTCCCTTCATTTTTTGATCTAAAGGAAGTTATCGCGTCACGGAGTACCGGATAATATTTTTGCTTAACGTTATCGAAGATAAATTTAACCCCGCTAAAGCGAGATAATAACGATTTCATCTCATTTATATGCCACCGTTCTATATCTTGGGAGCTATAAATACGGCTGGAAGCTTGGACGGGCGAATAGAGTCCTTGATTCTGTTTGTCTTTCTTGAATGCCTTGATTTCTACATTCTCCAACTCGATGGTCTTCCATATATCATCATTTGGCCTTTTATCAGGTTCCGATTGTTCCTGGTCGATTGTTAAAGTCTTGGCCAAAGTATCCAATACGAGATTCTTCCGTATGGAGTCGGTTCCCGGATCGTTCATGATAGGAAGTAGCCTTATCTTGAAGTCCGGAGGCAAAGATTGGAGTGATGAGATATTTTCTAGCTTGAAAAACGGTCGCCCGGAAAGTAGATCGCCATTACTATCGACTAAAAGAAAACTAGACAGGCCGGTCTTGATGTTTTTTTTCTCGAATACGATCCATCTCCTTGAGAAATCCCAAATGTCTTTATAAACGATGGAGTCTTCGGATTGTAACAGTATATATAAAGTGTCTTTAAATTGCAAATGCTCTGGTTTTAAGGCGGAGACTAATATTTGGTCTTCCTTGAAATGTACTTTTATCCCTATTGACAGGGTTGCGGCAGGTAATATAAAGCTTTTTTCTATACCTTCTGTGCTTTTACAGTTCAGATAATAGGTCCTTCCTTCATCTGGGTAAATATTGAAATATCCTAATCCGTTATATAAGGATTTTACGTTTTGTACAATATTACCTCTGTCATCCACGATCTCTCCTGAGATATCTAATGTTCTACCATCTCTGCTTTCTGCCTTGAATGCGACTACGCAGGCGGTATTTAATATCAATCGGCCCCCTTCCGGATAGAATGAGACTGTGTAAGCCTCATTTCCCTCCTTGATATCCGGATTTGATGCGGTCGATTTATCCCCGTGAAGCAATGGGAGAAAGAAAACTAGAACGTTTAGTATCAGATGGTACATGATTTTTATTTAGTTTTTTTATTGTAAACTATGTCATTGCCTTTAGGAAATCTATGATATTCCGTTGCTATGGGAAAAACGGTTGATGATCATTCTTCGCTCTAAATGTAACAAAAGAATTTATAAACTTAGGACTAAAATACATATATTATGATGTATATTGCTGAAATAGACCTGAAAAAGAAGAAACGACAACTTATTCCCTTGACGCGGATATGTCTCTTTGGCTATGTTGACGGCAAAAGAAAGAACCTAGAAAAAAATTGTACCTTTGCTTTTATAAATATGACAATATATGGCATTGAAACTTATCCATACCGCCGACTGGCATCTGGGCCAGACCTTTTTCGGCTACGACCGGGAGGCGGAGCACGAGGCTTTCCTCGGTTTTCTGACAAATCTATTGGTGGAGCGGCAGACGGATGTCCTGTTGATCGCCGGCGATGTGTTCGACGTGACGAACCCTTCCGCGGGGGCGCAACGCCGTTTCTATCGTTTCCTGCGGGAGGCGAATCGCCTGAATCCGGGCTTGCAGATCGTGATCATCGCCGGCAACCACGATTCCGCGATCCGTCTGGAAGCCCCGAATCCCTTGCTGGAGGAATTGAATACCTCGATTGTCGGTATCGTGGGGAGGACGGATTCCGGGGAGATCGACCTCGCTTCGCTCGTCGTCCCTTTGAGGAACCGGGCGGGAGAACGGGAGGCGCTTTGCCTGGCGGTGCCTTTCCTCCGCCAAGGGGATTACCCGGCGGTACCTGAGGGAGAGCCCGACTCGTATGTGGCGGGTATCGGCCGGATGTACCGGCGGCTCTACGCTTATGCGGATGCCCGGAGGAATCCCGGCGAGGCGATCGTAGCCTTGGGACACCTCCACGCTACCGGAGCCGAACTATCGGAGGATGACCGGAGCGAGCGTGCGATCATGGGAGGTCTGGAGTCCGTATCCGCGGATACCTTCGACGCCGGGATCGCTTATACGGCGCTGGGGCATATCCATAAGGCGCAACGGATCGGCGGGCGCGAGGCGGTACGTTATGCCGGAAGCCCGCTTCCCATGTCGTTCTCGGAGAAGAATTACCGGCATCAAGTGATAGCCGTAGCGGTCGAGGAGAGGAAGGTCGCTGGTATCGAGGCGATCGAGATCCCAAGAGTAGCGGACTTGATGCGTATACCGGATAGCCCGTTACCACCGGAGGAGGTCTTGCGATGCCTCGCCGGGCTTCCGGAGCCGGAGGAGGGCAGGGAGGACGAGAGCCGCTGGCCTTACGTGGAGATACGGGTCCTGCTGACGGAGCCGGACCCTACGTTCCGTCATCGGGTAGAGGAGGCGTTGGTCGGGAAGGCGGTCCGCCTCACCTCCATCGTTCCTTCGTATCCCCGGCGGGAAGGGGAGGCAGAGGAGCGGGCCTTGTCGTATAACGATTTGCAAAAGATAGCTCCGTTGGATATGCTGAGGCATACGTTTGCCGTGAAATACGGAGGCGAGTTGCCCGAGGAGATAGAGACATTGTTTAATGAGGTGATGAGGGAGGTTTCTTTATGAGAGTGCTGGCGATCAGAGGACGCAATCTGGCGTCGCTGGAAGGAGAGTTTTCCATTGATTTTACGGAAGAGCCTTTGGCTTCGGCGGGTATTTTCGCTATATCCGGGCCTACGGGGGCGGGAAAATCCACGTTGCTGGATGCCATGTGCCTCGCCCTCTTCTCCCGTACGCCGCGAACGGAGCTGGCGAAGGAGAATAACGTGCGGCTGAGGGACGTGCAAGAGGATGTGTTGCCGCAAAGCGACCCCCGCTTCCTCTTGCGCCGCGGGACGGCCTCGGGCTATGCCGAGGTGGATTTCGTGGCGCTGAACGGGTGTCGGTATCGCGCCCGCTGGTCCGTATCCCGGGCCCGGGAGAAGGAGAGCGGACGTTTGCAGGCCGCCCGCCTTACATTATATAATATAGATGCCGGGAAAGAGGAGCCGGGAACCAACAAGGACCTGCAAGCCCGTATCATCGAGCTGATCGGCCTGACTTTCGATCAGTTCACCCGCTCGGTGCTCTTGGCCCAGAACGATTTCTCTACCTTCCTGAAAGCGGAGCAGGGCGAGAAGGCCTCCTTGCTGGAAAAACTGACCGGTACGGAGCAATACTCGGAGATCTCCCGCCGGATCTTCGCCAAGAACGCCGAGGCGAAGGAGGCCTACGAGCAGCTATACGCCCGCGTACAAGACATAGAGCTTCTGTCGGAGGAGGAGGTGGAAGCCTCCCAAACCCGCCTTTCGGCCTTGGAGGTGGAGCTGGCCCGTCTGGAGAAGGCGAGGGCCGAGCGGCAAAGCCTGCGGGAGGCCGTGAAAGCGGCCGAGGTCCAGATCGCCTCGAAGGAAAAACAGCGGGAGGAGAACGCCCGTTTCTTGGAACGGGCGTTGGCATCGCTGGAAACCTCAAGGAAGGAGTATGAGCAAGGAGAGGTGCGATTGGCGAGGACGGATGAGGAATCTAAGGGCTTGCGACTGGAATTGCAACAGGCCCGGAAACTGGACGTGCAACTGGAATCGGCCTTGAAAGCCCGCTCCGAGGCTGATGAACGGATGAAAGACTTCTCCCGGCGGAAGCAGGAGGCAGAAGAGAAACTCAGGAAGGTGGAAGAGCGGCAGAAGAAAGCCTCGGAGGAATGGGACAAGCTGACGTCGTGGCGTGAACGTTACCGGAGCAAGGAGGGGATCGCCGAGCAACTGTCGGCCTTGTTGATTCATCTGGATACCTGCCTTACGGCTCGCCGGGCAGTCGAGCGGTCGGACAAGGCCTTGCTAGCCATCCGACAGAAAATCCAGCGGTTGGAGGTTCGGAGGCAATCCTTGCGGCGGGAGGCGGAGACGCACGCCAAGGAACAGGTAAAGATTGAGGAAGAGCGGAAGTCCGTAGCGCTTGCCCTCCAGGAATTGGAACCGGAGGCTTTGGACCGGTCGATCGAGACCTGCCGTACGGAACGGGAGCGTTTATTGCTGGAGCAAGCCCAGTTCGTGACGACTGGCGATATCAAAAGCCTGCGGGACAAGCTGACTGCCGGAACGCCTTGCCCGGTCTGCGGAAGCCTTGAGCATCCTTTCGCCTCTCACGAGGCGCATGAGCGCCTGTTGGCCTTGGCGGATCGCATCTCGGAAGCTACCCTGCGCCTCAAGCGGCTTCTCGACCGGAAAGAACGGCAGGAGGCCTGCGGGAAACAACTCGCCGCCCTGCAACAGAAAGAATTGGAGCTGCATAAACAACTCGCCGCGGACGAGAACGCACGGACGGAATTAAGGAACCAGTTACAATCCTTGTCCGAGCAAATCGACCGGGAAGAACTGGATAAGCGGGAACAGCAGGAGAAGCTGTCCCAATCCCTATCAGCGGCCAACGCCCTGTTCGGGAACGACGCATGGCAGACGGGCTGGAACAAGGACCCGGAAAGCTTCCGGGAGACCTTGACGGATTTCGCCCGCCAGTGGCAAGCCAACGGGGAACGCCTGCGGGAACTGGAACGGGAGCGGAGCGCCCATCAAGCGGAACGGGAGTCGTACGAGGCTTTCCTCCCTCCCTTGCGCAAGCAGTACGAGGACGCCGCGAAAGCCTACGACGAGAAGAATCAATCCTATACCCGCTTGCGTTCGGAGCGGAATCTCCTGCTGGGAGGCCAGCCAGCCGACCAGGTGGAACGTACCTTCCACGAACGGGTGGAAGCCTTGAAGAGCCATTTGAAGCAGTTGCAAGAGAGTACGACGAGGCACGCCGGCGAGGTGGAGCAATACCGGGGGGGTACGGAACAGATCAAGAAGGATCTGGCGGAGACTTCCGGTCTCCTTTCCGCACGCCGGCAGGAGCTGGATAACTGGATGGTCGCCTATCAAGAGAACTCCGAGGGGAAGACGCTGGAGGAATCTCTGTCGGAAATGACGGCCCAAAAGTCTGAATGTAGTTTCCGTCTGCGTACGCACGAGGAGAATAAGCGGAAGATAGCCGGCTTCCAGCAAGAGCTCTCGGAGCGGAGGGCGATGAGCGAGCGTTGGGCGAAGCTGAATGAGTTGGCAGGCTCGGCGGATGGCGCCAAGTTCCGTAGGATCGCCCAAGGCTACACCTTGGATGTCTTGTTGAGTTACGCGAATGTGCAATTGCGGCAACTATCCCGGCGTTACCGGTTGGAGCGTGTGCCGGATACCTTGGCCTTGCAGGTGATCGACCAAGATATGTGCGACGAGATCCGTACCGTGCATAGCCTTTCCGGAGGGGAATCTTTCTTGGTCTCGCTGGCCTTGGCGTTAGGCTTGTCCTCGCTCTCCTCGAACCGGATGAAGGTTGAGAGCTTGTTTATCGATGAGGGCTTCGGCTCTTTGGATGCGGAGACGTTGCGGGTCGCTATGGATGCCTTGGAGAGCCTGCGTACGCAAGGGCGCAAGATCGGCGTTATCTCGCACGTACAGGAAATGACGGAACGTATTCCCGTGCAGATCCGGGTGAACCGGGCGGGAAACGGACGGAGTTATCTGGAAGTCATATAGCTTTACCAGCCGTTGTGATGGATCTGTTGGACGTTGTATTTGTTTTTGGGAGTCTCTTTCTGCATGGGGTATCCCACAGGTATGACGTTCAACGGCATGATATGATCCGGTAGCCGAAGCTCTTTCCGGACGATCTCGATCCGGTCCGGATAGGGGTAAACAGCCGTCCATACGGCTCCCAATCCCATGGATTCGGCGGCAAGTAGCAGGTTTTGCGAGGCGGCGGAACAATCCAGAAACCAAGCGTTGGAGGATTTGATCGTATCGCCGCAAACGACGATCGCTTGCCTTGTCTCTTTCAGCATCCGGGCGAAGGGGAGACCTTCGGCCATTGTGTCCAAGGCTTTCCGGTCGGTTACGATAATGAATTCCCAAGGTCGCCTGTCACGGGAGGAGGGGGCGGCCATTCCGGCTCGTATCAGTTTGTCTATCTTTTCCTTTTCTACCGGGCGATCCTTATACTTACGTACGCTTTTGCGATTGAGTATCGTTTCCAAGGTCTGGTTTTCCGGTTCCTGCCGCTGGTTCCCCGTAGAGGAGCAGGCCATGAGGAAAACGGTGATCAAGAAGAAAAGACAGATTCTCATAAAGACGGGTTTATATGGTTTATAACGGATTATTTACTTAATATCAACGTAGAAGGCATCTTCTGCAAGGCTTCTTTCCGGTGCTCGGAGACATCGTTCCATGTCTTATAACTGATCAGCATGAAGTTGAAGCCGTTGAAAGACTGGGGCGTAAGGTCTTTCTCTCGTAGAAGCGTGGTCTGCTTCACGTCTTCCGTGAATCGCAGGATTCCTTCCTTGATCACCTCGTTCCCCGGGGTCGTACTGCTGGATTTATCAAGTACGCTGGCCGAGCCGTGTGTAGACTTCAATAAGGTCTGGGCGTATCCCAACAGGAATAAATCCTCCTCGGAGTCGATGACCACGATCACGTTCGATGCCTTGACGAAATTCCGGTTCACGAATACACCTACCGGGCAATTGCTTTGCTCGATAAACATCTTCGTCTTGTCTTTCAATAAGGCACCCGGATAAAACCAGGATTCCGGAGCCTTGAAGCGTTTGAAATAACGGTTGTAGAAAGAGGCCCGGTAATGGCTTGCCGCTATATCATCCGGTGTGTTGCTCATCGATATCCCGGAACCGACCAGAAGGAAATCATACCCCTCATTGTTTACGATGCTACAAATATCCACTCCGGCGTTGTTCGATACCTCGTAGCGAGTCTGTATCTGAATGCCCAGCTTCTTGGCCCCGTAAAGGATCGGGCCGAAGCTGACTTCCTCGAAATTATCCGTGTGTAGCGGGTTTACATCCGAGCCAACCGTCAAATGCAGTGCCGTCAGCTCCAGTTTGTTTTTGCCTTGGGCGAACATCTGGTAGGCCACGTCCAGCATGATCTGTCCGTTTCCGGCTCGTCCGAAGGATAGCAGTACCTTGAATATTCCCTCCAATGGCATTCTTTCTTTTTGCTCCATCAGCTTATCATGCGCCCGGTAACAGAATTTGATGAATGAGACCAATGGGGTTGTCATAAAGGTGGTGACCAGTGTCATTAGCACTAAGATCACGAATACGGAAGGCGTCAATATCCCCATCTCGTACCCGATCGTCAATACGACCAGCTCCATCAACCCACGGGTGTTCATGAGAGCCCCTATATAGAGACTATCCTTCCAGCTCTCACCCACGAATCGGGCGGAGAACATCGCTCCCCCAAACTTTCCTGCGATGGCCACGACTATGAAGATAAGGCATAGCCACCATAATTCAGGCTTGTTTAGAAGACCTATTTCCGTACGTAATCCGGTGGATACGAAGAATAAGGGAAGAAATAGCGCAAGGGATACATCCTCTACTTTCTCGGTCATGATCTTGCGGAATTTGACATTTCCCGGCATCACCACTCCTGCGATAAAAGCGCCGAATAAGGCATGCAATCCCAATATCTCTGTCAGATAAGCCGAGGTGATCAATAGCAAGAAGATGAAAGCGACCAGCCCCTTGTCGATTACCTCCTTGTTGTGGTAGATATGTCCGATCATCCGCAGGAATGGCCGCACCGCCAAAAACATAAACACTATGTAAAGAACTGAGAATAAGATGTTGTAAACGGCACTTAGCATCGAACCCGCTTGTGCGATCGCTATGACAACCGCTAGCAAGCACCATGCGGTGATATCCCCATTCGCCGCGCTTGCCAACGAGATGGTACCCAAATGTGTCTTGGTAAGTCCTTTCTCTTGGATAATACGTGCCAATACGGGAAAGGCGGTAATACTCATGGCGATACCTATAAACAAGGCGAAAGAGAGGAAAGGCGTACTCTTATCCGCATATTTGTCGTACACGAAATAGGCGGTCAGCATACCGAAAAAGAAGGGGACGATCGTACTGGTATGACTGATTAAGATCGTCTCTTTCAGCTTTTTCCTTACCTCGGAGATATTAAGTTCCATCCCGATAGCGAACATAAAGAGTATAAGTCCGAATTGACTCAGCATATTTATATTCACCAACGATTCCACAGGAAAAAGGAAGGCGGAAGCCTCCGGGAATAAATTGCCTAATACGGACGGCCCTAGCACGATTCCGGCAACGATCTCGCCGATGACGGTGGGTTGCCCGATCTTCTGGAATAACCAACCGAACAAACGGCACGTAAGCAATATCGTGATGATTTGTAAAAGCAGAATTCCTATGGAAGACTCGATATTATGTACTAATAATTGAGTAAATATGGTAAATCCCTCTTCTAAATTACTAGGTGCGTTTTGAATGGACGCAATCGAATTTTCCAGTTGCTGACTTTCCCCTTCTTTGGCGATAAAGTACATCAGCGAACCGAAAATGAGGATCATCATTAGGTAAAAGGCTATACTTTTTGTTCCTTTGCTCATCTTTATACGGTTTACCGCGAATATAAGAAATATCCTAATATTATCAATGGGTATGTTTTTTTCTTTTATCTTTGCCGAGAACCAAATTATAATAAATCATGGAGTCTCTAAATCTGATAAAAAATGACCCGTGGCTGGCCCCTTATGAGGCGGCTATAGAAGGCCGGTATCAATACGTGATTGATAAAGAAAAGAGCTTGACGAATAATGGTAAACTAACTTTATCCGAGATGGCTTCCGGATATCTTTATTTTGGGTTACACAAAACCACGAAAGGCTGGGTGTTCCGTGAATGGGCGCCGAATGCTACCGCTATTTATTTGATCGGAACATTCAACGGATGGCAGAAAGATAATAAATACAAGCTTAAACGTAAGGCGAATGGCATATGGGAGATCGCTTTGACCGATGCGCAGATGTGTCATGAGGACTTGTTTAAGTTGCTGGTCGAGTGGGACGGCGGTAGCGGAGAACGTATTCCCGCATGGACTCGCCGGGTGGTGCAAGATGAGCAATCTAAGATATTTAGCGCTCAAGTATGGAACCCGGAGAAACCTTATAAATTCAAGAATAAACGATTCAAACCTAAGAAGTCTCCCCTTTTGATCTACGAGTGCCATATCGGTATGAGCACTAACGAGGAGAAGGTGGGGACGTATAATGAATTCCGTCAAAATATATTGCCTCGTGTAGCGAAGGATGGTTATAACGCCATTCAGATCATGGCTATACAAGAACATCCTTATTATGGATCGTTCGGCTATCACGTAAGTAGCTTCTTCGCTGCCTCTTCCCGTTTCGGTACGCCGGACGAGTTGAAACAACTGATCGACGAGGCGCACGGGATGGGTATCGCCGTGATCATGGACATCGTACATAGCCACGCCGTAAAGAACGAGGTGGAGGGATTAGGCCGCTTTGACGGTTCGTATGACCAATATTTCCTGAGTGGCGAACGCCGTGAGCATCCGGCATGGGATTCCCTGTGCTTCAATTATGGAAAGAACGAGGTGCTTCATTTCTTATTGTCGAATTGTAAGTTCTGGCTGGAGGAGTATAAGTTCGATGGTTTCCGTTTCGACGGCGTGACCTCCATGCTTTACTACAGCCATGGCTTGGGCGAGGCTTTCTGTAATTACGGCGATTATTTTAATGGCCACCAAGATGGCGACGCTATCGCTTATCTAACCTTGGCCAATAAATTGATCCATGAGGTGAATCCGGGCGCTATAACGATCGCCGAGGAGGTGAGTGGCATGCCGGGTTTGGCAGCCAAGGTCGAAGATGGTGGTTATGGCTTTGATTATCGCATGGCCATGAACATCCCGGATTATTGGATCAAGACGATCAAGGAAAAGAAGGATGAGGATTGGCATCCGTCTTCGATCTGGTGGGAGACGACGAACCGTCGTGCCGATGAGAAGACGATCAGTTATGCCGAGAGCCACGATCAAGCCTTGGTGGGTGATAAGACGATCATCTTCCGCTTGATCGACGCCGATATGTATTGGCATATGCAAAAAGATGACCATAATTTCATGGTAGATAGAGGTATCGCCTTGCATAAGATGATCCGTTTGGTTACGGCTTCTACCATTAATGGCGGTTATCTGAACTTCATGGGAAATGAGTTTGGGCATCCGGAGTGGATCGACTTCCCAAGGGAGGGCAATGGATGGTCTTATAAATACGCTCGCCGCCAATGGAATTTGGTGGACAACTTGGATTTGAAGTACCATTTCTTGGGCGATTTCGACCGTGAGATGTTGGAATTGATCGGGGATGTGAAGAATTTCCAAGATACCCCTATCCAGAAGGTTTGGGATAATGATGGCGATCAGATATTGGCTTATATGCGTAAAGACTTGGTTTTTGTGTTCAACTTTAGCCCGACGAAATCGTTCACGGATTACGGTTTCTTGGTTCCGAAGGGAGAATATGAGGTCGTATTGAACACTGACGCTACCCGTTTCGGGGGGTTTGGCTTGGCTGATGATACCATAAGGCATTTCACGCAATTTGATCCGTTATATAAGAAAGAAAAGAAAGAATGGCTGAAACTTTATATCCCGGCACGTAGCGCCGTCGTATTAAGGAAAGTGAAGGTCAAAAAGTAAAACTCTATACACAAAACACGTTATGTTATATCCATTTACATTTAAGCCGATCCTCAAGAAGGTGATTTGGGGCGGTTCAGATATCTGCCCGTTTAAGGGTATTACTCCGGTTGAGAATGGTGTAGGCGAGAGCTGGGAGCTTTCTCATGTTGAGGGAAATTATTCTATTGTCGATAATGGCGAGTTGGAAGGCAAGTCTTTGGATGAGTTGATCCGCTCTTATGGCAAGGAGTTGCTGGGAGAGAAGGTGATGGAGAGATTCGGGACGACTTTCCCGTTGCTAATCAAGTTTATCGATGCCCGTGATAATTTATCTATTCAAGTTCACCCGGACGATGAGCTGGCGAAAAAGCGCCACAACTCTTTCGGTAAGACGGAGATGTGGTATGTGATCAAGGCGGAGAAAGGCGCTGGCCTATATTCCGGTTTCTCTGAGCAAATCGACGCAGAGGAATACGTGAAACGGGTGGAGAACAATACGATCATGGATGTGCTTCAACGTTACGACGTAAATGAAGGTGATGTATTTTTCTTGCCGGCGGGACGTGTGCATGCGATCGGAGCGGGTTGTTTTATCGCAGAGATCCAGCAGACTAGTAATATCACGTATCGTATTTACGATTACAACCGTAAAGATGCGAACGGTAATGGCCGTGAGCTGCATACGGAATTGGCGAAAGACGCGATCGATTATACGTTGTATCCGGATTACCGTACTCACTACAAAGGTCATACGAATGCCACGGTAGAGTTGGCGGACTGTAAGTATTTCACGACAAACCTTTTGGATCTGGATACGATTATGGTTCGTAATTTCTCGGAACTGGATTCTTTTGTCGTTTATATCTGTATGGCAGGCAAGGCTTCCATCCGTGATAATAAAGGAAACGAGATCTTTGTACACCAAGGTCAAACTGTCTTGATCCCTGCGGACACGGAGGTAATAACCATCTCTCCGGCTCCGGGCGCTAAGTTCATGGAGACTTATATCGGTCAATAAGATCGATGCGCTAAATAATAATGAGGGGGTGTGTCAAATCTAATAAACCGGACTTTTGACACATCCCCTTTTTATTATCCTTTCCTGCAAACGCAGTCTATCAGATGATCATTGATAAATCCCGAAGCCTGTAGGTGGGCGTAACAAATTGTAGGTCCGAAGAATTTGAAGCCCCTCTTCTTCATGTCCTTGCTCATGGCTTCGGATTCAGGCGACGTGACAGGGATCTCGCTCAATGACCGGAATGTGTTGATAATCGGTTTTCTGTCGGGAAAGAATGACAGGGTGTAATTGTAAAAGCTGCCGAACTCCTTTTGTATGGCGAGGAACAGCCTTGCGTTTGTGATTGTGGATTTGATTTTCTGGCGGTTTTTCACGATACCCTCAAACCGCATCAACCGTTCAACATCCTCATCGGTCATTTGCGCTACCCGTTCGGTGTCGAAGTCACAAAAAGCCTTACGATATCCCTCACGCTTCCGAAGGATTGTTATCCAACTCAATCCGGCTTGAGAGCTTTCCAATACAAGAAACTCGAACAGTGTTTTATCGTCAGTCACCAACTTTCCCCACTCTTGATCGTGGTACGCCATATACAACTCGTCAGTTCCGCACCAACCGCAACGCCCGTTTATTAGATCTTCCATAATGTATGATATTACTGATTTTTCGGATAGGGATAAAAAGACAATCCGTTATACATAAATCGATAAGTAGGGACATCAACGCCGAGCTTCTCCGCTTGACGAATAACATATCCGGTCAATGTTTCCAACTCTGTTTTTTTCCCGGCGAGAAAATCACTATGCATGGAAGTCGTGGAGCCGGCCGGCATCATCTTTTGCGTCTCGATGGAAGTATAGACGATGTCATCGGGTAAACTGACTCCCATAGCCTCCGCTACGCTTTTTAATTCCGTACCCAAAGCGATGAATAGATCAATATGTTGGGCTAGTACTTCATCAATGGGCTGGTTGAAGAAACTCGTAGCCGTAGCCGCCGTAGAGATCATGAAGAATTTCTTCCAGATGCGTAGGTCTATATCCGCTGGATTAAAAGCGTTTAACCGGGCATACATAAGTAATTTAAGCAACTCGGTTTGCTTATCTTTGTTTGCATCTTTGTTGCCGAAGAAAATACGTTCCTTCAAGGAGAATTTCTCGACAACACCCGGCTCTGTCAAGCGGGAACCGATATAAACACATCCTTTCCAGACCTCTTGTCCGGGTAGTATATTATGGATTCGTTCTTCGATATCCAATCCGTTTAGCAAGGGGATGATAACGGTCTTAGGTCCGATAACAGGCTTTAGCTGCTGGATGTTTTCTTCTAGATCGTAACTTTTTGTACAACAGAAAAGGTAGTCTACCGGCCCTATCTCGGCGGGATTATCGGTGGCTAGTGCCGGAGCCGTATGGATTGTCCGGATGCCTAGTTGCATTTGTAAACCTTTTTCACGGATAGCCTTTAGATTTTCTCCACGGGCGATAAAAAAGATATCTGCTTTTATTGTTCCTTGATAGCGGGCGGCGACCATACCTCCGTAATAACCACCCACCGCACCGATACCAGAAAACGCTATTCTTAATTTAGCCATACTATTATATTCCTTTTATTTGCAAATATGAGAAAAAAAAGGCTCTCATTTATATCAGTTTCAGTTCTTTTAGTAAATCCGGAATGGATTGTTCGAAGTTCACGCCAAAGCGATAATCCGTTTGCGCCTTGAATGTTCGAAGAATACTTTCTGCCGTGAAGCGAACGGCTATTTCCGCAGATATCTCCAAGTTGAAATTATTTAACAAACCGGACAGTAAAGCACTTGCGAAAACATCTCCCGTACCATGATAATAACCGGGTATTTTCTCTGTTAAAACATACTCTGTCGCATTTCGTTCCATATCGAAAGTGGCGGCTCCCAGTTCTTTCTCGTCGAAATAGACACCGGTCAAGACAACTTGCTTAGGGCCTAGCTGACTTAGCTTATGTAAAATACCATCGATATAAGCTTTGGTATAGGGACCTGCTTGGTAGGGTTCGCCCAACAATAATGCGGCCTCCGTCAGGTTCGGCACGATAATATCCGCTCTTTCACAAAGGGATCTCATTCCTTTCGCAAATTTAGGGGTGAAGATCTTGTACAGTTCTCCGTTATCGCCCATGACAGGATCGACTAGAATCAGGTTATCTTCCCGCTTGAAAAGGGAGAAGAACTCTTTTACGATATCTAATTGCTCGAAAGATCCAAGAAAGCCGCTGTAGACGGCGTCGAAACGGATATCTAATTCTTTCCAATGCTTCATGAACGGACGCATATCTTCCGTCAAGTCTCTATATGTATAGCCGAGAATACCTCCTGTGTGTGTAGAAAGTATGGCCGTAGGTAAGGCGCTTGTCTCTATTCCTGCCGCCGAGAGGATCGGGAGGGCAACTGTCAATGAACATTTGCCGAATCCCGATAGGTCATGAATGGCGGCTACTCTTTTTTGTTGTTCCTTATTCATCTTGAATCGATTAAAATGTGATAGGAAAACAAGAGCGGATTGGTAAAGGTTTATTTTACTTTCCTAGAAATAGTTCCATGTCTTCGTCTACACTACCTATTCCGGCGATCCCGAAATTATCGACCAATACTTTGGCTACATTCGGCGACAAGAACGCTGGCAATGTCGGTCCTAAGTGAATGTTTTTTACGCCTAGGTAGAGTAGGGCAAGTAATACGATTACCGCTTTTTGCTCGTACCATGCGATATTGTATGCGATAGGTAATTCATTGACATCATCCAGCCCGAAGATCTCTTTTAACTTGAGGGCGATCATCACCAATGAGTAACTGTCATTACATTGTCCGGCATCTAATACCCGTGGAATACCTCTGATCTCACCCAAAGGCAGTTTGTTGTAACGATATTTGGCACAACCGGCGGTTAATATGACGGTATCTTTCGGTAATTTCTCGGCGAATTCGGTATAGTAGCTACGGCTCTTCATTCTTCCGTCGCAACCTGCCATGACAAAGAATTTACGTATCGCTCCTGATTTTACGGCATCGATAACCTTGTCGGCTAATTGGAATACCTGCTCATGAGCGAATCCACCGATGATTTCCCCGTGTTCGATTTCCGTTGGAGGGGCGCATTTCTTTGCGTGTTCGATTAACGCAGAGAAATCCTTAGAGCCTCCGGGCTTACGATCGGCGATATGTGGGAATCCTTCGAACCCGGTAGAGCCGGTCGTATAGACCCGATCGGCGTAAGTGGCGGAAGAACGGGGAGGGACAAGGCAGTTGGTCGTAAACAGGATAACTCCATTGAATGTCTCGAAATCGGATGTTTGTTTCCACCAGGCGCTACCGTAGTTTCCTACAAAATGCTTATACTTCTTGAAAGCCGGGTAATAATGTGCGGGAAGCATCTCGCTATGTGTATAGACATCTATGCCTGTACCTTCGGTTTGTTCCAGCAAGTCTTGAATGTCTCTCAAGTCGTGCCCACTGATAAGTATACCCGGGTTCTTTCCTACGCCGATATTCACTTTCGTAATTTCCGGGTTGCCATAGGTGGAAGTATTCGCTTTATCTAATAAGGCCATGGCTTTTACTCCGTATTCGCCGCAGGTAAGTACCCATTGGGTTAAATCGGCGACAGTCAGGTCTGATCGAGTCGTCGCTACCAAGGCATCTTGCATAAAGGCATAGAGGCTGGTATCCTCGAAACCTAGGTTGTAAGCGTGCTCCACGTAGGCGGCCATACCTTTAACCCCATAAGTGAGTAATTCGCATAGAGAACGGATATCCTCGTTTTCTGTGGCAAGAATACCTACTTCTTTCGCTTTGACCTCCATTTCCTCTACTTTATCCGATTTCCAAGTCAGACAGTCGCAGGTTAAGGAAAGATGGATTCCCAGTCGATGCAATTCGTTGAGAAGGTTCTCCCGTAGCTGATAGGCTTCCTTGATCTTTGAGACGAACCTGGATGAATCGAAATTGGCGTTTGTGATGGTCATGAAAAGTCCGTCTACGATAAACTTATTGGCCGTGGATGATTCCACGTCTTGTTTGCGTAAAGTCGTTGTTAATTTGGAGATTCCCTTCATTAAGTACATCAGTAAATCTTGTAATCCGGCCACTTCGGCGGTCTTACCACATACACCTTTTAATGTGCAGCCCTTTCCTTGGGCGGTTTCTTGACATTGATAACAGAACATAGCTTTTATTTTTAAAGTTTATCGCGAATGTAGGGGGGAGAAGGTCGTTTAATCTGTAACAGTTGTTACACTCTTTGATTATTTTCTTTATCTTTATCCGCAAAAGGAAGTTTTATGAATCTGAGTTTGTGTCCTATTTGCGGAAAATTGTCTGAGGAAGAGCAAACCGCTCTTTTCAGTTCGTTGGATTATTCGACAAGGTCGTTTAAGAAAGGTGACTGGGTGGCTCGTCAGGGAGATGCCTTATCTTCGCTTTATCTATTGAGTAAAGGACGGGTAAAGACTGAGATGATCACCGAAAGCGGGACAATTCTGGAAGTGGAGACTTTATCGGCGCCTACTCCTTTGGCCTCCGCATTTTTGTTTGCGGAAAATAATCGCTTCCCGGTAGATGTTATCGCCTTGGAGGAATGCGAGATTATTTTAATACCTAAGAGTGCGGTGATGCGTTTGCTGGCGACAAACGAGCATTTTCTTCAAAGCTATATGGCTTTTAACGCCAACCGAACACAATTTCTTTCTGAACGTCTTCAATTATTATCGATTAAGACCATTAAAGGTAAACTGGCTTACTATATACTTAAACGTATTCAAGGGGATCATTATAAGCAGGATCGTAATCAAACAGAGCTTTCGGAATATTTTGGAGTGGCTCGTCCTTCATTGGCCCGTAGTTTCTCGGAAATGATAGAGGAAGGGGCTATTTCCCGGGAAGGGAAAATAGTTGATATGAATAAGCTGAAAAGCTACGTGCTTTGAAAATCCATCTACGAATGTACTTGTTCTCGAAACAACTCCCTCTCTATATATGTTACTAGAGTAGATGATTTTTCATTCGACATGGTTATGATGATAAATGAATTAAATACAGGCTTGATTGAAGCTTTAAAAGAAAAACTTCCCCCTAAGACAAATTTGGCGAATCTGTTGATGGATACCCTTTATATTGGCAGAGAAGCCATTTATAGGCGCTTACGTGGCGAGGTTCCTTTCACCTTGGAAGAGGCTGCTCTTATCTCAAGGAAATTGGGTGTGTCATTGGATAAAATAGTAGGGGTTAGTTTTAGTGCCAATGCCGTGTTCGACTTGAATGTGGTAGATCACGATGATCCGTTTAATGCTTATTTTACGATCTTGTCTAGATATGTGAAGATCTTTAGGGCCTTTCAGGATGATCCTACTACGGCTTTGGGTACCTCTTCCAATACTATTCCTCAGACCCTTTATTTGAAGCATGACCTTTTGTCAAAGTTTCGTTTATTTAAATGGATGTATCAGAATAAGCATATCCAATGTAATCATTTTGAGAATCTGAAGATACCGGAAAAACTGGTTGATATCCAAAGAGAATTTGTATCGTTGACACGGTATATCCATTCTACGGATTATATTTGGGATAATATGATCTTCCATCATTTGGTCAATGATATTAAATATTTCTCCGATATCCATCTTATTTCCTGTGAGGATATACAACGTATCAAAGAGGAGTTATTAGTGTTGGTGGATGAATTGGAAGAGCTTGCCATGAAAGGAAAGACCGAGGCAGGCAATAGTGTACGGATTTATGTATCGCATATTAACTTTGAGGCTACGTATAGTTATCTGGAAACAAGTTCTTTGCAGTTAAGTATGATACGGGTTTACTCGATAAATTCTATTACGACACAGGATACTGAGATGTTTAATAGCTTGAAAGACTGGATTCAATCTTTAAAAAAGTTCTCTACCATGATCTCCGAGAGTGGAGAGATGCAACGTATCCAGTTTTTCAATAGACAAAGGGAGATTATAAATACGTTTTAGAGTTTGAACTTGTTTCGATAAATGAAACAACCTAGATCTTCCGATTGCGCGATTCGAAATTTATAGGTGCTTTTTTTATTTAATTTCGTTTTCTATCTTTTTCTGTCTGCGTTTGCCTTAATTAGAAAAGGAACAATTCTCATAGGCTTTCTTTATCGTACAAAACTATCGTTTACATGTTTTACATTTGCCAAATGTATCAAGGATTATTAATACTTAGAAATAAGGAATAAGGCAATGAAAGATAGTATTGTAAATGAATTGATAACCGCAATGAAAGATAGGTTACCTCCCGGACAAAATCTTGCTAATTTCTTGACGGATACTTTATGTATCGGGAGAGAGGCGGTGTATCGCAGGCTTCGTGGGGAGGTCGCTTTTACGATTGATGAGGTTGCGCAAATTTCCTGTAAGTTGGGATCAGATCATAGGAAATCACTTGTATAATAGAGTGACTTTCGATATGAACTTGCTCCGATCCGCTAATGCGATAGAAAGTTATTATGAGATTATTGATCGTTATTTACGGATTTAACGTATTGACTTTATGAAAAGTCAGAGGTTGGTTATCGATGCGTTATAAAAATGAAGAGGCTTTACACGATAAAGGTTAAAGAACTAGTTAATTTCGCCCGGATTCTACTTAAGGATTGAGCCGTGACACCTAGATAAGAAGCTATATATTTTAGGGGGACGGATTGGATGATTTCGGGCTGCTTGTCCAATAGAATGGCGTAACGTTCAATGGCGGTTCGTTTGTAAGAACTTAACCATGAAGTCTCGATCTCAAGCATAAAATTCTCTAGAATCCTTCTTCCGATATTTGCTAATTGCACGGAGGATTGAAATAGGATTTCTAGTTTCTGTTTGGATAGGCAATACGCCTCGCTTTCCGTAACGGCTTCTATGGTATAAAGAGAAGGAGAGCCGGAAGTATATCCCCATACCGGGAGTGCGATCTCGCTCTCCACGGCGAACCAAAAGGTATCTTCCGTCCCATCTTTAAATGTATAAGCCCGCCAGATTCCCTTGGATAAGATATACATATTCGTGTTTATCTCACCTTCATGTACGATTATATCTTTAGGGACAAACGACATCATCTCTGCGCTTTCCAGCAATAACCGCATGGCCTGCTCAGAGATTGAAAACCGTTCCATCACTTTCTGGCGAACTTCCTCTTTCATGCTCTTGTACGTTTCAATAGATAGTATACCACAATGATTACAAAAGTAATTAATTCCGACAAAGGTACGGCCAGCCAAATACCTTTAATTCCGCAGACAACAGGTAGGTACATGAAACTTAGGGTGATAATCACGATTCCTCGTAGAATAGTGAATAGCGTAGCGGGTTTGAAACGTTCTATGCTCTGGTAGTACCCGATACAAACGATATTGAGAGCGAAAAAGACATATCCCAAAGAAAAATAGGGAATACCGGAGATTGCTATCTCGTAAGCGTTGCCATGATTACCGAGAAATAAGGAGGAGACTTTCGGGCAGAATAAAATAGTACCCACGCAGGCGAGTCCTCCGCACACGACAGCGCATAGCAGGGCTAACTTAAACGCCTGCCGTACTCTTTTCCACTGCTGTATGCCATAGTTGTAGCTTATGATCGGCTGGATAGACTGGGCGATCGCATTGTTCACCATGAATACGATAGGAAAGCAATAACAGGCTACACTATAGGCGGCAACCCCGTCTTCCCCAAGGTATCTCATGAATATATAATTACCCACCAGCATCATACAAGCGATAGCTGCCTCAGTTAAGAATGCGGAAGAACCAAGCTTTACCATGTATCCGATATTGCGGATTGTCAATAAGATACTTTTAAGCGAGAATTTAGGGCGGTAAAGATGTAATACTTTAGAAAAACCTACGATATAAACCACGATCATAATACTTCCTACGATTACGGAAATAGCGGAAGCTAAAGCGGCTCCCATTAATCCCCAATGCAATGGGAAAACGAAAATATAGTCTAATGTTAGGTTTATCAGGGCCGGGATAGCGCTGCATAACATGGCGTATGTAGGTGATCCGTCTAACCGGATAATGAATAACCCGATATTCAATAACATGTAAAAGGCAAGGAACGGGACGATCCAGTTCATATATTCCAATACAGAGGGCAATAATTGCTCGGAACTACCCAATAAAAGAGCGACCTCAGCACGGAATGTCATCACTAACAAGGAAAGCGATAACATAATACATAATGAGACCGAAAGCGCTTGCGTGATATTAATATTCGCTACCTTAACTTTCTGGTGTGAAAGGTGGATCGAGGCGACGATAGATGCGCCTACTCCGAACATAAGCCCGATTCCGGTTGCTAACATGAAAAAAGGAGCCACGATATTTACCGCAGCCAAGGCGTCATTTCCTACGCCTCTTCCTACGAATATTCCATCGGCGATATTAATAGTGGCGGAAAGGATCATACCTAATAAGGTAGGGATAAACATCATACGGAACAACTTCGGAATGTTCATTGTTCCAAAATCAATACTGTCTTGCATCATCAGTTTCTTTTCTTTTTATTTTTGCGGCACAAAAGTAGGCTTCTCTATTTAGAAAAAAGTTACCATTAGGGTAAAAAACGGAGTATTTATCAAGTTTGAATTCGATAGCTTATATTTCCTTTGTACATTTGTCCATAATTAAATAGAATAGTGACATAGTGAAAGACGCATTTATAAAACTGCATATATCTATTATTTTGGCAGGTGCGACGGGCATATTTGGAAAATTGATTAGCTTGAATGAAGCCCTATTGGTCTGGTATCGTATGATGCTTGCGTCTTTGTTGTTTTTACTCGTTTTATCCGTCAGCAAAAGATTGAATCGAATTTCTTTCGGGGATGCCTTGAGAATAGGGGGAGTAGGGTTATTGCTGGGATTGCATTGGGTTTTCTTTTATGGAAGTATAAAGGCTTCGAATGTGTCTATTGGAGTGGTTTGTTTTTCTCTGGTAGGTTTCTTTACGGCTTTTCTAGAGCCATTGATTAATTGTCATAGAGTGTCTTTCAAGGAGGTTGTTTTTAGTTTGTTGACTTTATTCGGGGTGGTACTGATTTTCCATTTCGATACTCGCTATCGTTTAGGAATAGGTTTGGGTATTATATCATCCGCTTTAGCGGCTTTGTTCACGATCACGAATAAGAAGACCGGAAATAATTATTCAACAAGTACCATGCTCTTGTATGAAATGGTAGGTGGCTTTATCGGGCTTTCCTGTATTTTACCGTTCTATTTGCGATATTTTCCTGTATCGACGATTGTTCCCGGGCTATTAGATTTTACTTATTTATTGCTTTTAGCTTCTGTTTGTACGATTGGTTTGTATTTACTTCAGATACAAGTCTTGAAAAAGATCTCTGCGTTCACGGTAAACTTGAGTTATAATCTGGAACCTATTTATAGCATTATCTTGGCTATGCTTCTTTTTAGTGAGGCTAAAGAGTTGAACGCCGCTTTTTATATAGGGCTAGGGGTAATAATATTGTCTGTCATCTTACAAACACTAAGTGTTATTCGATCAAACAAGAAGATTTAGTGTAGGTAACAAAAAATCTAAAAAGTCCCACAAATCGTTGGATTTGTGGGACTTGACTGTTCATTATCTGGTTAGTTCTGCGGAGAGAGCGGGATTCGAACCCGCGAAACCCTTTAGGGGTTTACACGCTTTCCAGGCGTGCCTCTTCAACCACTCGAGCATCTCTCCAAGGTCTTGTTGAAACCGGGTGCAAAGGTATTGATTTTTTTTGATTATGCAAGAGTTTCGCTTGCGAATTTACATAGAGATGCAATGTCTGGATGCGATTACTTGGCTCACCCGATATTTATTGGGGACAGACTTAATTCAAAGGGATAAGACAAGAATCGCGGATGTCAGCTTAATGCGATGAATGGTATCTTTTTGATTGAAATGCCTTCTTTTTCACGACACGGCTCTCTGGCTATAAAAGCCAACGGGCGTAAACGGGGAGCGCGAACAAGCTGCCACCACCGCTTTTTAACACGATAAGCGTCGCTTTTTAACGAATATATACGTATCAACCTACACATATGGCTGTATCAGCTCACACATATAGCAGTGTTAACCCACACATATAGTCGCGTCAAGCTACACATATAGTGGCGTAAGCCTACACATATATAGGTATCGGCCCTCACATGCGGTAGCGTTGGGCATTATTACCGCCTTACGACCGTAAAACATGAACTAGGGTGAATTATTTCGGCTGGAACGAAAGGCCGTTTTTCAGCAAACAGCTATCAAACAGAGAATTGCTGTTTTTTTCTCTCGAATTTGGAAGCGAGACGCACTTGGGTACGGAATAATCGTTTCTCCGGGACTTCAGATTACAAGTTGTCAAAAAGACAAATGGGGCACTTGTATCTATAGTTCCTCTGCCATTTCCCGATAACCATCGGGGGAGAGACGGTTAATGTATAATTTATGCCTTGTCAGGTGAATAACTTACGGCTTGTCAAGTGAATAACTTACGGCTGGGGGTAGCCGTAAGCTTACGAGTCTGGAAGTGGTTAGTTATTCACTTGGGAAGCCTTTCTCAAGTGAGTTGGTCTGTTGATTAACAGGATATAAGACAGCGATTTATATGGTAATGGTTATCCCATGATCTCATCTGTTGGCCGACTTCTATATTTCTGTAGGTCGACTTGTCTTAGGTTGCCGGCTGAAATATAGATGAGCCTGAAGATACCCCCACTGATTATCAGGTGAGCCGAATTTTCTTCTGATAAGGCATTGGACACAAGACTTATAGGCGATAAAAACCTACAAATCAGCGATTTGTAGGTTTTTGTCCACTTACTCTCTTGTTTTGTTCAGTAGGTTCTGCGGAAAGACAGGGATTCGAACCCCGGGAACCTCTCGGTTCAACGGTTTTCAAGACCGCCGCAATCGACCACTCTGCCATCTTTCCAAGATGTTTTGCGATCAAACGTTTCGTTTAATTGCTTTGCAAAGGTAGTCATTCTTTTGGAATATACAAGAGTCTTATGCGCTTTTTTTCTTTTTGTTTATTCTTTTCTTTTAAGAATAGAATGTGTGGGAATCCCCTTTTTATTGCTATTTTTGTAGCAAATAATTTATCAATCAAGTAAAAGGTTTCTATATGAGAAAGTTGAAAAGTTTATGGCTGGTTTCGGTTGTGCTGCTATTAGTAAGCTGCTCGATGTCCGCTAAATCAGATAAATCAAGTGAGGCTGGTACCGCCTCCAAGGGAGAGGTCGTTACTTTGAACAAGGCAGAGTTCCTGCAAAAGGTATTCAATTACGAGAAGAACGCTACGAAATGGGTATATGAAGGTGATAAGCCTTGTATCATCGATTTTTATGCGGACTGGTGTGGTCCCTGCAAGCAAGTGGCTCCTATTTTAAGGGATTTGGCTATCCTGTATAAGAATGATATCGTAGTTTATAAGGTAAATGTGGATAAGGAAAAGGAGTTGGCTGCCGCTTTCGGCATACAAAGTATTCCTACGTTCTTGTTTATCCCTAAGGAAGGACAACCTCAGATATCGATGGGAGCTCTTCCCCGTGAGGAGTTTGTGAAACAGATCGATACTTTCTTGTTGAAGAAGAAGTAACACGACTTACTTAATCATCATTTATAGATCGGAAAGCCGTAGAATTTTAGATTTTACGGCTTTTTTAATTGGGAGGGATGCTTTATGAAAGTAGGAATTATCAGATGTATGCAAACAGAGGATTTTTGCCCCGGTACTACTGATTTTAGGATGATCCGTGAGAAAAAGGGAGCCTTTGAGGGCGTAGAGGAAGATATTGAGATCATCGGGTTTATCAATTGCGGAGGTTGTCCCGGAAAAAAGGCCGTATTAAGGGCGAGGGAGTTGGTGAATAGAGGGGCGGATAGTATCGCTTTTGCTTCCTGTATCCAAAAAGGGACGCCGATAGGTTATGCCTGTCCTTTCGCCAAAAGGATGAAGGATGTTATCCAGAACGATTTAGGCGATGGCATCCGGCTGATCGATTATACGCATTAGGAAGATCCGGTAGCTGGTGGAAAAGGCATAAAAAAAGAGGGCATTGAAAAATGTCCTCTTTTTTATTTTGGCATCGCACGAATTATTCAGCGCTTTCAGTTGCCGGAGCTTCTTCAGCGGGAGCCGCTGCGGCTGCTTCCTCAGCTTGCTTAGCAGCTTCAGCTGCTGCCAATTCTGCTTTCTTTTTAGCTACGATTTCTGCTTTTGCCTTATTAGCTTCCTTCTCAGCCTCAAGACGTGCTTTAGCTTCTGCTCTAGCTGCTTCGCTGTCTTTTTCTTTGATAGCTTGTACGGAAGCTTGTTTATTCTTCAACCAAGCTTGGAATTTCTCCTCAGCTGCGGCTTCGTCGAACGCACCCTTCTTAACACCTTCCAATAAATGCTTTTTCAAGCAAACGCCTTCGCGAGAAAGGATGTTACGAGTTGTGTCTGTAGGTTGAGCACCTACTTGTAACCAATACAAAGCTCTTTCGAAGTTCAAATCTACTGTAGCAGGATTAGTGTTCGGATTATAAGAACCTATCCTTTCAATAAATCTTCCATCACGTGGAGCCCTGCTGTCTGCGATCACGATTTGGTAGAAGGCGTAACCTTTACGACCGTGTCTTTGCAATCTAATTTTTGTTGCCATGTTTGAATAATTAATTTAAGCTGTTTGTATTAGCGGGTGCAAAGATAGGAGTTTCTGTTTATAAAACAAGCGTTTTGTTGGAAAATATGTGGATGCTTCTGCTTTTTTTTAAGGTAGTTTAAGGGATTAGTCCTTTATGCAATTGGTTGCCGACACCGTCGGCAATAATGCTGACGCTGTCGGAAATATTGCTGACGGCGTCGAAAATATTGTCGACGGCATCGGCAACCAATTTCTTCCTAGTCTTGCCCCGGAAAGATCGTATGAAATCTCCTGTACATCCCTAATGAAAGGGATTTTTCTTATCTTCGCGGCTTCATTATATTAATGTATTAAAATAAACATATGATTTCAGTTGACGGACTAACAGTAGAGTTTGGTGGAAGCGCCCTTTTCTCGGATGTTTCTTTTGTGATTAACGAGAAAGATCGTATCGCTTTGATGGGCAAAAACGGTGCTGGTAAATCTACCTTGTTGAAGATATTGGCCGGCGTGCGGGAGCCAAGCCGTGGAAAAGTGTCCGCCCCTAAAGATACCGTGATCGCTTATTTGCCGCAGCATTTGATGACGGAGGATGGCCGTACCGTTTTCGAGGAGACGGCGCAGGCTTTCGCCCATCTGCACGAGATGGAGGCGGAGATCGCCGAATTGAATAAGCAACTGGAGACTCGTACGGACTATGAGTCGGATGGTTATATGGAGCTGATCGAGCGGGTCTCTACCTTGAGCGAGAAATTCTATTCCATAGAGGAGATCAATTACGACGCCGATATAGAGAAAACCTTGTTGGGACTGGGTTTCAAACGGGAGGATTTCGACCGGCAAACCAGTGAATTCAGCGGTGGCTGGCGTATGCGTATCGAGTTGGCGAAACTACTGTTGAAGAAACCGGATGTCCTTTTGCTGGACGAGCCGACGAATCACTTGGATATCGAGTCTATCCAGTGGTTGGAGGATTTCTTGATCGATAACGGTCAGGCCGTAGTGGTGATCAGCCACGATCGTGCGTTCGTGGATCATATCACGACTCGTACGATCGAGGTGACGATGGGCCGGATTTATGATTATAAGGTAAACTATAGCCAATACTTGCAATTACGGAAGGAACGTCGTGAGCAACAACAGAAGGCTTATGACGAGCAACAGAAGATGATCGCCGAGACGAGAGAGTTCATCGAGCGTTTCAAGGGCACGTACTCCAAGACCTTGCAGGTGCAGAGCCGTGTGAAGATGCTGGAGAAACTGGAGATCTTGGAGGTGGATGAGGAAGATACCTCGGCTTTGCGCTTGAAGTTTCCGCCTTCGCCCCGTTCGGGCTCTTATCCGGTAACGATCGAGAATGTCTCGAAAGCGTATGGCGATCATACGGTTTTCCGAAACGCTAATCTGATGATCGAGCGAGGGGATAAGATCGCTTTCGTCGGGAAGAATGGCGAGGGTAAGTCTACCTTGGTGAAGTGTATCATGAAAGAGATCGAGCATGAGGGGACGTTGACGCTGGGGCATAACGTGATGATCGGTTATTTCGCCCAGAACCAAGCCTCCCTGCTGGATGAGAATCTTACGGTTTTCCAGACGATAGACGATGTGGCGCAAGGCGATATCCGTAATAAGATCAAGGATCTGCTGGGTGCGTTCATGTTTGGCGGCGAGAACTCGGCGAAGAAGGTGAAGGTGCTTTCCGGTGGCGAGCGCACACGTCTGGCCATGATTAAGCTATTGTTGGAGCCTGTGAACTTGCTGATTCTGGATGAGCCGACAAACCATCTGGATATGAAGACGAAGGATATCTTGAAGCAGGCGTTGCTTGACTTTGACGGGACGTTGATCGTCGTATCCCACGACCGTGATTTCTTGGATGGGCTGGTCTCTAAGGTCTATGAGTTCGGAAACCAAAAAGTGACGGAGCATTTGGAAGGCATCTATGAGTTTATGCAGCGCAAGAAGATGGAGAATCTGCGTGAGCTTGAGCGGAAGAATTAAATCCTCCACCCAAGCGTCAGCATAATATCATACGTGGAGCTATCTATATCTTTATGATACTTATAATGGGTACGGCGGGAGAAATAACGATTTCGCAACGCAATATTCCATTTATGCTTGGACATATAGGCTAAGGTGGTGGAAAATACCGTTAAACGTGCGTTGCCGGCATCGCCTTGTACGTTTAACTTTGTAGGGTCCACCGCATTCCAGTCTATATCCGGCTCGTATCCTTTCCATGTGAAGATATGGTAGTTTTCCAAATCGATCAAGAACGCCCAGCGTTTATCGTAAGCCAATCCGGTAAACGCTTTCACGCTATAACCGCTTCCCAGATTATAATCTCTCTCTTCCAGCCGGAGATAATCGGAGATGCTTGCGCCCAAGGCGACTCCTGTTCCGTATAATTCGGCGTAAACATCTACCTTATTGTCCGGCGTGCCTCTTTTGTAATAGATCAATCCACCACCGACTGCCGCCGCTTCCGATATGCGGTAGGGAGCTACCGTTTGGGAACTATTGGATTTTAACTCGGAATCATAGTAGTCGAAATGCTGAAAGATTCCAGCGGCCAGACTACGAGGGCCTTTACTCCAGACCTGTTTCCCCCAGATAGCCCCAACGGCATTGACTTGGCTGATGAGCGGCTGGCTGGAAAAGAAATCGAACCCGGCCTTCAGCTGAAACCATTCATAGGGCGAATAGAAATCATCATTGAAAGGATCTCCATAATCCAACCTGAAGGATACGTGCATGCTCGTAGTGCCATGCTTGGAGCCTTCCTGCTCGGCAAGGAAGCGAGGACCAACACCCACGATGAAGTTTACGGGAACCGAGGTGTAGACACGCCCCTTGGAGCTGCTGTGTCTCCAAGCTTCTCCCGTGATGATACGATTGATCGCCCGCATCGGAGATATCAAACCGGATAAGATCTCCCGTCCCACACGTTCCGCCCCGTGGGAGCGGTTGTCGATGAATAAGTCGGAGAGCCGGTAGGTAATCTCACCTAATTCTATACCGCCGAAAGAGGTGGCAAGCATGTCATTGATGGAGGGCGGTTCCGTTTCCATAAAGAATTCCCACATTAGGCTGCCTCCCGCCGCGAATGGAATGGATTGCCAGAAATTCAGTCCGTTGCTACGGGCCGCGTTGAAATATAACGATCCGTGATAGGGATGGGCCACCAGATTGGTAGAGAACTTATCCGTGTCCCAAACAGGCCCCGTCTTGAAGTTTTGCTTAATCGTATGTCCGTTTATCTTCGCGAAATCCTCGTTCATTAAGAAACGGTCGAAAGTCCAGACGGCCATGTTCATTCCGAATACCTCGCTTGCTGCCAACCAAGGGCGGCGTGGAATGAAAAGGGCCGTGTCGCTCACGTAATTGCGGGCATCCATCTGAGGGAAGTGTTGCCCCCACATCCATTGGCTGGATAGCAGACAGATCAACCCGATCAACATGCATTTTTTCATCCTCATCTAACTCAATTCTCTTTTGTAAATAAAAATCAATAGGTTACGGTTATAACCACTCCGCAAACTTATATATAATAAACATTAAGGGATTCGTTTGGTTTAAATTATTGTTAGGTATTCTTTCTATAAATGCTGTTATTTGCGAACTATTCCGTATTTTTGCGAAAAAAACAAAATGATAGATTTTATCACCTTTTGTGACTATACAGGGACCTTTGCGTTTGCCATAAGTGGCATAAGATTGGCTTCTGCGAAACAATTTGATTGGTTTGGCGCCTATGTGGTGGGTGTCGTGACCGCTGTAGGAGGAGGTACGATTCGTGATATTTTATTGAATGCGGTGCCTTTTTGGATGGAACAAGCCTCTTATTTGATTGTCTCGGCCTTGGCTTTGTTGTTCGTTATCGCTTTCCGAAAATACGTGATCCGTTTGAACAATACATTTTTTATATTCGATGCTATCGGATTGGGGTTGTTTGTGGTGGTAGGTATCGCCAAGACCTTGGATTTCGGGTTTCCCATGTGGGTGGCGATCGTGATGGGAACTATAACCGGCTCGTTTGGCGGTATGATGAGGGATATATTGATTAATGAGGAGCCTTTGATATTCCGGAAAGATATTTATGCGTTGGCTTGTGTCTTTGGCGGTTTGATATATTATATATGTATGCAAACTTCTATGTCGGCGGCGATGATACAGTTCGTATCGGCGTTGAGCGTGTTCCTCGCACGTATAATCGCCGTAAAATATCATATAAGTGTTCCGGTGTTGAAAGGAGAAGAATAATTTATTAACTTTGCATAATTATATGGACATGCATACTCAACAAGAAAAGGCTTCCATCCTGTTGATATATACGGGTGGGACGATAGGTATGATCGAGAATCCGGAGACTGGAGTGTTAGAGTCGTTTAATTTCCAGCATTTGAAGGACAATATGCCGGAGTTGAAGAAACTGGGGTATTCGGTGGCCACGATACAGTTCGATCCTCCGATGGACTCCTCGGAGATGGGGCCGGACTCGTGGATGAAGATCGTGAAAATCATCGCCGATAATTATCAGAAATACGACGGCTTTGTGGTACTGCATGGCACGGATACAATGTCGTATACGGCATCGGCATTGAGTTTTATGCTCGAGAACCTGAGTAAGCCGGTGATCCTTACGGGATCGCAATTACCGATCGGGATGTTGCGTACCGATGGGAAGGAGAACTTGATTACGGCGATCGAGATAGCGGCCGCCAAGGAGAACGGCTTACCGTTGGTCCCGGAGGTCTGTATCTTTTTTGAGAATGATTTATTGAGGGGGAATCGTACGAGTAAGATAAACGCAGATAATTTTAATGCGTTCCGTTCGTACAATTACCCGGCTTTGGCTCATGCGGGTATCTATATTAAGTATGATCTGCCGCAGGTATATCATCCGGTATCGCGTAAGCCGCTGAAGCCGCATTATTTGTTGGACCGAAATATCGCTATACTAAAACTATTCCCCGGAATTTCTCCGCAAGTAGTGGAAAGTATCCTGAATATCCCGGGTCTGAAAGGCGTGGTGATGGAAACATTCGGAAGCGGAAACGCTCCGTGCGAGGAATGGTTCTTGAATATGTTGAAGGAGGCTGTAGACCGTGGTATCGTTATCGTGAATGTTACTCAGTGTAGGGCTGGAAGTGTGGAGATGCACCGTTATGAGACGGGGCACAAATTGTTGGAGGCAGGCGTGACGAGCGGCTTCGATAGTACGACGGAGAGCGCCGTAACGAAGCTAATGTTCCTCTTCGGCCATGGGCTGACACCCGACGAGGTGAAGGAGCATATGAACTGCTCGTTAATCGGGGAGGTATCGATCCCTGAGACGTTCCGCCCCTAGTGTATACTATGTAAAACAGAAAAAAAGCAGTGTTGCGGAATAGGAGAGTATGAAACTATCATTTCTGAGTTTAGCGAGTGGGAGCAGTGGGAACTGCTATTATTTGGGGACTTCGGAATTCGGTATGCTGATTGACGCAGGTATCGGAATCCGGACCATAAAGAAAGTATTGAAGGACCGGTCGATCGATTTTACCAAGATCGTGGCCGTGTTGATTACCCACGATCATGCGGATCATATCAAGACGGTCGGGTATTTGGGCGAGAAGCTTTGCATTCCTGTCTATGCGACAGCCGACGTGCACCGGGGGATTGATAAGAGCCGGTATGTGGAGGAGACCTTATGTGTCTCCCGCAAGGTTATAGAAAAAGAAGTTCCATTCCTTATCCGTGATTTCCGTATCACGGCTTTCGAGGTGCCTCACGATAGTACTGATAATGTGGGGTACCATATCGAGTATGGTAATCATAAATTCACTTTCGCTACCGACGTAGGCCATATCACGGACACGGTGGGGAAATATATCTGCATGGCGAACCATTTAATATTGGAAGCGAACTATGACGAGGAGATGCTTCGTTTCGGTACATATCCCGCTTTCTTGAAAGAGCGGGTGGCGAGCCCCACCGGGCATTTGAGTAATAGGGAGGCCGCAGAGTTCTTGGCGACCCATTATAATACCGGTTTGAAGAATATCTGGCTTTGCCATCTCAGCCGGGACAATAACCATCCCGAACTGGCCTATAAGACAGTGGATATACGTCTTTTCCAAGAGGGCATAAGGGTAGGGAAAGATGTCTCATTGGTAGCGTTGAAGCGGACTACACCCTCGGATATTTACGAGTTTGATTAAAATTTTAAGAAAAAAAGTAGTCGAAAAGTTTGCGGGGAAAAATAAAACCTCTATCTTTGCACCCGCAATCGAGAAACAAACGGTGGTTTGAAAAAGTAACGATAGCGAAACAGAATGACTTGGTAGCTCAGTTGGTAGAGCAAATGACTCTTAATCATTGGGTCGAGGGTTCGAGCCCCTCCCAGGTCACTCAAACAAATAACATGTTGACTTGGTAGCTCAGCTGGTAGAGCAAATGACTCTTAATCATTGGGTCGAGGGTTCGAGCCCCTCCCAGGTCACACGATTTACTTATTGGAAAGATGGCAGAGTGGTCGATTGCGGCGGTCTTGAAAACCGTTGAACTGAGAGGTTCCCGGGGTTCGAATCCCTGTCTTTCCGCAGAGAGTCCTGTAAGGCGAAAGCTTTACGGGATTTTTTGTTTTTGAGGCGTTTGTCCGGGCACAAACGGAAAGAGGTAGCGGGCATCGCTAGAATGAGAAAGTGTATAATAATATGGAAACAGGATCATTGCGGATAAGTGATATACGGCCGGATTTTATCTATATGATGGAACAAGCCGTGAAAGCCCCATCGGGGCATAATACCCAACCTTGGTTGTTTCGTGTGCAAAAGGATAGGATACAGATTCTTCCGGATATGAGTAAGTCCCTTCCGGCCGTAGATCCGGATAACCGTGAGTTATTTATTAGCTTAGGATGCGCCACCGAGAATCTTTGCATTGCGGCTGAGGCAAAAGGATATACTCCGCTACCGTTTTTTTCAGGATCGGGGGAGATCACCGTACTCTTGTCGGAGGCATCGATGATTAAGGAGACGAGTGGGCTTATCGAGGAAATTTCGGTGAGACAGACGAATCGAGGCATATATTCCGGGGAAATGATTCCATCGGATCAACTGAGCTATTTGAGGAATACGCCTTTGGAGGAAAATATCAGTCTGCATTTGTGGTCGAAAGGAGAGTGGGAGTTCGATACGCTTTCTTCTTATATATTTGCGGGGAATAACCGGCAAATGAACGATCGTCTGTTTAAGCGAGAGCTGAAATCATGGATGCGTTTTAATAAGAATCATGTACGAGCTACATCGGACGGCCTGAGTTATGCGGTGTTCGGGGCGCCGAACCTTCCCCGTCTTATCTCAGAGACAATCATGGGAAGTGTCTTGAAAGCCGGCATACAAAATAGGGGAGACAAGAAGAAGCTGGACTCTTCTTCTCATTTAGCCTTGTTCGCCTTACGGATAAATACGCTACCGGAATGGTTTGCGCTAGGCCGGAGTTTGCAACGTTTTCTTTTGAGAGCTACGGAAAAGAATATCGCTTTCGCCTTTTTGAACCAGCCTTGTGAGGTGCGTGATCTTTCCGGTTTGCTGGCGAAAGACTTGTCTTTCACCAACGAGATTCCAGCCTTGATCCTCCGTCTGGGATACGCCAAGCGGAAAATGCCGTACTCACCTCGAAAGTCTTGGCGTGAGAGGCTGGTTCCGTAATGGTTAAGTCAGATAGCGAGTACCCTCGTTCATGCCAGCCTGCACGGGATATGCCAATACGAAACTGTTTGCCTGGAAGTATTTGTTGAGGTACTTGGGGATACGGGCCATGGCGGGAGCGTAGGAAAGTCCTTCCTTGCGGCTAAGGATAATCCACATCGTGTCGTCCGGTTTTATATCCCGGAAAACGATCAGGAAGTCATCCCAGTCGTTGAATTCGATATAACTGGCTTCTCCGCTTTTCTTGGCTAATAATTTCTTTAAGGCATTCAAGGTCGCTTCCGAACCGTAAAAGACTGTCGCTGCACCTGTGTTCTGGGTCACGTTTCGTAACCGGAAGATGATTTGGTTGAAACCGATTTCTTTTTCGGCCAATTCCGGGATGATGATCAGATGCCGTCTAACGGTAGAGATGGGTTGTGCGGGCTTGTATATGAATGTACTTACACTACTTTCCGCCAATACACTTTCCACGATATGGCCTAGGAAGGCCGCCGGTATATCTTTTTCCTTGTGCAATCCCACTACCAGATCTGTGATCTCCCGCTCTTTTACCACGCTGGCGATAGCATTCGATACGCTTAAGTCATATCTTAATAAATCTTTCATCCGGGTATCCGTGGCGGCAGCCGTATTGACTGCGGTCTGTAGAACCCTGCGGGATTGTTTTAACGCTTTCTCGTCTGAATGATGGTTATCTATCACTTTTAGGGCAAACAAGCCGTTCTTGTTTTGGGGAGATTTGATCGCCAAGCTGAGGTTGACCAGCTCTTCCACGGTCTCTTCATTGCTGACCGGTATCAAGATATGCTCTGATTCTTTTTTGTTTTCCTCCTTATCGGATATATCTTGGGCCGCTATGTTATGAGCGCCTTTTTGGGCGGCGAAAGAGGCGATGGTACAAGTGACAAGTATCATCAGGATCGTACCGTTCAACACGCTCTCATTTAATAACCGGATTGGTTCCCCATTAGCGTCTGTTCCGGTGATTACGTTATATCCGACCATCACGGCGGCCAATGTAGCGGCGGCTTGTGCGTTACTTAAGCCGAAAATAACGCTTCGCTGATCTGTGGACAGATGGAAAGTCTTTTGGGTCATCCAAGCGGCTATGTATTTGGCGGCCGTAGCTACGATAATCATGATAAGCCCTACTTTAATGGTCTCGAAACTGGTAAAGAACGTACGATAATCTATTAACATACCTACGCCCAACAAGAAGAATGGGATGAATATGGCATTTCCTACGAACTCGACACGATTCATCAAGGGTGAGCTTTGCGGGATAAGGCGATTTAGGGCTAGTCCGGATAAGAACGCCCCGATGATCGCCTCCATACCCGCTACCTGAGCTAGGAAAGATCCCAGAAATACCATCACCAGCACGAATATATACTGTGATATATTATCGTGTACATGCTTAAAGAACCAACGCCCAATGAAAGGGAAACCGAATAATACGATTAACGCGAATATCAAGATGGAAACCCCCAGACGAATCCAAAACATATCGTTGACCTGTCCGGTGGCCATGCCGACAATGATCGTTAGGACGAGCAATGCCAAGGTATCAGTGATCATCGTTCCTCCTACGGTGATACTGACAGCTTTGTTTTTGCTGATACCCAGTTTGCTGATAATCGGATAGGCGATCAATGTATGGGAGGCGAACATACTGGCGAGTAAAACGGAGGTCAATACGTTGAATCGCAGGACCCATATTCCGACAACCGTTCCTAGGATCATCGGAATGAGGAATGTGTACATGCCGAATGCTAGGCTTTTCGTACTATTTCTCTTAAAATCCGCCATATCGATTTCCAATCCGGCGAGAAACATGATATAAAGCAATCCCGCCGTCCCGGACAAGATAATGCTGCTATCCCGTAATACGAGATTAAAGCCGTGCGGTCCGATAATTGCGCCGGCAATGATCAGTCCAAGCAGGTGAGGGATTCTCAGCTTGTTTAATAAAAGGGGAGCGGCCAGGATAATTAAAAGAATCAAGAGAAATTTTAATACCGGGTCCGCTAAGGGCAATGTGAAATCTATTGTCGAGGCTAATACCATATGCGTAATTTTTTCGTTATAATTTGAAACAAAAATAATAAGAATTTGCGGAGATTGCAGCGTTTACGCCAACTTTGCATCTTCTTTTATAGATAACAATGAATGTGTGAGTTTTATAAGTTAAAGTATATGTAAATCTTGGGACATTAGCGTGAACCGATTATATTTGTACATACATTGCATTGAGTTTATTGTTATAAAACTAAAAAGCGTTTAAACCCTTTGCATAAAAGGGTGTCAAACATGAAAAGAGAAAAATATTTATTTAATGTAGAGGAGAAACAAATATGAAACCCATGAAATTAACATCTTTAGTGATGATGCTTCTGATCGCGTTTAGTGCTGCGGCTCAGGAGGAGTTCTTTGATGATGTGTATTTCTCTTCCAAAAACAAGAAAAAGAAAGAACAGGTTGAAGAGAAAAAGGTTGTTCAGCCGAAACAGGAGTCTAGGGCCCTGGTCGCTACAGCCAAGAGCCCAGCTTCTTCAGACAGCCGGGATGTGGATGAATATAACCGTCGTTATACATCAGTCGAGGTAGAGGAGCCTTATCGTGAGGATGATTCCGTTATCTATGAGGATAGCGATGAGAATGAGTCTTCTTCCGAGCGTCGTTCGGATACTGAATATACGGAACGTATCATTCGTTATCATTCGCCGAGTAAGATTACGATCGCCGGAGCGGATCAAGTCGATTTGTATCTGAGTGACGGATATTATGGTTACGGCTATGATACGGATTATTCGAACGGTAGTGCGAACGTGAATTTTAATATCAATGTCGGCAACGGCTGGGGCTCGCCTTGGTATACAGGTTGGTACGATCCTTGGTTCTATAGCTATAGCCCTTGGTGGACTTATTCATCTCGCTTCTACGGCCCGTCTTGGGGATTCGGCTGGGGCTGGGGAGGCTTTTATGCCGGCTATTATAGTCCGTGGTACGATCCATGGTATGGCCCGTCTTGGGGCTGGGGTGGAGGCTATTGGGGTGGCCATTGGGGACATCATCACCATTACTATCCCGGTTACTACTCGACTCCAAGTAGACATTATTCAAACGGACGTTCCTCTTATCGAGATAATCGCTCTTATGCGAGTGGCAGAGGTTCCGGTTATACAGGTGGGCGGAGCAGTGGCTCTTCTTCCTTGAGAAATTCAGGATCGACTACAAGACCTTCGTCTTCAAGTTCATTGAGCAATGGACGTGCGGGATCTACCCGTAGGGAATCTGCTATATCCTCTGGTGCGGGACGTCGTTCCTCTTCTTCTGTTAGAAATTCGGCAACGACAAGAAGTAGCTCGGGCATAAGTAATAGCTCGGCGAGAACAAGGATTTCCAGAAGTAGTTCTGGAGCCGCATCTTCTTCCGGACGTCAATATTCAGCTCCGGTAACACGTTCCTCTTCTAGGAGCAGTAGCGATTTCTCAAATAGTCGCTCTTCTTCCAGTCAATTTAGAAGTTCCTCTCCTTCTCGTAGTAGTTCGGTAGGTTCTTCTTCCGGTAGCTTCGGTGGAGGTCGTTCTAGTGGAGGCTCTGTTGGTGGCGGAGGTGGCCGTGCCGGTGGTGGTCGCAGGTAAAAGTGTTAGGTTGATAAAATTAGAGATACGATGAAAAGGATAGGAATTATAATGTCGGTGCTTGCCCTGTGTGGCGGCACCGCTTTTTCGCAGTCACAGTTGGATGCCTTTAAGTATTCCCAGACGGAGTTGAATGGTACGGCTCGTTATTTAGGAATGGGTGGTGCTTTTGGTGCGTTAGGTGGTGATATTTCCGCTATGAATACGAACCCGGCAGGCTTGGCGATTTATAAAAGCTCGGAGGTGGTTACGACATTGAGTTTGTCTTCGGCCTCGGCGAAGACCGATTGGCTTGGTTCGAAGGTGGATAACAGCCGTACGAAGGTGAGTTTCGATAATATCGCTTACGTAGGATATTTCCCGACAGCGAATGATGAGGGTATCGTGAGCTGGAACGTTGGTTTCTCTTATAATCGCTTGAAGAATTATAGCCGGAACTATACGATGGCTACAGGAGGTGATTTGAATACTTCTCTTTCTGATTATGTGGCCATGCGTGCGGCAGGAATGCCTAGCGGACTGTTAGGGGAGGATAAGGACTATAATCCTTATAACAATCAAGACTTGGGTGATTGGCTATCTATTCTAGGATACAATGCCGGTTATATGGATTCATATAACGATAATGATAAAGAGTATTATAGTGCGTTCGGAGATAATAATGCGGATGGGCAATGGAGTCCATATTTATTGCAAGGAGGTCAATTAAAAGTTTCAGAGCGAGGTTCCGTGGATCAATATGATTTGGCTTTCGGTATAAATATATCGGAACTTGTGATGCTTGGCGCTACGGTTGCGATTACGGATCTGAACTATCGATATCAGTCATCGTATGATGAGGAATTTACGAACGGCAATAATTTATACTTAGATAATTACTTGGATACGGATGGTACCGGGTATTCATTTAATGTGGGTGCTATCGTCCGTCCCGCCGATTTTCTTCGCTTGGGTGTGGCTTATAATTCACCTACGTGGTATAAGATGACAGATCGTTATTATGGTGAGGCCGGTTCTTATCTGACCTTTATGGATAAAGGGGAGATGAAAGAGCGTAAACTAGATGCCGCTACCCCTAATAATGCTTATTATGACTATGAATTCCGTTCTCCGGATAAATGGATCTTTAGTGCCGCCGCTATCTTGGGTACGACCGCTTTGATAAGCGTTGATTACGAGTTGATGAATTATAAGAATATGCGTATGTATCAAACGGATGGTAGCAGTAACGTGTATACTAACCAAGATATAACGGATAATTTCAAGTCAATGAATACGATCCGTGTAGGTGCGGAGGTAAAGGTTACTCCTCAATTTGCCGTAAGAGCAGGTGTCGCCTACAGCGATAGTCCGATCAAGGATAAACTGAAGAATGGAGAGAAAGAGGTCTTTACGGTTGGTACGATTCCTAATTATACGATCGATAAAGGGGTCATGAATTATACGGTAGGTATCGGTTATCGCTTCACCCCGAACTTCTATACGGACTTGGCTTGTGTATTCCGTACGCATAAGGAAGATGTTTATGCGTTCTCTAATATGTTTGCGGGAGATGATCCGAAACCATTCCTCGAAGCCCAACCCGCCACGATGAAAACAAACACGACTCGTGTAGCTTTGACATTGGGATACAAGTTCTAATATACATATATTTTAGATCAGTAAAGTCCCCTGTTCGTACGTTAAAGGTGCGGGCAGGGGACATTCTTTTTATAATTTGAAATAAAATGTTTGTTGGTTTAAAATATTTTTCGTTCTTTTGCTTCCATAAATAACATTGTATAACAGTTAAACCCCATCGCCTATAGCATAAACATTACTCGAATAAACTAAAAATGTGAAAGTAATGAAGACTTTAAAAATGATGACCGACGAGGAATTGGTTGTCCTTTATGCAGAAGGTAATAATGCCGCTTTCGATATTTTATTAAATCGATACAAAAGTAGCATTCATTCTTACATTTATTTCATAGTACGTAACAAAGAGCTTACGGAGGATATCTTTCAAGAGACCTTCGTGAAGGTTATCATGACTATAAAACAAGGTCGCTATACTGAGAACGGCAAGTTTAAGGCATGGATTACTCGTATTGCCCATAACTTGATTATCGATAATTTCCGTCAAGAACGTTGCGAAAACACGATCTCGAATGATGAGGTAGAAATCGACTTATTTAATAATATCAAGCTTTGCGATGGTACGATAGAGGATAATATCGTGCGCCATCAAGTATTGTCTGACGTGAAGAAATTGGTAAAGCATTTGCCGGATAACCAGCGTGAAGTGTTGGAGATGCGTTACTATCAAGACCTTAGTTTTAAGGAAATCGCCGATATCACGGGGGTTAGCATCAATACGGCCTTAGGGCGTATGCGTTACGCTATCTTGAATATGCGCCGTATGGCCGATGAGAACCGTATCGAGCTATCTATGGTGTAAAATAATTTTCTTTCCATGCAATAAGTCTTAGGTCCCTACGTTTTATTAGCAAACAAGATAAAAATAGAGGTGCCTATGAGGAAGCTTTCTACGCAATGCATGGATGATTTGGAGAAAAAAGTGAAAAGTGCCCCGGAGGCGAAAAGTTCGCCTCGGAAGCAAACGATGGATTTCTTGAAACAGTTTGCGAGGGCTTATCAAGCGGAACCGGCTGTACGTCCGGAGCTCTGCGGGTATGTGTTGAACTAAGAATTACGGAAAGAGAATCTATATTATTAGGTTCTCTTTCTTTTTTTGTGTACTTTTGTAAAAACAAAAGACAAGATTATGAAGCATTTGATAGCGCCTTCCCTGCTTTCCGCTAATTTTCTGGATTTGCGGAAGGAGATGGAGATGATAAATAAAAGTGACGCCGATTGGTTGCATCTGGATATTATGGATGGGGTATTCGTGCCGAATATCTCGTTTGGTTTCCCGGTACTTAACGCATTAAAGCCTATATGCCAGAAGCCGATGGATGTGCACTTGATGATCGTGGAGCCCCAGAAGTTTATCCCCGAAGTGGCGGCTACGGGAGCCTATATGATGAACGTGCATTATGAGGCATGTTCCCATTTGCATCGGACGGTAGCGGCTATTAAGGAAACGGGCATGAAAGCGGGTGTCACCTTGAATCCGCATACGCCCATATGCTTATTGGAAGATATTATCCAAGATGTGGACATGGTTTTATTGATGTCCGTGAATCCGGGATTTGGTGGTCAACGTTTCATTGAGCATTCCGTAGATAAGGTGGCTCGTTTACGAGAAATGATAGACCGGAAGGGATTGAGTACTATGATCGAGGTAGATGGCGGGGTGAATTTAGAGACGGGGAAGCGCTTGGTTGACGCCGGTGCCAATGTGTTAGTCGCCGGTAACTTCGTATTCAAATCTCCAGATCCGATACAAACAATTAAAGACTTGAAAGCTTTGTAGAACACATTAATATATCACAAAACCTAACTATCATGATTGAGGAAATACAAAAGCGGCCTTTTGTACGGCCGCTTTTTTTATGGATAACCGGAATTTTATGCTATGCGTTTTTACCTGCCTCTTCGCTCCTATATGTTTTAGGGGTTTTATCTGCTTTGGTTTTTCTTTTTTTGGGGTTCTCGTGGGGGCAAGGGCATGCTGAGTTGCAATACGATTCCCGTTGGATATGGGGAGCTATAGTCTCCGTTTTGATTGTATGTTTGGCGGTTGAGGTCTGTTGGTATAGTGACCGGCGTATAGCGCTTGTAAATGAGCCTGCTTCTTCTTTAGATTTATTGGCTACCAAGGCTCAATATTCTTTGGTAAATACATTTGATCGTTTGCGTTTATCTGATGAGGAGAAATCTATTTTGGCTACATTGACATTGGGATATAAGAAAGCGATGAGTCGGGAAACGAAAAGGCGCTTCTCTTTGGCGGGCGTGTCTCATATATTAGCGGTGAGCGGTTTTCATGTTGCCGTGATTTGTGGATTCTTATCTTTCTTTTGCTCGTTTATGCCAAGATGGGGGATAGGACGTTGGGTTCGTTATATCATTCTGGTGGGAAGTCTTTGGGGGTTTGTCTTTATCACAGGATTAGCGCCCTCGGCGGTACGGGCAGCCTTGATGCTATCTTTATATTTAACAGGAAGGGCGCTTAGGCGTGTTACGGATGGATATAATACATTGGCCGCCGCCGCTTTCTGTATGCTGGCCTATAATCCGTATTATCTGTTTGATGTCGGTTTTCAGTTAAGCTATTTGGCTGTGTTTTTTATTTTATTCCTAGTGCCTCGTTTCAAGGAATGGATAGTGGTGAGAAATCCTTTGTTGGCCATGCCTTGGGAATGGATTACGGTGTCTATTGCTGCACAGATAGGTACTGCTTTGCTCTGTTTTTATTATTTTGGACAATTTTCGACAGTTTTCTTGTTTACGAATCTACCGGTCACTCTCTTGGCTATGTTTTTGATTCCTTTTGCCTTTTTGTGGTTAGGCTATCCGGTGGATTTCTATGGATATGACTGGATACAGAAGATCGTAGAAGGGCTGGTTCATGGCATGGTAAGGGTAGTGGACGTGTTTAGCGTTATGCCTTATGCGACGATTACGGGTCGTTTTAGCTTCTTTGAGATGCTAGGAGGTTATGGGTTTCTTGTTTTATGCTTGATATATATGAAGATACGGGAACCAAAAGTTTTGTTAGCCGCCTTAACCCTTTTGTTAATAATATCAGTAAAGATCCTTATTGAACTTTTTTTGATAGCCGGAAACTAAAAAAGTCGTACCTTTGGGGGTGAAAACAAAAAGATTATATGATCACTAAAATCATTCAAGAAGAGAAGATTCAGAAAGCCAAAAAATACGTAGAGAAAGGCGAGAGTTTTGTTATCGTGACGCATGTCTCACCAGACGGCGACGCATTAGGTTCATCCCTTGGTTTATATCATTTCCTATCCGCTTACGGTAAGGATAATGTAGCGGTAGTGGTACCGAACGCATTTCCCTCTTTTTATAGATGGATGCCGGGCGCTAAGGATGTCGTGATACATGAGAAATATCCGGATTTCGCCGAGAAATTGATCAAGGAAGCGGATGTTATTTTCTGCCTCGATTTCAATGAACCCAAACGTATCGAGAAACTGGCTCCGGCGGTGATCGCCTCAGAAGGCCGCAAGGTGATGATTGATCATCATTTGAACCCCGCGGATTTTTGCCGTGTGACGATGTCGTATCCGGAGATGTCTTCTACCAGTGAGATGATTTTCCGTTTTATTTGTCGTATGGGGATGTTTGATTTATTGAATCGGGATGCCGCCGCTTGTATCTATACGGGTATGATGACGGATACGGGATCGTTCACCTATAATTCGAATAAACCGGAGATTTATACGATCGTCAGCGAATTGATCAAGAAGGGGATTGATAAGGATTTGATCTATCGTAAGGTGAATCAGGTCTATTCCGAGTGTCGTTTACGTATGATGGGATATGTGTTGTATGAGAAGATGAGGGTCTATCCGGAACAACAGGCGGCTCTTATCACGTTATCGAAAGAGGAACTGGATCGTTTTCAGTACCAGACAGGAGATACGGAAGGTTTCGTGAACTTGCCGTTAAGCATAGAGAACGTAAGCTTTAGTGTCTTTATTCGTGAGGACAGCGATTATATAAAGGTATCGCTTCGCTCTGTGGGCGATTTCCCTTGCAACCAGTTTGCCTCTACTTATTTCAACGGGGGTGGACATAAAAATGCGTCCGGAGGTGAGTTCTATGGCTCTTTATCTGAGGCCGTAGCCGTGTTTGAGAAAGGTTTACAGGAATTTAATCCTAATAAATCAGAAGATTTAGGCAAACATGCGTAAGGTTTGACGAAGATTATTTACATTTGCGATTCATTCAATTAAAGACTAACAAATGAAGAAAGGTTTTAATATCCTGTTGATTCTGTGTGCCGCATTAGTTGCTATCTCTTGTAGCAAGACAAAGTCGTACACGGATATGTTGAAAGATGAGAAAAAGGCAATCGAGCGTTTTATCGATGATAAGGGCCTTGAGATCTTAGATGATTTTCCTGCTGATAGCGTATTTAAGGAAAATCAGTTTGTGCTCTTGGATAATGGTGTCTATTTGAATATTATTGATAAGGGAAGCGATCAGAGAGCGGTGCAATATAAGACGAAAATGTTGTACCGTTGTAAGATGAGTTACTTCATGGATTCTACTATTGTCGCTATTGAGAACTATGGCCCGCATAGTAATGGAACTTCTCCTATCGCTTTTACATATGGGGATTATTCGAAGAATTCACCTTATGATCCCTCTTATTATTATGTAAGTGAGGGAATGCAAGAGCCTTTGAAGTATGTTGGAGATCGGGCTAAAGTGAAAATGATAGTGCCTTTCAAAAGAGGAGCCTATAATGATCAATCAAACGGTCAACCTGTATATTACGAAATTCTAGAATATATATTTGAAGAAAACTTATGACACTAATTAAATCTATTTCCGGTATTCGCGGTACAATAGGCGGTAGCCCGGAAGACGGATTGAATCCGTTAGCTATTGTTAAGTTTGTAGCCGCTTATGCTACATTCATCCGAAAAAACACAAAAGTGGAGACCAATAAGATCGTTGTAGGGCGTGACGCACGTATCTCCGGTCCGATGGTAAAACAAGTCGTCCTAGGAACGCTTACCGGCATGGGATTCGATGTGGTGGATATCGATCTGGCCACGACCCCGACAACCGAGTTAGCCGTAGCTATGGAAGGGGCTTGCGGAGGTATTATCCTTACCGCCAGTCATAACCCGAAGCAATGGAATGCCTTGAAGCTTTTGAATGAGAAAGGTGAGTTCTTGAATGCCGCTGAGGGGGCTGAGGTATTACGCATAGCTGCCGCCGAGGACTTCGAGTTCGCCGACGTGGATCATTTGGGCAAGGTAATCCCGAATGCGACTTATAAGCAAAAACATATCGAGAGCGTCTTGAATCTGGATCTCGTGGACGTGGAGGCTATTAAGGCCGCTAATTTCCGTGTAGCTATCGATTGCGTGAACTCCGTAGGCGGTATCGTGATCCCTGATTTATTATATGCGTTGGGCGTGAAGGAAATCTTCAAGCTGCATTGCGCTCCTCATGGAAACTTCTCTCATAATCCGGAACCCATTCCGGAAAACTTGACAGAGATCTCCGATTTGATGGGACATGCGAAAGCGGATGTCGGTTTCGTAGTAGATCCGGACGTAGACCGTTTGGCGATTATCTGCGAGAATGGCGAGATGTTCAACGAGGAATACACCTTGGTCGCTGTCAGTGACTACGTATTAAGTCATACACCGGGTAATACGGTAAGTAACCTGAGCTCAAGCCGTGCGCTTCGCGACGTTACCCGTGCTCATGGCTGCGAATATAATGCCGCCGCTGTAGGCGAGGTAAATGTGGTTACCAAGATGAAGGCTACGAATGCCGTGATCGGTGGTGAGGGCAACGGTGGAGTGATCTATCCGGCCAGCCATTACGGACGCGACGCTTTGGTGGGTATCGCCTTGTTCCTGACTCATCTGGCAAAGAAGAAGATGAAGACGAGCGAGTTGAAGGCTTCTTATCCTCCGTATTTCATCTCCAAGCAAAAAGTTCAGTTAACGCCGGAGATCGACGTGGACGCTATCTTAGCGAAAGTAAAAGAGAAGTTCTCTCAATACGATATTACGGATATCGACGGCGTAAAGATCGATTTCCCGGATAAATGGGTCCATTTGCGTAAGAGCAATACGGAACCGATCATCCGTATCTACTCTGAGGCCCATACGATGGAGGAAGCCGAGGAATTAGGCGGTCAATTAATACAGATCATCAACGAGATGTGTAAATAACACCCTTTCGGGGCGTTTTAAAATATTGGGTTCAGTCTTCAGCCGAGGTAAGCTATTTATGCTCTGTTGATTTGACTGAACCCTTTTCTTTTGGATAATTCTCAGTTCGTGTAATGAATAAACTAATAAAGGTAATCTTATTTCTAATTGTCGGGATGGTTCAGGTCTTCGCATGGGGAGGGCTGAGAGGGGACACGTTGGCCAAGGAGTTGGATGAAGCTGTTTTGAATAGATCTTTTTATCTGCAGCAACGGGAGCAACGGATCACGCAGCTAAAGGACATGTTTCTCTTGAGCAAGATATCGTTGTGGCAGGAATATGAGATCAACCACCAATTATACGAGGAATTCAAGAAAATACAACAAGACTCGGCCATCTATTACATAAAGCGGAATATGGAGATAGCGTCATTTATGAAGGATACGGCACGCATCTATACTTCCCGCTTACGACTGGCTACGCTTTATGCTTTCTCCGGGATGTACCGTGAGTCGGAAAGTCTGTTGCGAAGCATAGACCGTGAATTGCTGTCTAAAGAGCAGAAACAGGATTTCTATGAGGCTTATTATTCGTTTTTCTCTTATTACAGTACGAATCTGGATTCTTTTGAATATAGGAAACAACTTGATTTATACAAGGATTCGTTATTGTCTGTCTTAGATACGGTCTCTTATCGGTATAAGATAAATCTGGCGCAGAAATATCTGGCTCACGGACAGGCGAGGTCTGCGGAGAAGGTGCTCATCCCTTTATTGGAGAAAGAGGAGCGGTATAACCCGAATTTCGCGATGATCACTTATCTGCTGGGAGATGTTTATGATATGGATGGGCGTACCGATCTCGCCCGAGACTATTATACCTTGTCGGTTATCGCCGATATCAAGAGGGCCTTCTTGGATAGTGGTTCTATCCAAAAGCTGGCGTTGAATTATTATGAAAGTGGTGATCTATCCAATGCCCTTAAATATGCGCAGCTAGCTATAGAAGGTGCCGTTACTTGCAATATACAGTTCCGCATGAATGAGATCTCTAAATTCTATCCTATCATTAATGCTTCCTATCAGACACGGGAAGCTCAGGGCAAAAGGCAATTGATGACTTATTTCTTGTCGATCAGCCTATTGACGCTCTTTCTGATCCTTTCTCTTGCCTATGTGTATAGGCAGATGCGGAAGATCTCAGCGATACGAGAAGAGCTGGTTAATACCAATGCCTGTTTGGTAAAGTTGAATGGAGAGATAAGCGAGACGAATAATTTATTGCAAGAGCGAAATATACAGCTATCGGAGTCAAACCATATCAAGGAGGAATACATCGCTCATTTCCTCGATCTCTGCTCCACCTATATTAATAAACTGGAGGATTACCAGAAATCGCTACAGAAGAAGGCGATGAATAAACAGTTGGACGAGTTATTCAAGATGCTCCGTTCGACCCGTATGGTGGAGAATGAGGTGGAAACGCTTTATGTCAACTTCGATCGAATCTTTCTTGGATTATATCCTACGTTTGTCAAGGACTTCAACGCTTTGTTGCAGCCCGAGGAACGTATCGTCTTGAAATCGGAGGATCTGTTGAATAAGGAACTTCGTATATTCGCCTTGATGCGGTTGGGAGTTACGGATAGCGTAAGGATAGCCGCTTTTCTTCGTTGTTCGTTGAGTACGATCTATAACTACCGGACCAAGGTACGTAATAAGGCGTTAGTGCCTCGTGATGAGTTTGAAGGTTGGGTGATGAGGATCGGGGTTAACCGGAATCCGTTATAATCAATCTACATTTTTTAGGATAGTGATCTTTATTAACTGATTTGTATTTAATAGGATAGCGGATCGTACTGTCTACATTTTTATATCAATCTTCTTTTTGCTTCTTATTCCCGGATACATTTGCGGCATAACTTTTAAAAAGAGATGCCATGAAGATTAAATTAATGATTGCCGCCGTGATCGCCTGTTTGGTGTTCACGGGATTTACGAAAGAGAACGTATCCGATACGGTCGATCACAACGCATGGAAGACATCCGGCGTCGTGGTCATACAAAATGATGTCCTTACGTTGGCCGGTTCCAACGCCCGTGCTTTGTTGAACGATGGCAAAGGCTATACGAACTTCGAGTTAGATATGGATGTACGTACCACGACCGGTGGCAAAGGTTATATTGGTATCCATACGGACGCTACGGATCGTAAAGGATACCGTATCGCCTTGAACAACGATCGGGAAGATCCGGTTTGGTGGCGGATGACGGGTAGCTTGGTGTCGGTCCGGAACCTGACGAAGAGTTTCGTGAAAGAGAACGAATGGTTCAAGATGAATATCCGGGTAGAAGGACGGCTTGTCCGGGTGCGGATTAATGGTGAGACTGTCGTAGAATATATAGAGCCTTCCAAACCTTTCCGTTTGAAGGAGAACGCTAAAGCATTGTTATCCCAAGGTACGATCTCGCTGGTGGGTACGGGACGTGGAAATCTTCAGTTTAAGAATATCTCTTTAGAGGCGTTCAGCGCGAAAGGAATAGACATTCCCGCTCAATGGGCGAATGCCGTGGATGAGCAGACGGACGAGATTATTCGTTTGCATCAAGAGGACTTCCCCGTGCTTGATTATCATGTTCATTTAAAAGGTGGATTGACGAAGGAAGTAGCCGCACGGCAGTCACGCCAGACGGGTGTTAATTATGGCTTGGCTATCAATTGTGGCATCGGCTTCTCGATCACGAACGATACGGAGTTGTATAATTATCTGGATACCATGCGTACCCAACCCTTTATCTTGGCTATGCAAGCGGAAGGACGTGAGTGGGTAACAACCTTTTCGGAGGCGGCCCGCAACAGCTTTGACTATGTGTTTACCGATGCCATGACGTTTCTGGATCATAAGGGGCGGCGTACGCACCTATGGGTAAACAAGGAAGTGATTATCGATGATGAGCAAGCATATATGGATATGATGTTGGACCGTATCTGTTCTGTCTTGGAAGAGCCGGTCGATATGTACGTGAATTCCTGTTTCCTTCCCGACGCGATGAGTGACCGATATGATCTATTTTGGACAGAAGAGCGTATCGCTCGCTTCGTGGATGCCTTGGCAAAAAGCGGAAAGGCTTTGGAGATAAACGAGCTTTATCATATTCCGAATAAAGCGATCATTCGGAAAGCGAAAGCCGCGGGTGTAAAGTTCACGTTCGGTTCCAACAATATCACGCCGGAGGTAGGAACGCTCGATTATTGTATCCGTATGAAAAAGGAATGCGGTTTGACAGCGCAAGATATGTATAAACCACACATTAATATATAAGATTAGTTTTAAGGTCTGAACAAACATTAGATTTAAGGTAGAGGTATTAGTGCTTTAGGCAAAGATTGTTAGGTTTCGAGGTAAGATACATATGGGGTTACAGCTATAATATAATAGATCGATTACTATAGGACAAAACATTTTATTTACTATATATAAAGATAATCATATATAGTTACATTCTACAAAGCACGGCGTGAACCGTACAGACCACAGCATGGATTGTATAGTTTACGTCGTGGTCTGTACGGTTTACGCCGTAGTTTGTAGAATGTAACTGTATCTTACGAAGAATGAACAGGCTCTTGAATAACTATTCTAGCTGAAGTGTAGCGTTTTATCTTATAGGAAAATAGCGGTGAATTCCTTTTCGAAATTCGGGGTGAATGCGCCTTTCCCCAGATTCTCTTTGATCTCTTCGATCGGCCAGAAACGTCCTCCGTCCAGTTCCTCGGGATCGGGGGTGATGGGGCCATCGTAAGTGGTCCGGAAGCTGTTTACCAATTCCTTCTCTATGGAAGACTCGAATATATAACGTTTGATGAAGACAGGCGTAAAATCAGTAATGCCCAATTCCTCACGAACCTCACGGCGCAGGGCCTCTTCCACGCTTTCTCCATAATCAATATGCCCACCTACGGCCGTGTCCCACTTTCCCGGTTGTATATCCTTGTTCATGGAACGTTTTTGGAGATATAGATCTCCATCCTTATTAAAGATATGTAAATGGATTACGGGATGTAGCAACTTACTTCCGCTATGACATTCCTTGCGAGTAGCCTTTCCGATCGTCTCACCCTCCTCGTTTACCAGAGGAAACCATTCTGTTCTCATATTTTAAATCGTTTATGTGGCGCGAAGATAAAGAATAAACAAGTTTGGTTCGCTGAAAATAATTACTACTTTTGCAAATAACTAATTAATAGGAGGATTAACTATGACAAAAGCGATGATGGCCTTGGAGGCCGAGAAAGCGGAACTGGCCCGTATAGTGCTGGATCTTGACGATATGGAGTTGGTAAAGAAAGCGAAAGCAGCCCTGAAGCGTATCACGACTCCCAAGGAAGATCCTTTCTTCACGAACCCGGCGAACCTTGAGCATTTCAGACGATCTGTGAAGCAAAGGGAGAATGGGGAAGTGGTAGAGTTGACAAAAGAGATGTGGGAAGAACTTTTATTGAAGTGATTATGTATGAAGTTATACCGACCAAGCAAGCCTTAGAAGATATAGAGTCTTTTAGAAGAGCCGGAGATAAGGCTAGTTTGAAGAAAATATACGCTTTGATTGAGGAACTGTATGAACATCCGTATACCGGAACCGGCAAGCCCGAACCATTAAAAGATAATTGGTCCGGCTACTGGTCGCGGAGGATCAATAAGAAGGATCGCTTGATCTATGCGGTGGAGGAAGAGCGGGTAATCGTTACGGTTGTCCAAGCGAAAGAGCATTACGGTGATAAGTGATCAAGGCTTTAGTTTATTGATAACCGCGCTTAATTCCTCATCCGTCAATAGATTTCCATACGTGGCGTAATCCAAGCGGAACGTACATCCATTCTTGTATTCAGAGCAGCCATAAGCGGTTTTGCCCCGGAGGATAGAGCCTTTGTGACAGATGGGGCAAACGGGCTTTTCCGTTGGTGGAAGCTCCAATTTAGGAGCAGCCTCCGTTTTCTCTTTCTTGGCACGGGGCTTACGAGGTTTCTTTTCCTTTTTCTCCTTAGGTTCGTCTTTGAGAGCTTCTTCTTTAGCTACTTTAGACGTATCCTCAATCGTGATCGTTCGCCGGGTTTGGTCGGAAAGAACGTTTATGACGACCTCGTTTACCATCTGCTTCAACTCATCAAGGAAAGTACGGGCCTCATAAGTTCCCCGCTCGATCTGGCGAAGCTTCTTCTCCCAAAGACCCGTCAACTCCGCGCTTTTCAGCAGTTCCTCATGGATCGTGCCGATCAATTCCGCGCCGGTAGCGGTGGGATAAAGATTCTTGCGCTCCTTCCGTATATAATTACGCTTAAATAAAGTCTCGATGATCGCCGCACGGGTAGAAGGACGGCCGATACCGTTTTCCTTTAAGGCATCCCGCAGCTCGTCATTATCCACTAATTTACCGGCGGTTTCCATCGCCCGCAATAAAGTAGCTTCCGTATAGGGTTTCGGAGGCTGGGTCCAAGTCTCTTTCAAGATCGGTTTATGCGGGCCGCTTTCTCCTTTCACGAAATCGGGCAATACGCCTTCTTCCTCGATAGGTTCAGCCTCCGGATCTTTCTGCTCGGCTCCGAATACGACACGCCAACCCGGTTTGAGGATTTGCTTTCCGGTCACCTTGAATTCCACCTTATCCACTTGGCCCAAGACCGTAGTGGTCGATATCTCGCAATCCGGATAAAAGGCGGCGATAAAACGACGGGCTACCAAATCGTACACCTTCCGTTCCGTATCCGTAAGATTGCGGGCGGGGACTCCGGTAGGGATAATCGCATGGTGATCGGTAACCTTCGAGTTATCGAACACCTTCTTGCTCTTCGGCAATTTCTGATTCATCAAAGGAGCGGTAAGCTCCGTATAATCCACCAGCCCTTTCAAGGTATTGGGAACTTTCGGATAAATATCATCACTAAGGAAAGTCGTGTCGACACGCGGGTAGGTTGTCACCTTCTTCTCGTAGAGCGATTGGATCAGCTTTAGGGTATCGTCCGCCGTAAACGCGAATTTCTTATTACATTCCACCTGCAACGAGGTCAAGTCGAATAGGCGAGGGGCGAATTCCTTCCCTTTCTTCTCGGTGATACTGGTAACGGTGAAATCCTGTTCCTTTACCTTCTCCAGAAAAGCCTCGCCTTCCTCTTTCTTCGTGAACTTACCTTTCGTGGCGGAGAAAGTCGTATTCCTGTAAATGGTCTTTAATTCCCAATAGGGTTCCGGCTTGAAATTGTCGATCTCGGCTTGCCGGTTTACGATCAAGGCGAGCGTCGGGGTTTGCACACGGCCGATCGATAATACCTGCCGGTTCTGCCCGTAGCGCAAGGTATAAAGGCGGGTGGCGTTCATCCCCAGCAACCAGTCACCGATGGCACGGGATAGCCCGGCCTCATATAACTTATTGAATTCCGTCTGTTCTTTGAGTTTTTGGAAACCTTCCCGGATCGCCTCCTCCGTAAGCGAGGAGATCCAAAGGCGGTAGACCGGGCATTTACAACCTGCCTTTTGCATGACCCAGCGTTGGATCAGCTCTCCCTCTTGGCCGGCATCACCGCAGTTAATGACCATCTCGGCATTTTGCATCAGGCTCTCGATTACCTTGAATTGTTGCTCATACGTAGGATTCTCGATTAGTTTGATACCGAACCGGGGAGGGATCATAGGTAGCGACCCCAGACTCCAGCGTTTCCAGTTCTCCGCGTATTCATGCGGTTCTTTCAGGGTACACAAATGCCCGAATGTCCAAGTTACCTGATATCCGTTTCCTTCGATATACCCATTCATTCGTTGGGTTGCCCCTAATACTTCCGCGATTTCCCGGGCCACACTCGGCTTTTCGGCGATACAAACTTTCATCAATACATCATCCTTTCTTAAATGAACAGACAAAAATACATGATTATTTCCGAATGAGCAAAGATGTTTGTTATCGCGAGTTTATAAAGCTGTATGATGGAGTTGCTGATTTTGGTTCAATTTGTTTTTACCTTTGGGAATTTTGCATACATTTGAACCTATGTAATCGAAGTGGGAGAATAAGTCGAATGGCAGACATTGATTCAGAGAAAGAAAGAAGGCTTGTGGCGGACTTGCTAGAAGGGGACGAGTCGGCCTTTTGTGAATTATATGCCCTGTATAAGGATCGCTTGATGTGGTTTTCCTTGAAATTCCTTAAATCCCGGGATATGGCGGAAGATGTTTTTCAGGATGCTTTCGCCTCTATTTGGCAAAATCGCCGTTTCTTGAACCCGAATGTACCTTTTGGCCCGTATGTGTATACGATCGTGAAAAATCGGATCTTAAACCTGTTGGCGGGACTGGATCGTGAGTTGGAGCTGAGGGATAAGATACGGTCCGCCTCATTGGATAGCACGAACGAGACGGAGGACTCGGTATTGGATACGGATTTAAACGCATTGTTGGATAAGGCGCTTGAAACGTTGACCCCACAACAAAAAAGGGTTTTTGATATGAGCCGTAAAGATATGAAATCCCATAAGGAGATAGCCGACAGTTTGGGTATCTCGGTATATACGGTACAACAACATATCTCTACGGCCTTGAAAGTGATCCGGGCGTTTCTGGCTAAATATGCGGAGACTTATATGAAGCTACTGCTCTAAACACACACCTCCCTTTATTCATATTCCCGATAGGCACCGAACCGGGCTAAGCGATCCTCGCCGAGTTGTTCCGGTACAGGTTGCGGGGAGAGGCCCAAGCCTTCGTTGATCTGTTCCCAAAGTCCCGTACGGGTGTAAGTTTGATGCACTTTCTGGAAACGGGTGGATAGTAATAAATCCTTGGCTTCTTGATATTGCTTCTTATCAATCAGTAGCTGTACCTTTCGCTCGACCACCCATTCATCAGAGGACGCGTTTATCTTATCCAGCCATTTTTCCCGTTCCGATAAAGCCTCTGTTCCAAACTTCTTTAATACTTTATCCCGCTCGATAACCAACTGGGGATGTAGGTTCAACCACGAGGTCTCGGGGATAGCGGCGTAAGTATCTCTCGCCTTTTCCCACGCCTGCCGACGAACATATAGCCTTGCCAATAAAGCTTTCGCCAGATCGATATCCGGAATGGATAGTTGTTCGATCGCCTCCTCTACACGTTCTCTTCCAGCCAACCAAGTCCCATAGTGGAATTGCCAATAATCCCGTTCCGGCCGGGGAGATATTTGGATCGCCCAACGAAAAGCATCGTCCAGATCTTCCATGCCGGATGGAGCCCACTGCCCGTCTTCCGGATAGGGGGCGGCGGGAAGCGTGGACTTATTCTTATAGGCATCGGCTAAGGCGATCCAGATGGAAGATTCATTCTTCCGGGCCCAGTCGAATAGCGGGATGCGATCAATCGGGCGAAGCCTTAATGCCGGAACCTTTAAGGAATAGATATCCAAAGGATGATCTGTCGGTATCCAATATTCTACGTGATTCTTTTTCTCGCCGGGACGCAATTCGAGCTTGATAGATTGGTCGCTGATCGGGCCACCTTGGATTTCTACGTAAGGCTGCCGGTCGGGGGTACTGAGCATGGACCATTCCTTGTCGCCGGCTACGCCATAACTCCATAGCTTGATACCGGGCGTACTGGATTCGTCGGCGATATGATAGAGCCCGCTGCCCAAGGAGGGAGTGTAGGCCCCGAAAGCATTCACGTCTTTCGTTTTCCAGAAGTAGCCGGTCATCTCTTTGATATCCCGTTCGTGATGGGTTCCTTCGGTTTTCCAGTCGATTGTGTCCAACGTGGAGGCATGGGATAATACGGTCCCGTTCGGGAAATCGTATTGGGTATCCGGTGCGCAAGGAAGGGCGGCGTTGGACCATGACATCCATGGATAGGCTTGCTTTCCCGGGTTGTAGTAAACAACCCTTTGTGTAAGGCACTCGTCCTTATCTCCTAAGGAATATTCTACGGACCATTGCATACCGTAATGAGGTTCCCGTTCTCCGCATGTTACATATGTGCGGTCTTCTGTGTGATCGATCTGGTAAAGCACCGGCTCATTTTGCGTGGGAGAGTGGGAGATCGGGAAACTGACCTCGATCCCCCCGGCCACGAAATAGAAGCGGGGTAATATCCGTGTGTATTTGATTACGTCCGGTCTGTACAAGACCTCCTTGCCGCTCTCCTTGTGAGTGAGGGATATTACTTTCCCGCAAAGATCGGGGCAGATGATAGCCTTGACTTTCTTGTTCTCTAGCGAGATCATCCGGTACCTTTTAGGCACCGGACGATTTGAGGTCTCGCTATAACTCATATAGGGGTATACGCCATTCGGATCCAAGGCGGTCGGTAGCGGGCCGGTGGGCGTCAATACGTGCGTCAGCTGTATCTGGTCGAACTTCTCGCAAACAACACCTGTTGTTTGCGAGAAGGCCGGCCCTGCGGCTACGCTTGCCATGAGTGATAGGATTAAACGATATGCTTTCATGTCTTTCCTGCTATATAAGCCCATTATTTCGCCAAAAGATCGGACAGTTGACGGATGATGAGGTTACCCTTACGTACATCCGCCGAGATCTTGTTCTCATCGAACTCTTTCTCTTTCGGGAAGATAGACAAATGTTGGTCTAGCTGCTTCAATAAGCCTTGAGCTTGAGCGTTACCCGATTGGGCGGTCAGTTCCCGTAAGATACGGACCTTCTCGAAATCCACGATACCTTCTCTCATTTTCTCGAAGCGGATGCAACTTTTGCCTCCCGGATATACCATGTAGCAATCGCCTGCTGCCCAAGAGCCATGACGTGCGTCGCGATCGGCATCTTCCGGCCAAGCGTCGTAAGCCCATCGCAAGAAGCCGTCGTACCCATACGCCATTACATACCAACTGATCCAACGTCCCTCGATAGGAGGTGAGAACACGAAGTTGTTCGGGATCGGCGGGTTACAGCATACGTATACGGTGGACGTGCGTCCGGTGGCGGCCCGTGCCTTTTGCTCGGCGATGGTAGGTTCCTCTCCGTAAAGGAAAGAATAATCGTCCAGCAGTCCGTCCAATTCCTTATGCCAATTGCCGGCGTAAGTGATCTTCCAGCATTTATCATGGTTGCGCACGACATGGATAGCCGCTAAGGTCTCTTCCATCGGATTCTCGTTGATTCCGATATAGGTGATGTCCAACCAGCTTTTAGCTTCCAGGTGGAACTTGAAATCCGTGAGGAAGATATTCCACATCTTCTTGAATTCCTCTGAGCTTGGCGCCCAGTTGATATAAGAATAATCGCCCGTAGCCTCGTCCTTATAGCGGTGACGGAATCCCCAAGGAATCGGGGTATAGAGGGTGATTGCCTCGTCGATGCCACATTCCATTGCTAATTCTACGTACTCGTCGAAGATCTTGTAGTCGAAGGCCCATGTGCCGTCTGCTTTCTTGATCCACTCGATCATACCCCCCTCGATCATATAGGAGTTATCGGACCAAGGAGAATGTACTCCATAAGTCGTGATGTAGGTACCACCCGCATCGGCATAATGCTTCAAATGCTGCTTGAGAAGCATTTTATGTTCTGGTGACCACGGTTCCACGTGATTGTACCATGCCACGGCCCACGGGTTCTGCCATAGGTCCAGACGGTATTTCCAGTCTTTCGGATAGGGGAGAAACTGGTTTTGCACCACGATCTCCAGATTCAATAGTTGAGGAGCCTTGCCTTTCGCCCGCACCTCCACCTGTCCTTTATACGTGCCGGGAACGGTTCCTCTCGGCACATCCACCATCATCCATACCGGACGGGTGGTTTGGGAAGGGAGATCGAAGCGGTCCAGCGTCTCGAAACGGTCTGGCATCAGGAAACCGGATTTGTAGGGAGATTCCCCGCAGATGGCTTTTTTCTCGGCATACGGATAATTGGACAATACGTAACGCACCAACTCGAAGGTAATCCGATCTTTCGGGATGATGTTTCCCTCGGCGCTCCTCAAGTCCTGCGTAGAGACACGTACTTGTTCCAACGCTTCTGACGACCATACCAATATCTGGGCATTCGCTCTTTCCCCCCTCCAAACGGTCGTAGAGTAGGAAGATGATAAATCGTTGTCATGGTTTACGGGTACTTCCTTCCGGAAATAAAGCCGGTCGGTCGATCCGAAGGCGGAATGGATACCCGCCTGATTGCTCCAAGCGGGTTCATTCACGCAAAAATCAAATGTTAACTCCGGGTCATAGTGATGACTCCGTACAGGGACAAACGTGGAATCCATCTGCCCCGGATACACTTGGCCTAGACTGATATGAGAATAAATAAAAAAACTAGCTACCGCTAAAAAGTATTTCTTCATGCTATAAAAATTTAAGATAATTCATATTTAAATGGGATTCCCCTCCCGGATAGGTAGGCCCTACCTTCTCGTATAGGTAGGGCCTACCCTCATATATATAGTCGCTTATTCTTGGAAAAACCCTTACCAGCCCGGATTCTGTTCCAAGGTTCCTTTCGACAATTGTACCTGTTGCAAAGGTATCGGTGACAGCCAATGCTTCGGTGTCTGGAACTTGCGGGCGGATGCGGGTTGGGCGATGATAAAGCCATCGCTATCCACCTGTATATCCTGCCCGATCACCAACTCCGGGAATTTCTGTTGATACTCCGTACCCACGAATTTCACGCCACGGATCGCAAGGGGAAGAACCGTTTCCGCCGTGCCCCAACGACGTAGGTCGTCCCGGCGATATCCTTCGAATGCCAGTTCCACGGTTCTCTCACGCCGGATCTCTTCCTGCATATTCAGTCCGTTCGTAGCTACAAACGCATTGGTCAAGCGAGGCATATTCGCCCGGTTTCGCAGGTCATTAATGGTCAGGTCTAATTGCTCGTCCGTGATCTGTCCGTTCTTCTCGTATAAAGCCTCGGCCAAGATTAATAGGACCTCTCCGTAACGGAATTCCTTGAAATCGTATTCCCCAATGAATTGTACGGCATCAAGCGTTTCATCCATAAACTTGCGGATCATGTATCCGGTCCGGGTAGAATTGTTACCGATGAATCCCGGCTCTACGGTTGCCCATCCGCCCCCTTCCGAGAATATCTCGCTACCGGGTACGACAAACGTTTGCGCCATCCGGGAATCCCGGTTCTCAAATTCGCTTGTCTGGGTTTGGAATCCTTTGAACAACTTGGATTTATCGATAGGTAAACCATCGGTACAAAGGTATACGTCCGCAAGGTTCTTTGTCGGTACCATGGCACCTAATAATAGTTCCCGGGTCCAGTTATGAGTCGCTCTCAATTTGTAATACCGTCTTGCCAACAAGACTTCCTTGCTGTCGTCGCCTTCTAGGATATGAAGATATTTGTAACTGAGTTCTCCTTTCTCGCGATATAGTTCATACTCCTTGGAATCGACAATGGCTTGGGCCGCTTGGATAGCTAGGTCGAGGTATTTGCCTGCGTCCGCCATCCCGTGGTATTTTTGCCAAGTTCCTTCGAACAAGGCCGCACGGGCCTTGAGAGCTAATGCCGCCCCTTGCGTGGTACGTCCTAATTCCTCAGCGGTCAGTCCGCTTTGCTTCGGAAGGAGAGGAATGGCCTTATCCAAGTCCTCGATAATAAAATCGATGATCTCCTGTTGGCTGGAACGAGGTGTGTAAAGTTCCTCCGAGGAGGTATTTAACGGGATGTCTATCTTGGGTACTCCTCCATAAGTTTTCACCAATTTCCAATAGTTGTAGGCACGGAAGAAATGCGCTTCTGCTTTCCAACGTCCGATCTCTTCGTCCGACAAACCGGATTCCTCCGCTTTCTTAAGCAAATAAGAGGTAGATTGGACAAATTTCCATGGGTTGTCCCAATCATCCGAGTTGACCGGGGCCAGATAGGAACCGTCGCTGACATCGTTCGTGCCGGAACCAAAGGCGATATCCGAGTTCATGTCTATATATTGGGAGACCTCTTGGAGCCCAAAATAGAAATCGTTGGCGGCCAATTCAAAGTCGGCCGGCTTTTGCCAGAATACAGCGTCCGACACTTGATCCATTGGCATTTTATCCAGCTCACAACTGAATAGTCCTAAGGTGGCGGATAACGTGATAATTATATTGAATCGTTTCATAATATTCGTTTTATTAAATAGAAAACCTTAGAAAGTCAAGTCGATACCAAATGAGTAGTAACGTTGGAACGGATAGTTGAAACCTCCGGTGTCAGACTCTGGGTCCCAACCGCCTTTTACCCCGTGTATCTCGAATAAGTCTTGTCCGCTTACATAAAAACGGGTCCGCTCGATACCGATCTTCTGCAATAAGCTTTTCGGCAGGGTATATCCGATCTGGATGTTCTTTAGGCGTACGTAAGCGGCGTTGATCTTTTGCATCGTAGACGCTTGGTAGTTCCAATGCCTGATATCGCCGTGGGTCAGACGAGGATAATATGCGTCTTGACGATCCTCATTCCAGGTTTGCCCGTAATAGAACTGAGGCGGATATCTCCACCAGTCGCTCCAAGGCATGGAGAACTCACCTTCACGGAACAAGGTGCGTTTAGCGACTCCTTGGAAGAATACGCTGATATCAAAGTTGTTCCACTTGGCACCCAAGTTTAATCCGAATGTATATCGGGGAGTGGTTGAGCCGACATACTTAGCGTCGCCGTCGTCCCCTTCCTTATCACCGTAAGTGGAGATTTTCCCATCGCCGTTCAGATCCTTGAATTTGGCATCGCCGATACCGATATTAGAGGGTACGCCTTCCAGCTTCTTGTAAGCGTCCAGATCCGCTTGGTCCTTGACTACGCCATCATATACATAGGCGAAATAGGAGTTGATGGGATATCCTTCTCTCGTCTTGTTCAAGCCTAGCTCATAAGTGTCCGAGCCTCCGTATTCCACGAGCTTGTTCTTAGCGTCGCTCAATTGGAATTGTGCGGAATATTCGACATTACCGATTTTGTCCGTCCAGTTTAAGGTAAGCTCGAAGCCATTCGTACGCAATTTGCCCGAGTTCGTATCCGGGGGAGTTGCCCCTAGCATACTGGGATAAGTTACGGGGATCAACATATTATTGTTCATCTTCACGAAGTAGTCGAAAGAGAATCCTAAGCGGGAGTCTAAGAAAGCGGCATCAATACCTGCGTTGATATTCTCCAAGATCTCCCATGTGCGATTTACGCCGGCTAAGACATCCAGCCCCATCGCTTGTGTTTGTGAACCGCTGCCGAAAGGATAGGTCAATTTAGTTCCCCAACCGTCGTCCCTGAATTTTAGCAACTGGATATAATCGTATAGACGAATACCTTCTTGATTACCTGTTTGTCCGTAAGAAGCTCTTAGTTTCAATTCGTTGAATACCTTAGAGCTCTTTAGGAATTCCTCTTGAGAGATACGCCAGCTAGCGGATACGCCGGGGAACATTCTCCAACGGTTACCCGGGGCGAAGCGGGAGGAACCATCGTAGCGGAAGTTTGTCTCCAAGATATACTTATTCTTGAAGCTGTATCCGATACGGGCGAAAGCCGAGCTTGTCGCCCAATGTTCAGCTTTGGCGTCGTTCTTCATATTTCCGGTGCCACCAAGGTTGAGTTCCCATAATTCGTCTGTGATGAAATTATCTCGGCGTGCCATGAACATACGGACCTCTTCTGCCTCATAAGCCATACCTAACATGGCATCTAAATGATGATCCAGTCCGAAGTTCTTATTATAATTCAAGTAAGCCGTATAATTTTGATAGATGGTTTCCTCGGTCGTACGATCTACAGCGGATTGTTCGGGACTACCTGCTCCCGTATAATAATTGATGTCACCGTCCCATGTATAGAGCGGGATGGCTTTCGCTATATCCTCGTTATTCTTGTTTTTGTAGTTTAAGCCCACTTGAGCGTTAAACACGAGTCCGTCCGTGATATCGGCGATCAATCTAAAGTTACCGTTCATCTCCCGGGTATTGAACGTGGCGGTCTCGCTTTCCTTGGCCAGCGCTATCGCGTTGCTCCAGCCTCCTTGCGTGAAGAACTCTCCGTTGGCGTTATAGATCGGGAAGTTCGGCATATCAAACATCGCCTCGCCGATCACCCAAGCGCCATTACTTCCTATGTCCGTACGTTTCTGGTTATCCAAAGATACCTTTGTCTCTAATTTTAGCCACTTTGCCAATCGATAATCATAATTCATACGCAGATTGTATTTGGTATTATTATCGTCTGCATATTTTACCACGCCAAATTGTTTGCTGTAGCCGGCGGATAGGTAATAGTTAGACTTCTCGCCTCCACCGGAGATTGTTAGGTTATGGCGATGTTGTACGCCATTGGTCAGCAACTCGTCCATCCAGTCCGTGTTCGTGAAAAAGAGCTTCCAGCCGGGTTGGGTGGGATGGTCGATAGGGTTCGGATCGTTCGCTAAGATGCGATCCAGAAGCTCTTGGGTATAGAGTGGGGCGGCACCGTTGTGTATGTTCGCCTCGTTATCCATAATCGCCATCTCATAATTTGTCGGGGCTTTCATGATTCCGGTCATTTTCGTGATCGCCAAGTTCCCGTTGTAAGTAAGTTTCGGTGCTCCGCTCTTTCCTTTCTTAGTCGTGATTAATACAACACCTCCGGCGGCACGGGAACCATATATGGAGGCTGAGGCATCTTTCAATACCGATATAGCCTCGATATCCTGCGGGTTGATCATATTCATATCCCCGGGGATTCCGTCGACCAAGACTAGCGGGGTATTCCCTCCGTTCGTGGAGGAGGCGCCACGCACGTTCAAGTCGAATTCCTCGTTACCCGGTTGTCCGGATGTTCGCTGAACGACCATACCGGGAATTTCTCCTTGCAAGGCGGACAGGACATTTGTAACCGGCTTAGAGTCGATTACCTCGGAGGATATTTTCGAGATCGCTCCGGAAAGATTGCTTCGTTTCTGTGTTCCGTAACCGATCACGACTACCTCATCAAGCTTCTGGGTGTCTTCCTTTAGCTGGATATTGAGGGTTTTGTTGTTGCCTACGGCCACTTCTTCCGATAAATAGCCGATGTAGGATATGAGTAGGATCGATTTACCGTTCGCCTCGATGCTGTACTGACCGTTCAGGTCGGTAACTGTACCATTTGACGTACCTTTTACCACGACATTCGCTCCGATGATCGGTTCGCCCCGTTCATCTGTAATGATACCGGTCACTTTTCGGTCTTGCGTCACCGGAACGGAGGCGTTGCCCGCGTTTCCGAGACTGACGGCTATCGTGTTATTCTCCCGCTTAAAATAAAGATTGGCTTGCCGGGTGATCTCGTTCAATACGCTGTTGACGGGAGCGTTTTTGAACTTTAGGTTAACCTGTACGTTCCGGTTCGCGATGGCTTCTCCATAGAAAAATTTTAATCCTGTCTGCTTCGACAAATCATCAAAGACTTTCTGTATGGGTTGGTTTTTGACTTGAATTGTTATTCTTTCTTTCTGATTTTCTTGCGCTTGCAGAGGTTCAGGGGAGCCTAACGCTAAAAAAACTAAAATAATAGAACAACACATCCAATTATTCCTAGTAATAGTTGGAAAGTTCATAATTTTGTATGTTTAAAGGTTGTTTTTATACACTTTTAAAAACAGTCCGATTTATGTAATCTCCAAGGGGGTCCAATCCAAGGGTGTACATATCGGGAAAGATAAAGGGAGATCGAAGGTCAGAGGTCGGTTTCCCTTTTTTATGTGGCTAAGCTTATGTCGTATCTTTCATGGGCAAATCGATTTTAAGGTTAATGACTCGTTTTATATAACACGATCCGACTTTCTTCTTTCCGGTATCGGATGCCGGTTGAATATTGAATTGCGTTCAGTACGGCTTCCAGACTTTTATTGTCGTGCTCGCCATAGATGTAATCGTCGAATACGACATTCGGATCGAGTACGATCTCTTGATTATACATTCGCTCCAAATCGTGTATAACGCTACTGATAGGTGTCCGGTTGAAATAAAGGCCGCCTTGCAGCCAAGCCGTTACTTTTTGGGCGTCCTCGTTCTTTTTAAGAATCTCTCCATTTGTGTTATTCACGATTATCTGCTCGTTCGGTAATAGGCGCATTACGCTTTCGGGCATATCCACCTCAACTTTTCCGGTCCGAACGCTGACGGCCATCAACTCATCCTCTTGATAGGCTTTTACGTTGAAAGAGGTTCCGAGTACTTTTACGTCGGCTTGCCGGGTACGGACGATGAAGGGCTTGCCCTCGTCTCTCATGACATTGAAAAAAGCTTCTCCTTCCATTTCTACCAAACGGATGTCAGAGGTAAATTCCGTTGGGTATCGCATGACGGTACCGGCGTTTAGATGAACGACCGTGCCATCGGGAAGGGTGACTTGCTTATGTTCGCCATGATTGACGCTTATTTCCGTTAGGAGATGGTCGCTGGCAGATGTATGCTGCTTTGCTGAATGATTTAGGTATAGTTTCGCTCCGAATCCGATGGAAACGATAATCGCTATGCTCGCCGCGTACTTGATGAAAGTGGATAGGGAGATTCTTCTTTCTCTTTTACGTGTCTTATCCAACAGGTCTTGCGCCTCCTTCTTATAAAGCAGATGATTATGGGAATCGGATTGAGGTAAGTCTTGCGCCTCGTTCCAGACCCGGTCCATTTCGCTTTCTAATTCTGCTCGCTTCGTTATGGATGCGGCTAGCTTCCGCAAGGTCTCTATATCGTTCCGTGTATAGAGTCCATTTACGTATCGGATTAATAAATCGCTTATATGTTTGTTTTCTTCTTCCATTATTTCTCGTGCTATATTAATAGTACAAAGAAGTCCGGGAGAACTGGGATGTCATTAACTTTTATTAGTATATGATTTTATTATCTTCGCGAAACGATATGTGATGCTAAATGAAAGAGAGACAAATTATAAAGTCGTTGAAAGAAGGAGATAGGGAGGCTTTTTCGATGTTGTATAAACAATATTGGGAAAAGGTTTATCATTTCTGCGGGCTTTATTTGAATAATCGGGATGTAGCCGAGGATGTGGTACAAGAGGTGTTTATCAAGGTCTGGGAGTCGAGGGAATTCATCCGGGAGGATGATAACTTCAAGGGTCTTCTGTTTATCATCACCCGTAACTTGATCTTTAATCATCACCGGAAGAACGTGAACGAGGACTTTTATAAAATGACGGTCTTGTCCGTTATGGAGACCTCCTACGACCTAGAGGAAGAGATCACCGCCTATAACCTGGGGGAGTATATCGATCATTTGATAGAGGAATTGCCGGAAAGACGCCGGGTTATCTTTAATCTAAGCCGGAAGGAGCATAAAAGCTATAAAGAGATAGCCTTCCAACTCAATATTTCCGAGAAGACCGTTGAGAACCAAATCAGCGAAGCCTTGAAGTTCTTGAAGAAAAATATCATGTTACTTATCTGGTTTATCTAGCGCTTTCCTAGGTCACGTATTTGTAGAGTCCGGAAGTGCCACTGCGTCTTAAGTTTTAGTTTTGCTCGTCTTCTTTTTCAGGCAGCACATAAATCCGGTGTGTTCGATATCCTACGCTGGCTATTACGTTATCCTTGATAAATTGCTTGATATCCTCGCTCGCACGGTAGCGGGTACAATTGTTCAAGCCGGCGTAATCGGTGAGATTTATATATGAGTTTCTTTCTAGATAAGATAACATCTTAGTCTTCCTTCCCTCGATTCCCGTTTTGGGCAGATTTTCCCGTTTAACCAAGATGGGGGCGTTCTTTTTTACCATCTCCTTCAGTCGGGGAGAGCAGCGGAAGTTAACGCCGTGTATGCTAGCGCTTGATTTAGTATTTCCTTTCTGGTCCGTTACTTCTTTGCTTTTTACCGATGGCGAGAAATGTCCCAATCCTTCCAGTTCCACGCTGTACCCATAGGATAATTCCCTGCCGATATAGGAAGTAAGCGCCTCCAATACACCTTTTATGTCGGCGGAGGTGACGGATGAGCATTCGGAAATATACTCACATATATCGTTCATGCGTTTGGTATCTCTGGTGATGACTCGTGCGCAGGATGTTGGCCTGCGTTGTTCATTGCCCGGTGTATTATAAATACTGACTTGGATGCCCCTTCTTGGTTTTCCCATGATTTTCTCGTTATTTAAATGGATAATGTATAGGATGCCTCGGAGATTTAACGTTTATCTCTTTGGCGTTTCTATTTGATGAAATCGGTTGCCGACGCCCTCGGCAATGCTGCTGACGCTGTCGGAAATATTGCTGACGGCGTCGGAAATACTGCCGACACCGTCGGCAACCAATTTCATTGAATACAAAGGACGGAAATATAAGGATGGAAAGCAAGGAAGATACTGATAAAATACAATTTCGTAAAGATAATTTTAAAGAGTACCTATAAGTAATGGACATTTAATTGTACTTGAGGCTTTAGGCATGATTATTTTTCAATCGTATTTGGGTATCTTATCTGAATTTGATTAACCTAAGCGAATTTTTTTATCTTCCAATAGGGGGGAGGGAGTCGTGGCGTGTATTTATAAATAGAACAAGAATAATAAACATGAGCGAAGATACGAGAACGATATTGAAGAAGTTGATGCGAGATGCTCTGGATGAGAAAGATCGGCAACGTTTGCTGTGTGACCCCAAAGTGGAAGAGCGTATGCGTTCCCAATGGGACGAGGCTGCGGATCGCGTGAATCCCGTGGTGGGGAATCGCATGTGGGAACGAATCATAGCCCGGACAATGGCGACAAACGGTGTCCGTAAACTCTGGGTCTATAAGATTACGGCGATAGCCGCCTCCATATTGCTACTTTTAGGTGTAGGAAGCGTAGTTTATTGGTCTCATACGAAAGAAGATCAATATATATATGTAATGGCCTCCGGTGTCCGTTGCATAGAGTCGGTTTCCTTATCGGACGGCACGACCGTGAGAATGGGGCCGAATAGCCAATTGATCTACCCAAAGAGTTTCGATGGCAAGACCCGTGATGTGGAATTAAAAGGGCAAGCCTTCTTCGACGTGGCGAAAGATCGGGAAAGACCATTTACCGTGCATACCAAGAACATGGATGTAACGGCCTTGGGCACGGCCTTCGAGGTTTTCAATTATGATTCCGAGAGCAAGTTGGAGACGATCCTGTTAAACGGTAAGGTGAAGATTGGCTTGGGAGGTCCCAATGTGAAGAACAGGCGTGAGGTGATATTGAACCCGAACGAGATGTTGGTTTTCGACAAACAAGCGAATACCGTTAGAGTTAAGACGGTTAATGCCGAGGAGTATTCGGGTTGGCGTAACGGTGTCCTCAGTTTTGAGAACGAACGCTTGAGCATGATCCTTACCCGTCTGGAGCCTTGGTTCGGGCGGAAGATAAAGTGCCCGAAGGAGATAGCGGAGAAATATCGGTTTACGTTTAAGGTACGGGATGAGTCCTTGGAGCGAATCCTGTTTATGCTGAGCAATACGTCGCCCATTAAATACAGAGAGAAAGACAATGAATATGAACTATATATAAAGGGAGATAAATGAGTGTCTAACGTTAAATTCTAAGAGATATGCTTGTTAACAGTTCTTGAGTCTAATAAAAAAACAGGAGGAAAAACTAGGTTTCTCCTCCTGATCAAATGTTCTTGACGGCAGGCGTTAGGAGTTGAGAGGCCGACACACCTGCTAATTTATTCATCAGAAACATTACAAAGTTATGAAAAAAATCAGAAAAGTAAACCGAGTCATGAAGATAAGTGCGTTGTTATCCTTGGCTTTCGCATGCACTGTATCCGCTTCTACCTATGGACAGAATTATAAGCTTTCCATGAATAAACAGGATTGCAGTATATCGGAAGTGCTAAAAGAAATAGAGAAAAATAGTGAGTACACGTTCTTCTTGAATGATAATCAAGTAAATGTAAATAGGAAAACGAGTGTAAAAGCAAATAATGCTTCGTTAGAGGAGGTCTTAGAGCAAGCCTTGAAAAATACGGGATACCAATATGAGATTGTAGACCGGCAGATTATAATTAAGTCAAAGAGTGTTTCAAGTGTCTCACATCCGAATGCCTTATTCCAGTCTTCGCCACGAAAGATTACCGGGCAAGTAAAAGATGCGTTGGGAGAACCCATTATCGGGGCGAATGTTGTCGTTAAAGGCACTACGAACGGAACGATTACGGATATCGATGGAAACTTCAGTCTGGAAGTACCGGACAATGCGATTTTGGTAGTTTCTTATATTGGTTATACGGATCGTACGGTCGAGGTCGGTAATTCTTCGAAAGTAATGGTTAGCCTGTCCGAGGATACCCAGAAGTTGGATGAGGTTGTGGTCGTAGGTTACGGAACGCAGAAGAAAGTGAATTTAACGGGAGCGATCTCCTCTTTGGATGCGGAGACGTTGGAGAATCGTCCGATCACCAACTCGACCCAAGCGTTGCAAGGTACGCAAGGTGTTTACGTAAATCAAGCGGGTGCTCAGCCGGGAGCGGACGGGGCGACGATTCGTATTCGTGGTCAGGGAACCTTGAACGATAATAACCCGTTGATTTTGGTGGATGGTATCGAGTTCCCGTTGGAAGCGGTAAATCCGAATGATATTGAGAGTATTTCCGTATTGAAAGATGCGGCTTCTTCCGCTATCTACGGTTCTCGTGCGGCGAATGGCGTTGTCTTGGTAAAGACAAAGGGGGGAAAGAAAGGTAAGTTTACCGTCGATTATAATAACTATTTCGGCGTGCAGCAGGCTACCTATCTGCCTAACTTCATATATGATCCGGTCGTGTTTATGGAAATGAGAAACCAAGCGCAACGGAACGAAGGTAAACTAACGGTGGATTATTCTGATGCGTTAATCGAGGAGTACAAACAAGGTATGTTAACAGACCCGATTATGTATCCGCAGAATAATTGGTTGGATATTATGTATAATAATGCCTTTATTATGGAGCATAACATACGTTTCTCCGGAGGTGATGATAAATATACGTATTCCGTATCTTTAGGCTATGGTGATCAAAATGGAGTATTGCGTGGAACGGATTCCAATAAATATACCTTAGCTGTGAATACGACTGCTCAGGTAAATAGCCGTTTGAAGATCGGCGCTAATATCAATGCGCATTATCAGATCTATAATGAGCCGGTAGCGGGTGTGGCAAACTTAGTGGAGATGACTTATAAAGCGCAGGCTTTCCACCCGACTTATACGGCCGATGGTCGCTATGCGGATACCTTTATCCGTACTCCTGGGCATAATATCTATCGCCATCCGTTGGCGTTGGCCGATGAGGGCGAGAACAAGCATAAGTCCTTGCGTATGTTGGCGAATTTGTCTGCGGAATATAAGCTTCCGTTTGATATCGTTTATAACCTGAATGTCGGTTTAAACAAATATGATTATCTGCAATCTCGTTTTGCGCCTGATGTATACGAATATCAGTTGAAGACCAATGAGGAGAAACGAGTGGTTTATGACGGTCAGAATACACGCCATGCCTATAAAGGTGATAAGAATGACTTGGCAGTTACAGTATTCAATACTTTATCTTGGGGCAAGAAGTTCAATGATGCCCATGACGTAAAAGTATTGGCTGGCTATAGTTTTGAGAGCGATGATAAGACTGAGTTTTCCGCTAAGGTAGAAGGTTTCTTAGGGAACGAGTTGCACGAATTAAACGCAGGTTCTAGTAATCCGAGTGTAGCGGGCACTTCCTCGAGATCAGTCTTGATGTCTTATTTTGGTAGGGTGAATTATGGTTATAAAGACCGTTATTTATTTGAGGGTAACTTTCGTTATGATGGTTCGTCCCGTTTTGCCAAAGGAAATCGTTGGGGTATTTTCCCTTCATTCTCTGCCGGATGGCGTTTGAGCGAGGAAGAATTTATGAAAGATATTCCTTGGATCTACAATCTGAAATTGAGAGCTTCTTGGGGACAATTGGGTAACGAGCGTATCGATTTGTTCCGCTACGTGGACCTAATGAACTTGAAGGTGATAAAAAATGATGGTTCAATCACGGATTATAACTACCCGTTGAATGGAGCGATGCAATCCGGAGCGGCTATTACCGCTTATAACGATCCGAACATTACATGGGAGACAACGACCATGACGAATGTCGGTATTGACGCTAGCTTATTAAACGGAAACTTGGATTTCTCTTTCGAGTTCTTTGATAAACGTACTTCCGACATCTTGCGTAAGGTTACTTTGCCGGATCAAGTAGGTGGTCTGGATGGGCCGATCCGTAATATCGGCGAGGTGAGCAATAAAGGTTTCGAGTTGAATATGGGGTATCGGAACAATATCGGGAACTTCCGTTACGAGGTAAATGGAAATATGACCTTTATCAAAAATAAGATCGTTAGCTTGAAGGGGCAAACAATCATTGATGGAATGTTTATCTTGGAAGAAGGAAAGCCTATCGATTCTTATTATATGCTTCATGCTATCGGTATTTTCCAATCTGAGGAGGAAATCAAGAATAGTCCGTATCAAACCGCGGCTACTAAACCGGGATATCTGAAGTTTGAGGATACGAATGGAGATGGGAAAATTACCGAAGATGACCGCCAGATACGTGGTGGTGTGATTCCAAAGATAACTTATGGATTCAATATCAACTTAGGATATAAGGATTGGGATCTGGGCGCTTTCTTCCAAGGTGTAACTGATGTCTATACATATGGAGACCGCATTGGTGCTACTCCTTTATGGTTTGGTTGTGGTTTGCCGGAACAATGGTTGACGGATGCTTGGACTCCCGAGCGGGGAACCAGCGCTACATTGCCTATCTTGACTACATATGAAGGATGCTTGAACGAGAATTTCCGTACAAATGATTTCTGGTTGAGAAACGCCTCTTATTTACGTTTGAAGAACTTGCAACTTTCTTATAACGTACCGGTCTCTTTCTTGAAAAGCGGTGTTGTTAAGAGATTGAAGGTCTTTGTCAATGCGCAAAACTTATTCACGTTCTCTCCGATGAAGGATTTTGATCCGGAGAAGAACTTGAAGGGAAGCAACTGGTATGCCTATCCGTCTGTACGGACTTATACGGCAGGTGTTAATGTCACATTTTAAATAATAAGGAATAATAATATGAGATGTAAAATATATAAGATGATATGTGTCGCTGTCGCTTGTATGAGTTTAACCGCTTGCGATAGCTGGTTGGATGTAGATCCTTCCGATCAATATTCCACGGAAACATTCTGGAAGACAAAAGAGCATGCGAGTGCCGGTATAATGGGATGTTACAACGCATTGAAACCTTGGCGTTCATTGCATACGATGGAATTCGATATGTTGACAGCGAATGCGATGCCTTATAACGAGGCGAATGGTACGCAAGCGATTGGAAAGGGTGAACATTTGTCTACTACGGCTCTAATCGGAAGTTTATGGAAGAACTGTTATGTTGGTATTGGCCGTACGAATACTTTCATCGCTAATGTCGGAGGTGTCGATATGGATGAGTCGGAGAAGGCGAAGATGGTGGGTGAAGCCAAGTTCTTACGAGCTTTCTATTATTTAAGTCTGGTCGATAAATTCGGAGGTGTACCGCTGATTATAGATGCTCCCAATGCGGATGAGCAAGCCGAATTACCTCGCAATTCCAAGGAAGAGGTAGTGAATCAGATTGTCAAGGATTTGGAGGAGGCCGCTGCCGTGCTACCGGACACCTATGCTAGCTCAGACTTGGGACGTGCGACAAAAGGTGCTGCGTTAGCGTTAAAAGCCCGTACTTTATTATATAATTCTCGTTGGGCGGAGGCGGCCCAAGCTGCTAAGCAGGTAATAGAGTCTGGCGTTTATCAATTATTCAATGATTATCGTCATTTCTTTAGCGAAGATAATAAATATAATTGTGAGGTAATCTTTGATATAGAAGCGAAATTGCCGGAGTATCCAACGGATTATGATCAGAATATCTGGCGCTTGAATCGTCCGGCTCCCTTGAAGGAACTGGTTGATACATATCTCTGTATTGACGGGAAGACGATAGAAGAGTCACCGCTTTATGATCCGGCTCGTCCGTATGAGAACAGAGATCCCCGTTTATTGAAATCGATCGTTTGCATCGGTTATCCGTATTTAGGAAAGACGATCACAAAAGAAGATGTGGCGACTACGGGTTTCGGTGTGAAGAAATACACTTCTTATGAGGATGATGTAACGATTCCTTTAGTAGAACGTTCGGCTTTCAATTTCATTTTAATTCGTTATGCGGAAGTTCTGTTGACGTATGCCGAGGCGCAGAATGAGGCGAGTGGTCCTGATCAGTCAGTTTATGATGCCATCAACCAATTGCGTAGGCGCCCGGATATCAATATGCCGGAAGTACCAAAAGGTTTGACGAAAGATCAGATGCGTGAGGTAATCCGCCGTGAACGCCGTATCGAGTTGACCTTTGAAGGACTCTACTATTCGGATATCTTGCGCTGGAAAACCGCCGAGAAAGAAAATAATGGTATGATGCATAATTATGAGGGAATAGAAGTCGTGAAACGTTCTTTTAATCCGAAACGAGATTATTTATGGCCGATCCCTTATAACCAAACAGTCTTGAACCCTAATTTGGAGCAAAATCCGAACTGGGATTAATTCTTGGGTAAATTAAAAACTGTTATCTTTGAAGTGCCAAACACAGGATGGCACTTCAAAGCCAATATTTCAATAAATAATATCATGAAGAATAAACTAATGTTACTGACGGCCGCCTCAGCTTTTTCAATGGCAGGCATAGCCGCTGATTACACGAATATCGTCCTAATCAATTTGGATGATGTGGGTTACGGAGATTTTTCTTTTAATGGAGCTTACGGATATACCACTCCGAATATCGATAAGATGGCGGCGGAAGGCGTTCGTTTTACGCACTTTTTGGTAGGACAACCGATCAGTGGAGCCTCTCGTGCCGGCTTGTTGACCGGCTGCTATCCGAATCGTATCGGTTTTTCCGGCGCTCCGGGGCCAGATTCGAACTACGGTGTCCATCCAGAGGAGATGACGATCGCAGAGGTATTGAAACAGAAAGGATATAGTACCGCTATCTTCGGTAAATGGCATTTAGGTAGCCAAAAGGAGTTCCTCCCCTTGCAAAATGGCTTCGATGAGTATTATGGGTTGCCGTATTCTAACGATATGTGGCCATTCCACCCGCAACAAGGTGAGGTCTTTAATTTCCCAGATTTGCCGACTTATGACGGAAATGAGATTATCGGTTATAATACGGACCAAACACGGTTGACTACGGATTATACCACCCGTTCTGTTAATTTCATCAAGAAGAATAAGAATAAGCCTTTCTTCTTGTATCTGGCCCATAATATGCCCCATGTACCGTTGGCCGTTTCCGATAAATTCAAGGGAAAGAGCGAGCAGGGTTTATATGGCGACGTGATGATGGAGATCGACTGGAGTGTAGGTGAGATATTCAAGGCATTGCGTGAGCTGGGCTTGGAAGATAATACGTTGGTGATCTTGACTTCCGATAATGGCCCTTGGACCAATTACGGGAATCATGCCGGTTCAGCCGGTGGGTTACGTGAGGCAAAGGCTACGACCTTTGATGGTGGTAACCGGGTTCCTTGTATCATGTACTGGAAAGGTAAGACGTTACCGGGCACGACTTGTAATAAGTTAGCTTCTAATATCGACCTTCTTCCTACGTTCGCCGAGATCACGCAGGCTCCGCTTCCTCCTCGCAAGATTGACGGAGTAAGTATCTTGCCGTTGATCGAGGGTAAAAAAGACGCCAACCCACGTGAGTCTTTCGTCTATTACTATCGAAAGAATGACTTGGAGGCTGTTACGGATGGAATGTTCAAATTGGTATTCCCCCATAAATACGTTACTTATGGGGCTTATGAGCCGGGAAACGACGGCCAGCCGGGTAAGTTGACGAATCTGGAGATCATGAAGCCGGAGATGTACGACCTGCGCCGTGATCCGGGAGAGCGTTATAACGTGATTACCCAATATCCGGAGGAAGCCGCTAAATTGATGAAGATCGCGGACCAGAAACGCCATGAGTTAGGGGATGACTTGACTCGTATGAAGGGTACGGAACGTAGGGAACCGGGTTTAGTACAAGGGAAAAAACGTCATGACTTATGAAACAATCGATCATTAGTATCGGAATGACTGCCTGTTGTCTTTCGGGAAACGGGCAGTCTCTCTTTGCCGCCAATAAACCGGCGCAAGAGGAACGTCCCAATATCTTGTTTATCCTATCGGATGATCATACTTCCCAATCGTGGGGTATTTACGGGGGCGTGTTGGGGGAATATGCCCGCAACGAGAATATCCGTCGCTTGGCTGCGGAGGGTTGCGTATTGGATAATTGTTTTTGTACGAACTCGATCTCTTCTCCGAGTCGCGCGGCGATCTTGACCGGAGCCTATAGTCACGTGAACGGTGTCTACACGTTAAGTGATTCTTTTGATCCGGAGCAGGATAATATCGCCAAGCAAATGCGGGCGGGAGGCTATCAGACCGCTTTGGTCGGTAAATGGCATCTGAAAACGCAACCGCAAGGTTTCGACTTCTATTCCGTGTTCCATGACCAAGGCGAGTACCGAGACCCTACTTTTATAAATTGTACGGAACCTTGGCCGGGTGAGCGTAATTTCGGGGAGCGGGTACGAGGTTTCTCCACGGATATCGTGACAGATAAGGCGATCCGTTGGATGAAAGAGGCCGATAAGGACCGGCCTTTCATGATGTGTTGTCATTTCAAGGCTACACACGAACCTTGGGATTTTCCAGAACGGATGAGGCATTTGTATGACGGCGTTGTTTTCCCGGAACCGGAGAACTTATTTGATTGGGGGCCGGAGACGAATGGACGTACTTTCTCCGGACAGCCTTTGGAGGAGTTGGCCCGTCGTTGGGACGTGGCGTCGCAAGACCCTGATAAATGGTGGTGCCGGTATCCGGAGTTGCCTTTTACGACGAAGGGGATGCATCGATCTGCCGCCCGTAGCGCCGCTTACCAGAAATTGGTGCGCGACTATCTGCGTTGCGGGGCTACGATCGACGATAATATCGGGAAGTTATTGAAAGCGCTGGACGATATGGGAATCGCCGATAATACGATCGTGGTGTACGTATCCGACCAAGGTTATTTCTTAGGAGAGCATGGTTTCTTCGATAAGCGTATGATGTATGAGGAGTCTCTACGTATGCCTTTCGTGATCCGTTACCCGAAAGAGATCCCGGCGGGGACCCGCAATAAGGATATGATCTTGAACGTGGATTTTGCCTCTTTGCTGGCGGATTACGCAGGCGTGAAGACCCCGAATGAATCGCAGGGCCATAGTTTTCGCGATAATCTGAAAGGAAATACCCCAAAGGATTGGCGTAAGGAGATGTATTATCGTTATTGGACCCAACATTCGAACCGTCCGGCCCATATGGGTATCCGTAATGAGCGGTATAAACTGATGTTTTTCTATGGCGACCGTCTGAATATGACTGGTTCGGAGGATAAGACCACGACACCAGCATGGGAGTTTTACGACCTTCAATCCGATCCTCGTGAGAATCACAACGCTTATAACGATCCCCAATACGCCAAGATCATCCGGCAAATGAAGGAGGAGATGCTGAAGCTGCGGAAAGATGTTAAGGATGAGGACACGAATACCCCTAAAATGAAGGAGATTATGGATACCTATTATTGGTAAAAAGAAAACGGAGGGAGACGTAGCGTGCTGCGTCGCCTATCCTTTGTAATAGAAGTCCACGCTAGCAACCGAGAGGGAGTGCGGTATGTTATAAAGCATGTATTTCTAGAAAGAAGAAGGAATTTGTTCTTTTGTGAAAAAGAAGTCTTATGTTTGTGCACGATATGAAAAACAGGGTTTATATGGCCCCGTTATCAGTAAAAAACCAGCCTTGACATGAATACAAACAGAGATAAGGCTGTCTCTTTTGGGCGGGACGGCGGAGATGTCCGCCGTCCCGTTTTTTTGTCAATGAGCCAGAGCCGTATGTTACATCCGTTCCAGCTCCGGGGGAGCCAGAGCGGAATATCGCCCGCTGGCTGTGTGAATAACGACAAGCTGCGTCTTTCCGGATACCTATTTCGTTAAATCATAAGCCTCTATCACGCATTCCAAAGCGCAAGCGTTTGCTGCCGAGTTTTCCTTGTGGAAAGGGCCGTACCAATAACAACCGAAGCTTTTGGATGTGGGATCATAATCTTTTGTGATGATGGATTCCGCATTTTTCAAGATGAAATCTTTATAAGCCGGATTCTTTGTCACTTCATACAGGAAGGCTAAATGACGGATGAAGATACCCTTAAATTGGACACCGTCGTTGCTATCATCGATCTCGGGCTTCATTTCACGGAGAATACCCTCGTCAGTTATCAATTGTGTGGTGATGGTAGCGTCGGCGATCTTTTCCGCTAGTTCCAAATAAGATTTATCGTTGGTTTGGAGATACATCTCGGCTAAGACAGCGATGGCTACGCCTTGGTTATAGGTGTAGTGGGCATTTCGGTTGGGGGTACAATCGTCTTTGGTACCGTCTTCGATTTGGTAGATGTTCGTATTGATCATGCCGGTTCGCATATACCAATCTACGTTCTTCTTGAACCAGTCGAGGTATGCCGGATTCTGGGTCGCTTTATATAAACGGATCGCCGTAAGGGAGAATAAGTTGTTGGCAATCGAGTTCTTGTAATGCAGTGGATTCTTCTTCCAGAAAATGCCGCCTCCGCAAGCGTCGCTCCAGCCGGTTGTCATATCATCGAATATGATCTCGGCCATATCTAGGTACTTTTTCTCTCCGGTCAGTTTGGAGGCCTCGATCCATGCCAATGCCCACCAACCCTCGTCATCGTAATAATCGTTGATGAAGTTGTCGCAATAACGGGGAGTACCGGTTGAGTCTACGCCTACTTGGTAATGACGGGCTTTCTCGAATACATCCTCTATGACAGAAGGGATGGCCGGATCTTTGGTTACGGCACCGTAGCGAATGGTGGCGGTTAATACGTTCGCCGAGTTCCACCAGCCTGCTGTTTCCCAGATACCGGTCGTGTCGTTTCTCCAGCTTAGGGAGGTTTGTACGCATTCTCGCATCTTTCCTTCAAAAGGGGAAAGTTTGCTACAGGATAGCATGAAAAATACAAGCAATACGCTTGTCAGGAAATGTTTGTACATACGTATTTATTAAAATAAGATTAGATTAAGCTACAAAGATAAATGATCTTTTTGAACTTTATTTAAACTTTGTACCTTTGTCTGACGGAATCTAAGATACTTCAATATTAATCATAAAAGAAAAACACGGTAAGATGAAAAAGCAAATCTTATTTATTTGTTGTGCGGTAATCGCATACTGCCTGAGCGCCTGTAATACGGCACCTCAGCAAGTGCCTTTGAAAGAGAAGAATCTGCCAAAGCATGTAATCTTGATTGGTTTCGACGGCTTGAGCGCCCATTGCTTGAATAATGGGGCGGATATGCCTACTTTCCGTAAGATGATGGCGGAAGGTGCTTCCACGTTAGAGAATCGTTCGATCCTGCCTTCGTCGAGTGCTTGTAATTGGGCTTCCATGTTTATGGGAGCAGGACCGGAGTTGCACGGATATACGGAGTGGGGATCTCGTACGCCGGAGCTTCCTTCCCGTGTCGTGAATAGCGACAACCGTTTCCCGAATATCTTCGGCATGTACCGGGATAAGGCTCCCGAGGCTGAGATTGGCTATATCTATGAGTGGGAAGGCATGAATTATCTGGTGGATACCTTGGCCATGAGCTTCCGTAAGCATGCCCCGATGTCGGCTGAGAACCCGAACGGATGTACCCCGGTAGCCGTTCAGTATATCAAGGAGAAGAAGCCGAACCTTTGCGCGATTATATACGATCAGCCGGATGGTACCGGACATGGCAAGGGATGGAGTTCCCCGGAGTATTTCGCCATGGTGAATCATTTGGACAGTTGCTTGACGCAAGTGATGGACGCCGTTCGTGAGGCGGGTATCATGGATGATACGGTGGTTATACTGACGGCCGACCACGGCGGTATCGAGACCGGTCACGGTGGCAAGACGATGAACGAGATGCAAACCCCGATCGTTTTCTATGGAAAGAACGTAAAGAAAGGCTTCAAGATCCCGGAGAGCACGATGGTATATGATATCGCCGGTACGATGGCTTACCTATTGGACGTACCGCAGCCGCAGGTGTGGATCGCCCGTCCGATATTATCAGCTTTCGAGGATAATTAAAAACATAGATCATGAAGAAAGTTATTTATTCTTTTATTTTTCTTTTTTGCGCCGTATTAACCTTACAGGCGGAGACAATGGTGGTTGCCACCTATAATTTGCGTAACGCCAACGGCGGCGATTCCACGAACGGTAACGGTTGGGGACAACGCTATCCCTACATCGCCCAGATCGTACAATTTCACGGGTTCGATATCTTTGGTACCCAAGAGGGCAAATATCCGCAATTGCAGGACTTGAGGCAAGCCATGCCCGGATATGATTATATCGGTGTGGGACGTGACGATGGTAAGCGGGCGGGAGAGCATTCGGCTATCTTTTACCGCACGGACAAGTTCGAGGTTTTGGAGCATGGCGATTTCTGGCTATCCGAGATCACCGACCGTCCGAATAAGGGCTGGGATGCCGTCCTTCCCCGTATCTGTACGTGGGGTGAGTTCCGGGATAAGCAAACCGGTTTCACTTTCTTGTTCTTCAACCTTCACATGGACCATGTAGGCGTACAGGCACGTGCCGAGAGCGCCAAGCTGATCTTGGAGAAGATCAAGGAGTTCCCCAAGAAACTTCCCGCTATCCTTACCGGCGATTTCAACGTGGACCAAACAAGTGAGTCCTATCAGTTGTTAGATGGTTCCGGTATCATGCGTGACTCTTATGAGATCGCTGATTTCCGCTATGCCCCGAATGGTACCTTCAACGGTTTCCATCCGGACCGCAAGACCGATAGCCGTATCGACCACCTTTTTCTTACGAAAGAATTTGAGGTGAAGAAGTATGGATTCTTAACGGATACTTATCGCTCCGAGGCGAAAGAAAGCGCCCGGAAGGAGCAAAACGGTAATTTCCCGAAAGAGGTGTCATTGAGTAAATATGAGGCCCATACCCCTTCCGACCACTTTCCCGTAATGATCGTTGTGGAAGTAAAAGACTGAGGTTTTAGAAAAATTGGTTATTATTAACCCCGTAATCTTTATCAAATTTGTTTAGATCTTGTTATATAATCAGAATATTGACTAAAACGATCTAAACAAATTTGGTATGATACGTAAATTATTGATTCGTGATTTGACTCTTCGCGATGGTCAGCAATCGGCATTCGCTACAAGAATGTCTCAAGCGCAAATAGACCGTGTACTTCCTTACTACAAAGACGCAGGCTTTTATGCCATGGAAGTATGGGGTGGGGCGGTTCCCGATTCCGTGATGCGTTATTTAGGTGAGAATCCGTGGGATCGTTTAGAGATCATCAAAGAGAAAATAGGAAATTCCTCCAAGCTATCCGCTCTTTCCCGTGGGCGTAATTTATTCGGTTATAATCCTTATCCCGACGAGATTATAGAAGGCTTTTGCCGGAACTCGATTCGTTCTGGTATCGATATCATGCGTATTTTCGATGCTTTGAACGACGTGGATAACGTGAAATCCACGATCCGTTATGTGAAGAAATTCGGGGGAAAGGCTGACTGTGCCATCTGTTATACGATAGATCCTCACCATTCCCCGGTAGAACGTATAAAAGCCGCCTTGCATGGACGGCCCTTGCATAAGCCTGTTTTTACGAATGAGTATTTCTTAAACAAGGCCCTTCAACTGGAGTCGCTGGGCGCTGATATGATCACCCTGAAGGATATGAGTGGTTTGATACCTCCGGCTCGTACGGCGGAATTGGTGCGATTGTTCAAGAAGAGCCTGAAGGTACCGGTGGATTTCCATACGCATTGTACGCCCGGTTACGGATTGGCGTCGGTCGTATCCGCCATTATCAATGGGGTGGACATCGTTGATACGAATATCTGGAACTTCGCCGGAGGACCGGCCGCTCCCGCCGTGGAGCTGGTCTATATCTTCTGCAAGAAATTGGGTATCGAGCTGGATCTTGATATGGACACGATCGCTAAGATCAACAAGGAGTTATTGACGATCCGCAAGGAACTTTCCTCGTTCGATACCGCGAAGAAATTCCCGAGGCCCTTTAATCCCGTAGAGGATAGTTTCCCCGCCGAGATCGACCGCTTCTTCAACGATGCCATCGAGGCCGCCCGGAAAGATAAGGAGGACGATTTGCTGCTTTATTGCCGTGCGATCGAGGAGTATTTTGATTTCCCCGAGCCGAACGAGTTGGTGAAAAAAGCGCAGATCCCGGGAGGTATGTACACGAATATGGTTGCCCAGTTGAAGCAATTGGGGCAGATCGACTTGTTGGAGAAGGCGATGTCGCTCATTCCGCAAGTACGGATGGATGCCGGCTTACCTCCGTTGGTGACGCCTACGAGCCAGATTATCGGGGCGCAAGCGGTTTCCTGTGCGCTGGATGAGCTGAAAGGTCGCCCGATGTATAGTAATCCTTCCAACCAGTTTATCGCCTTGGTAAAAGGAGAGTATGGCAAGACGCCGATTCCGGTAGATCCGGCGTTTCGGTTGAAAATCGCCGGCGTACAAAATGAGGTGCCTTACGACGGTTCCCATTACGTGAGGCAAGAGAATCCTGTATTGGAGGATTTGGATGTGCTATTGGCTGAGAATGAGAAAGAAATACTGTTGCTGGAGTTGTTCCCGACGGTAGCCCGTACATTTTTAACTAAATGGAAAGAACAAAAAGCGAGATCGACTGTTTAATAGTAGAAAGTCCTCAAATTTGGCATCCGTCATCTATTATATGTACGTTGCCGTTTAAACGGTGATACGAAAAGGCTCTCCGAATGGTAAGCGAACCATGGGAGAGCCTTCTTTATTTTATAAAGTGACTTTTTCGCGGACTCTACAAAGGGATCTTGTCTATACGACGTTGGTGGCGACCACCCTCAAAAGGTGTATCCAAGAATATCTCAACGATTTTCTTAGCCTCTTCCTTGCTGATAAAACGACCGGGCATTGATAACACGTTCGCGTCGTTATGCTCACGTGCCAGTTTCGCGATATCCTCTCGCCAGCATAAGGCGGCACGGACACCCCGATGTTTGTTCAAGGTCATACTAATGCCATTCCCTGTACCGCAGACAGCTATTCCCGGATAAACTTCGCCAGCTTCTACGGCCTTGCCCATCAGATGGGCGAAATCCGGATAATCGCAACTGTCAGAAGAATAAGTTCCAAAATCTTTATAAGACAATCCCCTTTTATCGAGGATTGTCTTTATATATTCTTTTAACTCAAAACCAGCGTGATCGCTACACAAACCTACTATACCCATCTTTATGCTAATAATTCTTTTACTTGGTTATAAACGTTCTTAGCCGTGAAACCTAATTTCTCGTCCAATACTTTGTAAGGGGCGGAGAAACCGAAGGATTCAAGTCCCCATACCTTGCCGTTAGGACCTACCAAACCTTCCAGATTAACCGGAAGACCAGCGGTTAAACCGAAAATCCTGCTTCCTGCGGGAAGAATGGATTCTTGGTACTCTTTGCTTTGTGAACGGAATAGACCTTCGGAAGGAACGGAAACGATACGAACCTTTATGCCTTCAGCACGAAGTAAGGCGGCGCCCTCGACCAAAGTCGATACCTCGGAACCGGAAGCCAAAAGAATTACATCCGCGTTAGCGTCTTCATTGACGATATAGGCACCCTTTTCCGCCTGCAAAGCCTCTTGATAGCGGTTTTCCTTAGCGGGAAGATCTGTGATATTCTGACGGGAAAGAATCAATGCGGTAGGAGTGTAAACGTTCTCCATCGCTAGTTTCCATGCGACTGTTGTCTCCACAACGTCTGCCGGACGAAGTACCAACATGGAGTTGTGTCCCTTATGATTCTTCAATTTCTCTAATAAACGAACTTGAGCTTCTTGCTCTACCGGCTCGTGCGTAGGTCCGTCTTCTCCAACACGGAAAGCGTCGTGTGTCCAGATGAACTTAACGGGCTGCTCCATCAACGCGGCCATACGTAACGCAGGCTTCATGTAATCGGAGAATACGAAGAATGTACCGCAAGCGGCGATCACGCCACCATGTAAAGACATACCGATACAGATACAAGCCATAGAAAGCTCGGCTACACCCGCTTGGAAGAAAGCTCCGCTAAAGTCGCCTTTCACGAAAGCATGGGTCTTTTTCAAGAAGCCGTCTGTCTTATCGGAATTGGAAAGGTCGGCGGAAGCGACGATCATGTTTTCTACATGGGTAGCAAGCACTCCTAATACGGTAGCGGAAGCGGCACGGGTCGCTTGGTTCGCTTTCTGCTCGATTGCGGCCCAGTCGATTTGAGGAGCCTTTCCGGAGAACCATTGCTCCATCTTAGCCGCTAAGTCCGGGTGAGCTTTCGCCCATACGTCTTTCACGGCGTAACGTTCGGCGACGATTACTTCCAATTCTTTCGCACGCTTGGCATATAATTCTGCTACTTCAGGGAAGATCGTGAACGGATGTTCCGGATCACCACCTAGGTTCTTGATCGTATCCGCTATGGAAGCTCCTGCCGCGGATAAAGGTTGTCCGTGAGTAGATACCTTATTTTCGTAACAGCTGTTATCAGCGCCGACAGCACCTTTCCCCATAACGGTGTTACCGATGATCAAAGTCGGTTTGGAGATCTCTGCCTTAGCCTCTTTTAAAGCCTTGCGGATCTCGTTTACGTCGTTACCGTTTATTTGAATGACTTTCCAGCCCCAAGCCTCGTATTTCATGGCTACGTTCTCCGCATCGACGTCTTCTACCTTGGTAGATAGCTGCACGTTGTTAGCGTCGTAGAACATGATCAAGTTATCCAGTCCTAAAGTTCCGGCGATACGTCCGGCACCTTGGGAGATTTCCTCTTGGATACCTCCATCGGAAATATATGCGTAAATAGTCTGGTTCATTACTTCCTCACCCAGACGTGCTTTCAAGAATTTAGCCGCGATAGCCGCACCTACCGCATAAGTATGTCCTTGTCCCAGCGGGCCGGACGTGTTTTCGATACCACGCATAACGTCTACCTCAGGATGTCCCGGAGTAACGCTTCCCCATTGGCGGAACTGTTGAAGTTCATCCAATGTGAATTTGCCGCTTAAAGCCAGTACGGAATAAAGCATCGGAGACATATGCCCCGGGTCAAGGAAGAAACGATCGCGTCCTTCCCATTTGGGATTCTTGGGATCGTATATTAAGAACTCTGAGAACAGTACGTTAACAAAGTCTGCACCACCCATAGCGCCACCCGGGTGCCCGGAGTTCGCTTTCTCCACCATTGACGCAGCCAGTATACGGATGTTATCAGCTGCTTTGTTCATTACTTGAATATCGTTCATTTTATCAGATGAATTATTTATTTGACCGCAAAGATAATCAAACTCTTTGTAAGAGCCGTTATATCAATCAAACAATTCCTTTTCGGTAAAGGTTCCTATCTTCTTATATTTTTGATAAATTGAGAGATATTTAAGATAGCCCGCTGAGCGCCTTATTCTTGCGGATATACATCATTCGGATTAGAGCGAGAAGTCGAAACCCTGTTCAACCCATTTGTTGTATTTTTTCTCGTTGAATTTGTAGAGGAAAGCTCCTCGTTTGGAACTTTTCTTGTCTTTGATATCCAGTTTCTCCAGAATATCCATGGCGTTTAGCTTTTTGCGAAAGTTCCGTTTGTCTAAAGGGGTTTGGTAAATGGCCTCATACAATGTCTGTAGTTGGGGCAAGGTAAATTGCTCGGGAAGCAAATTGAAACCGATAGGGCGGCTTGCCGCCTTCTTTTTAAGGACGGACAACGTATCGTTTATCATTTGGTTATGGTCGAAAATCAAGTCAGGAAGCTCGGATATCTTGGTCCAAGTAGCGTTATGGCTTTCCAAGATCTCGGGGCTGAAATCATTCATATTCACCAAGGAATAGTAAGCTACGGAGATAACCCGTTCCCCTAAGTCACGCGATACATCTCCGTAAGCCCCTATTTGTTCCATAAAAAGATGCTCGATACCCGTGCAATCCGTTAATACCCGTGATGCTGCTTCATTCACGCTTTCCCCGGATTTCACGAAGCCTCCCATAAGGGACCATTGTCCTTTCATCGGCTCGAACGAACGTTTGTATAATAAAACATTCAACTCCTTATTGTTAAACCCTAGAATGATACAATCTACGGCAACATAGAATTTTACTTCGTCTTGATAAAAAGCTGCTGACATCGTTTTATGGATTTTAAAGATTAACAGAGCTTGCGTGCTCCGTCGCTGATTACTACATTATATAATTTAGGTTCACGGCCAAACTTCTCTTTATAAGCAGAGAAGGCTTTCTTCACGAAATCGTCGTACAACTCATCCTTAACCAAGTTTATCGTACAACCACCGAATCCTCCACCCATGACACGAGAACCGGTTACACCACATTCCTTGGCGATATCGTTCAAGAAATCCAGTTCCTCGCAGCTAACTTCATAAAGCTTGCTCATACCCTGATGCGTGCCGTACATCTTTTCGCCGACAGTCTCATAGTCGCCTTTCTCCAGAGCGGCACATACGTCGAGTACGCGTTGGATTTCCTCGATAACATATTCGGCACGCATGTAATCCTCTGCGCTGACATCCGCTTTTACCTCGTTCAGCATCTCCATCGTAGCGTCACGTAAGAACTCTACTTCCGGATGGTTGCGGCGAATGGCGGCTACCACGTTCTCACAGGATTTACGGCGTTTGTTGTAGGCTGAGGACGCCAACTCGTGCTTAACGACCGAATCCAATAACACGAGTTTGTAACCAACCGGATTAAACGGATAATATTTATATTCCAAAGAACGGCAATCCAAGCGGATCAAACTTCCGGCCTTGCCGAATACGGAAGCGAATTGGTCCATGATACCGCAATTCACGCCACAATAATTATGTTCTGTAGCCTGACCGATCTTAGCCAACTCGAATTTATCGATGTTCAATGAGAATAAGTCATTCAATGCGAAAGCATAAGTACTTTCCAATGCGGCGGAAGAAGACATTCCAGCGCCCAGAGGTACGTCTCCAGCGAATACGGTATCGAAACCTTGGATATTGCCACCTCGTTTAATAATCTCCCGGCATACGCCAAAGATATATCTTGCCCAGCTTGCGGAAGGAGCGTCCTCCTCGGTCAAGCCGAATTCAGCGTAATCATTTAAGTCGATGGAGAACGCCCGGACTTTGCCCGTCCCATTTGGTTTGATCTCGGCGATCATTCCTTTATCTACGGCACCCGGAAAAACGAAACCTCCATTATAATCAGTATGTTCACCGATCAAGTTAATACGTCCCGGAGATGTGTATAAGCTACCTTCGGTATTAAATAACTCTTTAAATTTAGTTCTGATTTTTTGTTGCATGATACTTAATTTGATTAAGGTAAATAATTGAATAAACAAGAAGAAATTATCCATTCAGAAAACTCTGCCGGATAATTTCTTCTTTATTATATTATGTCCTGTCCTTATTATTCAACAGGAATATCTTTGTTTACGTTCTTGCTACCAATCAAAGCGTAATATAGCAAATATGCCAATCCTAGGAATACCACCCAGAAGCTGGTAATGAAACCGCCAGCGTCGGCTACGGCTCCTTGGATCAACGGAAGAATACCTCCACCGCAAACCATTACCATGAAGATACCGGAAGCGGCTGCCGTATATTTACCTAAACCTTCTACTGCCAAGTTGAAGATACCACCCCACATGATGGAAGTACATAAACCACAAAGAGCCATGAACATGATTCCGACAGGAACCTCAACCATACCGAAAGAGATATCTGACAAGAATACAGGCATACTAACTTTAGTCGTAGCAGGGGCAAAGATAGCGATCAAGATAAAGATCATACCTACCGTGGCGGCTGATGACAACATCGCCTTACTAGAGATCTTAGCTCCGAAAGAGGCACCGAACAGACGTCCGATCATCATCAAGAACCAATATGTACCCACGATAGAACCGGCTACTGTAGGATCGATACCGATCTCAGAAGAAGTAGCGAACAAGTTCATGAAGTTAGGAATACCTACTTCGACACCCACATACAAGAAGATTGCGATGGCACCTAAAATGAAGTGACGGAAAGAAAGCGCGCTGTGCTTGTCCGGAGTCTTGGCTTCATTTTCCTTAACCATATGCGGTTCTGGAATTTGCATGCAGAACAATACGATAAATACGATGGCAAAGATACCCATAGCCAAGAACAATGCCGGGTTAGCGTCACTGATCTGAGCCTTAGCAGCGTCACCGATCAAATAACCAACCAATACCGGAACGATCGTAGCACCGATAGAGTTCACGGAACCGGCAACCTGAATTAATTGGTTACCTTTGTTTCCACCACCACCTAGCGTGTTCAACATCGGGTTTACTACGGTATTCAACATACACATAGAGAAACCGGACACGAAAGCACCTGTCAAATAAACAGCGTAGCTACCAGCCACACCGGAAAGATAAGAAATACCTACACCACAGAAACCTACGATGATCGCTAACAAAGCGGTTTTCTTGTAACCGATCTTCTGTAATAGCATACCGGCCGGAATACCCATGAAGGCATAGGCGATAAAGTTAGCCGCGTTACCCAGCTGCGACATGAAGTTGCTGGCAGCGAACTGGTTCTTAACGATGATACCGAATGGGTTCTGTAGACCCGTCACGAAAGATATCATGAAGAAGAGAGCCACCATCATGATAATAGGCAATGTGTAATTCTTTTTTGCTGTTGATTCCATTTCTTTTTTGTTGTTTTAGATTATTAGATTACTTAAATTATTCTCTTATTCTACACTGAATTTATAAATAGTAGTACTTTGGAAAACCTCGCCCGGGCGGAGTTCCGTTGTCGGATATTCCGGTTTGTTGGGGCTATCGGGGAAATGTTGGGTTTCCAGACATAAAGCGGCCCGTTCCGGGTAGCGTTGTCCGTTCTTACCTTCGAAATTCCCAGTCATCCAGTTACCTGTGTATAATTGCACGCCCGGTTGAGTCGTATAAGTTTCCATTACGATACCGGTCTTGGGGGAGGAGCAGCGAGCGCAGTAAGAAAGTTCGTTGTCCTCTTTATTTAATATGTACGTGTGGTCATATCCCTTACCGAATATAAGCTGTTCGAAATTGTCATTGATTCGTTCGCCTACCTCATGAGGAGTCCGGAAGTCCATCGGTGTACCTTCTACTTTCTCTTTAGGTCCGTACGGGATTGCCGTATTGTCCGTAGGCAGGTAATAGTCGGCGTTGATCGTGAGGATATGGTCTCCTATATAAGGATCTCCCGCACCGGATAGGTTAAAATAAGAATGATTGGTTAGGTTCAAGACCGTAGGTTTGTCCGTAGAGGCTTGATAGGAGATAACGACCTCATTCTCATTTGTCAGATGATAAGTTACGGTTGTCTTTAGTTCTCCGGGGAAACCTTCCTCGCCATCGGCGGAGGTATATTTCAATTCAATGGTTTGCTCGTCTATTTGCTTGGCGTCCCATACGACCGCATTGAATCCCTTGATTCCGCCATGCAAGCTATTGGGGCCATTATTTATGGCTAATTTGTCATAAGTAACACCGTCGATCGTGAATTTTCCAGCGGCGATACGATTTCCATAACGACCGCAAATGGCACCGAAATAAGGTTCTTCTGATGTTAAGTACTCTTCAATCGAATTATGGCCAGTAACGACATCGGTCATTTTTCCGTTCTTATCCGGAACCATCAGTGAGACGATTTTCGCTCCATAATTCGTGATCGCTAGCTCTGCTCCAACCTTGTTACACAGGGTATAAAGCGCCGTTTCTTTCCCGTCAATTTGCTTGCTGAAGTTAGCAACAGACAAGCCCGACAGTGTATTTATGTTCTTCATGCGTATCAATATTATTGAAATTGCGTGTAAAAGTAACTTTCTTCTTTGTATTTATAACCTTTCTGAATAATGTTTTATAGCATGATTTTAGATTTGTCTACCAAAAATATATAATTATCGCTTGTTTATACGTCAAGTCCTTGATTCTTCTCTTAGGCTAAAAAAACAAAACAACTCTTGTCTTACCCCTGTTATTAGTAAAACAGAGATAGAAAGAAATTGTCCATGCGGTCGTCCTATAAATATATCATACTCATACTCTTTGTGCTTATGCCCGGCTTGCTTTATTCCCAATCTCAAGATTGGGTACGTAAGTCCATTTATCCGCAAGCGGATAGTGGTAAAAGCAAGATCTATAATTGGATGTGGGGGAGGCATTATCGTCACCTTTATACGATCCCGATCAGGGTTCCTTCGGCTACGATAGAAACGTTGGGGGGTGGGATGGATATCGTCGGGCAAGCGGAAGGGTTTCACGGATTATTGTTGGAGAATAAGCGTAAGCAATTGTATTTGCTAAAGCCCTTGGGTGGCTCTACAAGTTTCTTGGAGTCGAAGTTTTTCCGGGAAATATATAATAAGACTGATTTTAAGAATACATATTTGGATGAGTTCTTAGGAGATGCTTATACGATTATCAATCCCTATACCTTTTTGGTCGCAGATTATTTAGCGAAGTCCGCGGGATTGAGTTTTTCTCCCTCCCGTATTTACTATATTCCTTCCCACATACGGAAAGACACAGTTGCGGACGGCAGCGATATACAAGATAGGCTGGTCAATCTAATCAATGTTCCGGATATTAATTTAAGGTCTAATTTGTATACCACGGAAGACTTTCTAGACAGCCTTCAAGTGAGTAAAAACTATATGGCGGATCAAAATCTATACATTCGGGAACGTATTTTCGATATGTGGATCGGAGATTGGAATAAGATGAACGAAAACTGGGAGTGGCAATCACATACCGTCAATGATAGCGTAATTTATACCCCGATCGTGATCGATAGGAATCATGCTTTCACGAAGGTGGACGGAGTATTGTTCAAGCAAATGTTGAAGATGTTATCGTTGGATTTTATCTGTAATTATGATAGCTTGATTTTAAAGGATACAAAGAAAATCAATAAGCTAGCTTTTGCGCTGGATATGGCGGTAGCAGGCCGCAGTGATGAGTCGGTTTGGATACGCCAAGCCCAAGAAATTCGGAAACAGATGACCGACTCTTTGATCGATAGCGCTTTTACTTATTTGCCGGAAGGTGTAAAACATGATGAGATAGAACTGATTAAACAAAAGTTGAAACGAAGGAGGCTAGAACTGGAAGCGGTTGCCAGCCAATATTATCGCTTATTGCAACGTACGCCAGTGGTTGCCGGAACCAATCAATCCGATTATTTCTTGATCGAGCGGCAAGCGCCGGACCGAACTATTTTACGGATTTATGATCCCGAGACCGGAGACTGTAGGTTGGAACAACAATTCTCCGGCAAAGAAACCAAGGAACTGTGGTTATATGGGCTTGCGGGAAACGATACGTTTGAAGTGAAGGGAAATACACGGAAAGATTTTCCGATATACTTGATCTCCGGAGAGGGGGAGAACCAATACCAATTGAATCATAGCCGGAAAATACATGTCTATGATAAGGATTATAAATATGATTACCAGAAGATAAAATACCATAAGATATCTTTTACCCCGTGGGGAATATATGACTCGGATAAAGGTATAAGTTTGGGTACGTTCTTTACATATACGATGTATGGCTTTAAACGAGCCCCATTTACCTATCAGCATCGGATCGGGTATAATTATTTGAAAGGGTTCATGTATGCAGGTGTCTTCCCTAATTATGACGGCCGGAGACGTTTATACCTGAATGCCTCCATCTCTTCACCCCGTAACTTCGAGAACTTCTTCGGATTTGGAAATAATACGGCGGGCTATAAAGAGGAAAAAAAGAATTATAACCGGGTGAAGCTCCGGACGTATATGTTTAATCCATCCTTCGAGATGGATTTGAGGAAAGAAGAGGTGATGACTTTCTTTGGCTCTTTGGATATGTACAAGGCTAAACGTACGGATGATCGATATATTTATACGGTTTATGGAGAAGATCATCCTATTTTCCGTACGAATTATTTCGTGGGTCTTGGGGCTACTTACCGGATAACGAAACAGCCTTATTCGTGGCTTCCCCTATTGGAAACCGAATGGACGGCCGGATGGAAAATGAATTTGAAAAAGCCGGAACGCAATTTCCCCTATGCGCAGGGAAGCCTTTCATGGAACGTACGGTTCTCGGATCGTTTTACTTGGGCCTCCTTGATGAAGGGAACGGTATTATTCGATAATGACTATGAGTTCTATCAAGCCGCCACGATTGATTTAAGGGGATTCCGTGATAACCGTTTTATCGGAAAACAATCCTTTTACCAATACTCGGATTTACGCTTGGACATGGGAAAACTAAAGAATCCGTTCACTCCCTTAAAATATGGTCTATTTGCGGGCTTTGATTATGGTAGGGTCTGGTTTCCCGGTGAGCGTTCCCATAGTTGGCATACTTCCTATGGTGGCGGGATTTGGCTTACTTTCTTGAATAAGTTCACCACTAAATATTCTTGGTTCGGCTCGACGGATAGTTTCCGGTTCGCCTTTGAGTTGGGGCTTGGGTTTTGATATAGCCTCAAACTTACACGGGACTGATGAGGGAAATTCTCATCATGATAAGGAGGGTTATTGTCTATTTCTATATTTGTTCTTGTCTTCTGTCGTATGACCCGGTAAAAACGTGTACGTGTTTTCCGAAAAACATGTACGACTTTTGTGGAAAACATGTACGTGTTTTTTCAGAAATATAATCATGTTTTTAAGGCTGATGATAATCAATGATTTACATATTCGTGTTATTTGCATGCTTATTGTTTGGATTTATTGAGTGAAAATCCATACATTTGCCTTTGATCAATTTTGTTCTTGTTATGAAATGGTTAAGGGCAATGTTTTTGTGCATGGTCGTTTTTGCCGCATTGACTGTGGTCGCCAACGATTCTTTCTCCCAAAAGGAGGTACGGGTGTGTGCTTCTACATCTTTATTTTCAATAGCGAATAAAGAGCCGGCTGCTTTCATCTCTTTTCAAGAAATCATAACTCCTTTGACGTCTTTCCCCGCTTTTGGGGAGAAGCTTTTGTTTCTTATTGCCTCATTGACTTTTTTCCTCGCTTTGTTTACCCTGTCGGTAGCTTTGTTGTTTTACGAACGGAGGGTAAGTTATGTTCGATTAAAATCCGTCTTTTGGCAAGAACGATACTCTTGCTATGTGCTTTGTCGTATGCTGGATTAGACATGATTATGCCCTGTCTTTAAGGGTATAGGGGAGAATTGTGTCAATTTATTATATACGAAAAACAAGCGTATCATGAACTCTATATATCGAAATTTTATTATCACGTTGAAGGTAAATAAAATGGCGGCAACACTAAATATATGCGGCCTCGTTATCGCCTTTACTTTATTTGATAGCGTAGCTATCCGTACGGAATCCGAACGAACTTTTGATAAAATACACTCGAAAGCCGAGGCTATTTATCGATTGGATTGTGTGACAAGTAAAAGTCAATGGCCTACGCAAATCCTGCCTTTTGCCCAAGCGTTCGCCTCGTCTTCTCCACATATATTGGAAAGTACGATCATAAATCCTTACGTAGGGGAAGTTTATTTTACGATCGGGAGGGACGAGATTCTCAAAGATTATAAGGAACCGGTGATAACCTGTACTCCGGGGATCGTTTCTATATTTGACTTCCAATTGGTGGAAGGTTCACTGGATTGCTTAGATGATCCGGAGAAATGCCTTTTGCCGGAGAGTATGGCACGGAAGATATTTGGCGAGTCATCGGCTATTGGTAAGGAGTTGCTTGCGGAAGAAGAGATTTGGAGCAAGGAACGGAAATCACTAGTCGTAGGAGGAGTTTATAAAGATTTCCCGGAAAACACACAATTGAATAATGCCATTTATACTTCTTTATCGTCGACTTATTGTATGGATGATTGGGATAACTGGATTTTCCTTTGTTATGTCCTTTTAGATGATCCGTCACAAAAAGATCTCATTTGCTCCCAGTTTAACCAAGCATTCCCCTTCAAGCAATACGAGAGGCTCCAAGAGGTACAGACCCGTTTGGTGAATTTATGCGATATTTATTATATGAATGATATGAATAGCGTTACTTACATAAAATCAGGGAATAAAAGACAAACGGATTTGTTGTTTAGCGCCTCGTTTCTAGTGGTATTGATAGCAGTGATTAATTTTATAAACTTTACAATGGCATTGGTTCCGGCAAGAATAAAAAGTATTAACATCCGTAAAATTCTAGGGGACTCGGTACGGCGGTTGCGTGGATTTCTTTGGTTGGAGTCTTTTCTTTTTGCGTTATTGTCTTATGCTATATCCTTGTTGCTGTTATTGGTTTATGAAGGTTGCATTGGAGGAGGCTTTCATATGAAGGGAATAGTTTTTTTTGGTGGATTATTCATGGCTTTGTGTGCGGGACTATTGGCCGGTGCATATCCGGCTATTTATGCGACTTCTATTCCTCAGCGAATCGTGCTGAACGGTTCTTTCGGTTTGTCTCCAAAGGGAAAAAGAATGCGGGAATGTCTGGTTGGTTTTCAGTATACGGTTTCAATTATATTGATCGTCCTGTCACTGTTTATTTATAAGCAGATAGAGACAATGCGGAGTCATTCCTTTGGTTTCGGGAATGATAATGTAGTTGTCGTAGAATTGAATAAGGAGATAACCGAGAAATATAAAGAGAATTTTACCAACCGTTTGCGTGGTTATGCGGGAATTGAGGATGTGGCTTTCGCCGCTAGTAAGATAGGAGCGACTAATGAGAATCGTGGCGGGGCCGCAGAGTTTAATGGAGAGACTATTTATTTTTATTATTTGAATGTATCACCTAATTTTTTATCCCTTATGGATATTACCGCGAACGAGGGACGTGTCTCAAGGATGGAAGATGGGAGGAATAAAGAGTTGCTTTTGGTTTTTGACCAAAAAGCGAAAAGGCAATTAAACCTTCATGTGGGTGACCGTATGAAAACCTTTTGGGGGAATGATGCCCGGGTATTAGGATTTACGGATGAGGTGGTGATCGCTTCCACACATAAAGCATCGGAGTCGCTAGCTACTTATCCTGTCGCTTTTGTGACGAATGAAGAATTATATATGCCTTACGCTTATATAAAGTTGATGCCGGGGGCTGATAAAGGGAATGTTTTACTTTATATTAGGAATATGCTCAACGAACTTTCCCCTTCATGTTTACCTGATTTTGAGTTTTGCGATACATTCTCCCGGCATCTGTATGAAAAAGAAATCCAGTTTGGCGACCGGGTTATTTTATCCAGTGTTTTATCTATCTGGATGGCATTGGCAGGTATTTTAAGTCTGGTATTGTTTGATGTCCACTATCAGCGGCGAGAAATTGGTATAAGGCGGGTGTATGGATCTTCCGTGAGTGAGATACTATATCGTTTGAATAAAGTCTATTTAAAGGTCTTGCTCATTAGTTTTGTTATTGCGATTCCAGTTTCCTATTATTTTATGGAGAGATGGGCCAGTAATTTTATGGAGAAAGCCCCTGTCGGTTATTTGATTTATTTTGTCGCATTGCTAGGGATCAGTATCCTGACGGTAGGAGTGGTCACGTTCCAAAGTTGGAGGGCGGCGAATGAGAATCCGGTGGATATGTTATAGACAACTTACATCGGCAACGAAGTTAACTTTATCGGCAAAGTAACTTAACATACTTTGCTGATGAAGCTAAGATACTTTGGAAGTACAGATAAGGTATTGGATTGTAACCGATTTTTCTAACTAATTTGAAATTTGTAAGGGAGGATTTATGCGAATAGTCCCTCCCTTACATTTTGTCTTGTTCAAATAGTTGGCTTTATTTGTCCTAGAACTTATTTCTTCAAGGCCTCCAATACTTGAGGCATCATAGTACAGATATAATGTTCTTCTTTCGCTGTAAAGAAATTGCCATCGACTACGGAATCCTCATCTGTAGCTTGTCCTTTGCTAATGGAAGGTTTAGCCAACGGATGTACCGCTAGCTTCTTTCCTTCCGTGATTCCGGTGAAGTCGAAGAGCATAGCGGCAGCGCAATGTCCAATCATAATCTTACCCTTTTCCCCGAAATTCTTAATCACATCCATTAGATCGATATTGTATTGTTTGCTAGCGTTCTGCTGGAAAACAGGAACCGCATCGCCACAAGCGAATACCATTGCGTCGTATTCATCTTCATGCCCTTTTAAATTAGCGATCACATCGTCTACTGTCAAAGCTATGCCAGAGTTCGTTTTGATTTCTTTTGAATCGGCTACCGCATATACTTTATAAGTAATGCCATTCTCGAAAAATGATTCCAAATATTGGAACAAACCAAATCCATTTACTGGATTTACCGCTAAAACTGCTACTTTCTTTGCCATAATCGTAAATTATTAAGTGATACAATAGTTATTTTTCGTAAGTTTATTACTTTTGTGGTGTAAAAGTAAGTTCCTTTTTTAGAGAAAACAAGAAGGAACTTATAAATAAGGAACTTACATGGATGTAACCATTGTTGAGATTCAAGTAAATAGAAAAGGTTAAAAAATGAAAAACTTTCATCCGACAGGGAATTGCCCCGTGAGAGACGTATTGAGCCGGCTAGGAGATAAATGGTCTATGTTAGTGCTTATCACTTTAAGCGCCAATGGTACCATGCGTTTTAGTGATATCCATAAAACCATCGCGGATGTATCGCAACGTATGCTGACCGTAACTTTGCGCACGTTGGAATCGGATGGTCTGATCGAACGAAAGGTCTATGCGGAAGTTCCTCCCCGAGTAGAATACTGCTTAACGGAAAGAGGATTAAGTCTTATTCCCCATATCCAAGGTTTGGTGGATTGGGCGTTGCAGCAGATGAGTGGTATTATGGAAAGCCGGGTTTTACATACGTCATGACTTGCTCTGGCATTAATCTATCAGTGAGCTTTTTCTGCAAGAATATCTGCCAGCGACCGTTGGGTTAATTTACTCTCAATCCAAGCAAGGACATCAAATGTCTTTAAAAGTTGGCGTTCATATTTATCTTGTTCGATTTTTTGAATGTCTTTTTGGTATTGTAGCCAGCGTTTATTTCTAGCTTTCTCGTATGATGGAAGCGGATAGCCCTGTATAAACTTGAATATTAACTTTTCTGTGATATAAGTCTGTTTCTCGAAGCGGATGTTTCTTTTGATGGAAATAATTTCGTTCTCAAAGAAATCATAATTGCCTAATTCTGCTTGGAGTAAAAGATTTACCAATCTTGCTATCTTGTAAGAAGGAAATGCGCAAAATAACTTTCCCAAACTAAATATCTTTTTCATGTATTTGCGAGCTTGTACATAATCTTTCGTATACATGCCTAATACAGCGAAGCTTAGATATAACCGTAATTGAGACTCAAGTCCTAATGATGTTACTTTTTTTAGTAATTCATTTTCTTGCTTATCCCTTAGCTCTAAGGCCTGTTCAAAGTTTCCGGCTTGTAACAAGCTATTGGATTTGTAGATATATATCAAGGTTTTCAGATGTAAGATGAATTCAGTGGAGTACTCATTTTGTGTTAATTCTTCTAGTTTAGAAAGGAAAAAGGGAGTTTCATGATATAATCCGGCAATACATAAACTGTCTAAAATACCTTGTATGGCACTTAAATAGTAGATAGGAGGATTTAATATTAAATGTTGGTTGTCGTTAAATAAGTTGATAAGCTCTTGGTAATATCGGATAGCCGATTTATAATTGCCGGAGTTAAGATAATAAGTGGCTTGGAATAGCAAATGTAACTTTTGCGCTTCGAATCCTTGGTAGGAATTGTTTGCGATTAAATGGAGTTCGCTCAATACGAGATCGTTTAAATCCTCTTTTTGTTTGTCGGAACGGATATAGCCTTTGTTAATTAAACGGTGTTTAAGAATATCGTATAGCTGTGTATGTTGATTAAGGGTTCTTGCGTATTTTAATACTTCATTGATTTTCATTTGCTTGTTTACCAGCTGCTTTTCTGAGATTGTTTTAAAATCAAGAGCGCTTAAGTATTTCAGTTCCGTTCTCCGAATCAATAAAAGCAAGGAATCATTTTCATAAGTGATCGCTAATTTTTTTGCTTTATCTAATTCAATGAAAGCTTCATCAAATATTTCTCGTTCGAATAATACGCCAGCCTTTGATATATAATTGAAAATTCTTGTTTGGACATCCTGTTTTTCTCTTAGTCTAACTAAACATTCTAGAAGTACCCGATATAAATGTTTGACTGCGGTCTCGAAACTCTTCCCGTCTTGAATCTGACAAAAGCGTGTATACAGCTGTTCGGGAGACGTATTAGCGTCTATTAGATTAAAAAGGGTGAGGTATACCTTATCACCGTTTTGAAGGTTTGCGCAAAGATGGAAATATCTTTTCTCAGCTTTTGTCAAGGTGTTGACAAGCATTAATAATATGTATGTGTTATTCATGGACTTTTGATGTTATCAAGTGTTTGATATATAGTGAATATGAGAAATTGTATGATGCAAATATATCGATTTGGGTTTATCTACGATGAAGATTAATTGATGATTTTTATATTTTGGATCTTTTTATATTTGCGACATCGGTGAATGAATTTAAATTAACATGAAATCTGGTGTACCAAGCGGAATATATGATATTTTTGTTAAACGAATGATTAATAAGAGAAAAGCATGAAAGACTTACGGAATCATAATATATTGGTTGTTGGAAGTAGCAATACCGATATGGTCATAAAGACGAATCATCTCCCTCGTCCGGGAGAGACGGTATTAGGCGGAACATTTTTTATGAACCCGGGTGGGAAAGGAGCGAATCAAGCGGTTGCTGTTGCGCGGTTAGGGGGACAGGTCTCGTTTATTTGTAAAACAGGCAGTGATATATTCGGACATCAATCCCAGCAGCTATTTGAGGAAGAGGGGATTGATACTTCCTATATTTTCTCAGATCCGAAGAATCCATCTGGCGTAGCGTTGATTACGGTGGATGCTCATGCTGAAAACTGTATTGTGGTGGCCTCCGGAGCTAATGCTAATCTATTACCTTCTGATTTAGCGAAATCGGAAGAGGCGATAGAAAAAGCCGATTTGATTTTAATGCAATTGGAGATTCCTATGGATACTGTCGAGTTTGTCGCTAAGATGGCATCGAAGAAGAACAAACGGGTAATATTGAATCCGGCTCCAGCTCAAACTTTGTCGGCTACGTTACTCCGGCATCTGTATATGATTACCCCGAATGAGACAGAGGCAGAGATGATCTCTGGCGTGAAGATCACGGATGAGGTTTCCGCGAAGAAGGCTGCGCAAGTTATAATGGAGATGGGAGTACAGAACGTAATCATTACTTTAGGTTCAAAAGGAGCTTTGATTTACTGTGATTCCATGGTAGATATGGTTCCTGCGATAAAAGTGGAAGCCGTTGATACTACTGCAGCCGGGGATATTTTCAACGGTGCTTTAACGGTTGCTTTGGCCGAGGGGCGGGATTTAAGGGAAGCCGTGAGATTCGCTTGCAAAGCTTCCGCCATTTCCGTGACTCGTGTGGGAGCGCAATCTTCCGCTCCTTATCGAAATGAGGTAGATATCTTTGATTAATCTAAAAAACAATCTAATATTATGAAACAAACAGTATTTGCGATGATAGCGGCTGCCTCTTTATTTGTAGGGGCGACCTCATGTTCCCAACAACCCTCGGCAAAGGATCAAACGACGGTTCCCGCTGAGTTTACGATTAGTAAAGAAAAGTTGATGGATAAGATTAAGGGAGGTTGGGCCGGACAAACCATAGGCTGTACGTATGGCGGTCCGACGGAGTTCAAATATAACGGAACGATGATTCAGGAATACGTACCGATCGTATGGCCGGACGGGTATATCAAATGGTGGTACGAGAATGTTCCCGGATTGTACGATGATGTTTATATGGACCTTACGTTCGTGGATGTCTTTGACCGGTTGGGATTGGATGCTCCTGTAGACTCATTCGCCATGGCGTTCGCTACGGCAGGATATACGTTGTGGCATGCTAACCAGTCGGCACGTTATAATATTTTACAAGGGATCATGCCTCCGGCATCCGGTCATTGGCTGAATAACCCGCATGCGGATGATCTTGATTATCAGATCGAGGCGGACTATGCCGGACTGATGTCGCCGGGTATGCCGAATACGGCTTCCGAGATTTCTGATAAGATCGGGCATATCATGAATTATGGAGATGGTTGGTACGGCGGTGTGTATGTCGGGGCGATGTATTCGTTATCGTTTATCTCGGATGATATCGAGTTTATCGTGACTGAGGCATTGAAGACGATACCGGAGCAAAGTATCTATTATAAATGTATGAGCGATGTGATCCGCTGGCATAAGGAATATCCGGACGATTGGAAACGCACTTGGTTTGAATGTGAGAAGAAATGGAGCTCGGATATTGGTTGTCCGGATGGTGTTTTTGTTCCGTTCAATATCGATGCCGTGATCAATAGCGCATACATTCTTATCGGCTTGCTTTATGGTGAGGGAGATTTCTATAAAACATTGGATATCTCTACCCGTTGCGGACAAGACTCGGATTGCAACCCAGCCTCCGCGGGTGGTATCTTAGGAACAATCCTTGGTTATAGCCATATACCGGATTATTGGATGAAGAACTTGAGAGAAGTGGAGAATATGGATTTTGCCTATACGACCATCTCATTGAATAAGACTTACCAAATGGGCTTCGATCAAGCGTTGCAAGTGATAGAGCGCAACGGCGGTTCCGTTTCAGGTGACGAGGTGACGATCAAATGCCAGCAACCTGTAGCCGTTCGTTACGAGAAGGCTTTCGAGGGTATGTATCCGATAGAGAAAGTGGCGGTTAATAAGAATTTGCCCGATGTAGGAGAACTGCCTTTTGAGGGAACAGGCGCCGTATTCAAAGGCTTTGTGAACGCTAAAGATGATAAATACGTAGCGAAAGTAGAGATGTACCTAGATGGGGAGCTGGTTGAGACGGCGAACCTTCCGGCATCCTATACGACTCGTAGGAACGACCTGTTCTGGAAGTATCAGCTGCCCAAGGGAAAACATACGGCTACGTTTAAATGGCTAAATCCACGTAATGATGTCTCCGTTCATTTCAGCGAGATACTGATTTACTCGGATACTCCGAAAGAGATTGTTCACCAATAAATTATAAAGATTATGAAGAAATCATTGTTTCTGATGGGCTTATTTGCCTTGTTGATTTCCTGTAAGGGAAATGTGTCGAAAAATATTCCTCAAACCGATAAGCCTCAACCGGTAAATCTTATTCTAGATACTGATTTAGGTCCGGACTATGATGATGTGGGCGCTATGGCCTTGATGCATGCCTTGGCGGATAGCGGTCAGGTAAATATCCTTGCGACTCTTTCCTCCAACCATGATGAGCGGGTGGTACCTTGCATTGAGGTGTTGAATACTTATTTCAACCGTCCGGACATACCGGTAGGGGCACCAAAGAGCGAACCGGGGGCTTCCTTGACTACTTGGCATAAAACGAAGTGGACTGACGAGTTACCCGCTAACTATCCGCATCATACGGCGAAGACTTCCGACGCTCCGGATGCTCTGAAGGTGTACCGTAAGATTCTGAGCGAACAACCGGATACCAGCGTTGTTATTTGTACGATTGGTTTCTTCTCTAATTTAAGGGACTTGCTTCAATCGGGAGCTGATGAATATAGCGATCTCTCCGGAAAGGAATTAGTCGCCAAGAAAGTGAAACGTTTGGTTTCTATGGCGGGCCTGTTTCCGGAAGGAAAAGAATTTAATGTGTATTGCGATGTCCCTGCCTCTAAAGTCGTAGCGGATGAATGGCCTACAGAGATTGTCTTTAGCGGTTTTGAGATCGGGAACGTAATCTTGACCGGAAAGAAACTGGTGCAAATGAACGTGGAGAACAGTCCTGTAAAAGATGCGTATGCCCTTTGTTTCACGGAGGGAGACCCGGAAGGGCGCATGAGCTGGGATCATACGGCGGTATTGGTCGCTATAAAAGGTTATGAGCCTTATTTCGATGTAGAGCGAGGTACCTTTCATGTCGTAGATGATGAGGGGACTAACAATTGGGTGGCAAATCCCAATGGCCGTGATCTTCGTTTGATCGAGAAGATGCCGCCTACGGAGGTCGCTTCCTTGATAGAGAATTATATGATGCATCAACCATCTATTAAATAGTATTTTATGTATATCGTACAAGATTATTCTTTAGCTGTCATATTCTGTGTCGTTACGATGCTTTGTTGGGGATCGTGGGGGAATACGCAGAAATTAGCCTCCAAGACTTGGAGATATGAGTTCTTCTATTGGGACTACGTGATTGGTGTCTTGCTCCTTTCTCTGATTTCCGGCTTTACCTTGGGCAGCATCGGGACGGAAGGACGCAGTTTCCTGCCGGATTTGGCGCAAGCGAATCTCGCTAGTTTAGGGAGTGCCTTTTTGGGCGGTATTATTTTTAATGCTGCCAATATCTTGTTGTCTGCGGCGATCGCCATTTGCGGATTGTCGGTCGCTTTTCCGGTAGGGATCGGATTGGCCTTGGTGCTAGGCGTATTGGTTAACTATTTCGGGGCGGCGAAGGGGGAACCGACTTATATCTTTATCGGTGTAGCCTTAATCACGGTCGCCATCATCTTGAATGGCCTGGCTTATAAGAAAGCCTTGGTCGGTACCAAGAAAGTATCGGGGAAGGGGATCCTTATATCGGTTGTGGCCGGCGTGATCATGGCCTTTTTCTATCGTTTTGTCGCCGCTTCCATGGACATGGAGAATTTCGCTTCTCCGGCACCCGGGAAGTTGACGCCTTATACCGCCGTATTTGTTTTTGCCATAGGAGTATTTGTTAGTAATTTCTTATTTAACACATTGGCAATGAAACATCCGGTGGAAGGTAAGCCTGTCTCCATATCCGGTTATTTTAAAGGAGATATGAGTACGCATCTCGTGGGTGTATTGGGGGGTGTTATCTGGTGTATCGGTCAATCTTTCAGTATGATAGCGTCAGAGAAGGCGGGAGCGGCTATATCTTACGGATTGGGGCAAGGAGCCACGCTAGTCTCCGCTTTATGGGGCATCCTTATCTGGAAAGAGTTCAAGGGAGCGCCAGCCATTTCCAATCGTCTGAATGTCGGGATGTTTATTTTATTCGTGATCGGACTTGGGTTCTTAATTTATGCGGGAGCTTAAATAACGTTATTTTTATTTATTCCGGAAAAAACATTACCTTTGTTCTTGTTTCTTGTTTATGGGAGTTTAATAACGAAAAAAGACGATCTATGAAAGAAGAAGGTGATGTATTCAAAAAGTTCCGTGATTCCTTCAGCAGGATGGAGGGACATTTCCATATACTAGAACAGCGTGTGCCGGTTGAACTTCAGATGGAGTATTTCAAATACTCGGAAAACGTACGGAAGGAAAACCGGCCTCCCCGTCCCTTATCGGAGGATGAGTGCGAGACCCTGTACAACACTTTGTTGACGGAGGAAACCACGGACAAGACCGAGAAGAGATATTTGTTATCTCAATTGGCTACCTCGAAATCCGTCCGTGCGTACCGCTTGTTGGAGGAATACACCCAGCATCCGGACCCGGAAGTGACAGATTGGGCCTACATGGCTTTGATGGAGTCTCGTATCTCCTTAGAGTCCGATTTCTCCGACGAGAAACAAATTTATATCTCGACCGGCTTGGGAGGAAAAGGGGAGAAGCTGCGTTTCTATGTCTTGATGACGTCTAAAGGCAAGAAACCTTTCCAAGAATATCAGCGGCAGACAATCGAGCGGGAGTTCGCTTATTATCTGCCGAAAACGGACTGCGAGATCGAGCGTTTGACGATCGGTGAGCAGTATGTGGAGCTGGTGTTCTTGATCCCGGTGCGTACGGATATAAAAGCCACGTTGGACCGGGTGATCAATGAATGTAACCAATACGGCGATTTCCTCTCGAATGTTTTCACGATCACGAATGTCAAGGAATTGACACCCGAGGAGATTTCCGAGATTATAAGTAAGAATGGAGACGATTAAGCAAGCTATTAAGTATGGTGTAGTCGGGTTGAGCAATACCTTGATAACGATGATCGTTATCTGGGTGATGATGAAACTCTTCGGATGCCGGGAAGGTTTATCTAACTTAACGGGATATGTGGCAGGCATATTAAACAGTTTCATCTGGAACAAGCAATGGACTTTCAAGGGAAGTTCCACCGGATGGACGAAAGGGGCGGTTCGGTTCACGATCGCTTTCATTATTTGTTATGCCTTACAGTACGGATTGGTACTGATCTTGAATTCCCGACTTACGATCGATCATTACTACAACCACTTGATTGGAATGGCTTTCTATACGGTGATTAATTTTTTAGTAAATAAGTTTTATACCTTTAAAGCTTAAAAGGCATGAAGAAGTTAGCGGTTATAGTCCCGTGTTATAACGAGGAAGCCGTGATCGAGGAATCGTATCGGCGTACGAAAGAGGTCTTGGTAAAGTTGCCGAACCCTACGGAGATTATCTATATAAATGATGGCAGTCAGGATAAGACACGTTCTTTGTTGGATCATATAGCCGCTACCGATCCTCATGTGAAGGTGATTCACTTCTCCCGGAATTTCGGTCATCAACCGGCGGTAACGGCGGGTATCAATAACTGTGACGCTGATTTGGCGATTATCATCGACGCCGATATGCAGGATCCGCCGGAATTGATTCCGGATCTGCTGGAAGTGCAGGAGAGAGAGGATGCCAACGTGGTTTATTGCGTCCGTAAGTCACGGGAAGGGGAGAGTCTTTTCAAGCTGTTCACCTCCAAGGCTTTTTACCGGGTGATGAATTATATGAGCGAGGTCCATTTCCCGCTGGATACAGGAGATTTCCGTTTAGTGGACCGGAAGGTGATGAATGAGTTCGACCGTTTTAAGGAACGGGGAAAATATATCCGTGGCTTGATAAGCTGGGTGGGCTTCCACCAAGTGCCGTTTTATTATGAGCGTGAGGCGCGTATCGCCGGCGAGACGAAATATCCGATTAGTAAGATGCTGAAATTTGCGTCGACGGCAATGCTTTATTTCTCGAAGAAGCCGTTGCGTTTGGCGACGAGTCTCGGGTTTATATCCGTATTGGTCGGTATAATCTTGGCGGTTTGGTTCACGTTGGGCAAGATCTATGGTTTTAGTAACGCCGAGGTTGGCTGGACTTCTATCATGACTTCCATTATCTTCTTTGGAGGTGTGCAGCTATTGACGGTCGGCGTGTTAGGGCAATATGTCGGTATCCTCTTTGACGAGATCAAGGCCCGTCCCGAATACATTATTGACGAGAAGAAAAACTATTAAAAAACATCGGAGGCGAAATAAGCCGTTTTTCTATGATCTGAATTCTGTTCCATGATAAATGTCTTTTCATGATATACTTGTGAATGTAACATAAACAATTCGATATCCGGATAGTTTATACATAGAAGAGATTAATAAAACTTATGTGTCATGAAGTATAGAATAGAGAAAGATACCTTAGGTGAGGTGGAAGTGCCGGTGGACGTTTATTATGGGCCGCAAACACAACGGAGCGTGAATAATTTCAAGATCGCCACCGATATTAGCCGGATGCCCAAAGAGGTGATAGAGGCGTTCGCTTACTTGAAAAAAGGAGCGGCTTTGGCTAATAAAGACGCCGGCGTCTTGTCTCCGGAGAAATGCGAGTTGATCGGTAAGGTATGCGACGAGATCTTGGCGGGTAAATTAAATGACTCCTTCCCCTTGATCGTATGGCAAACGGGGAGCGGGACCCAGACGAATATGAATGTCAATGAGGTGATCGCCAACCGGGCACATGTGCTGAGCGGAGGAAAGCTAACGGATAAGGAGAAAGTGCTGCTTCCGAACGATGACGTGAATAAATCGCAATCCTCCAATGATACGTTTCCTTCCGCTATGCATATTGCCGCCTATAAGGTGACTGCGGAGGTGACGATACCGGGATTGGAGAGTCTGTATCGTGCGTTGGCGCTAAAAAGTGAGGAGTTCATGAAGATCGTGAAGATCGGGAGGACTCATTTTATGGATGCCACTCCATTGACATTGGGGCAAGAGTTCAGTGGCTATGCGGCTCAATTGGAATATGGTATACGGAAAGTAAAGGATTCCCTGTCGCATATCTCCGAGTTGGCTTTAGGAGGTACGGCGGTTGGGACCGGTATTAACGCCCCGGTCAATTATGACGAGTGTGTCGCTAAGAAGATATCTGAGTTGACTGGGCTTCCTTTTGTAACCGCTCCGAATAAATTCGAGGCCCTAGCTACCCATGATGCCTTGGTTGAGGCGCATGGAGCCTTGAAATCCGTAGCGGTCAGCTTAATGAAGATCGCGAACGATATACGAATGTTGGGCTCAGGTCCTCGTGCCGGTATCGGTGAGATCCATTTGCCGGAGAACGAGCCGGGTTCCTCCATCATGCCGGGAAAGGTGAATCCTACGCAATGCGAGTCATTGACGATGCTCGCCGCTCAAGTAATGGGTAACGACGTGACAATCTCGATAGCCGGCTCCAACGGGCAGTTCGAGTTGAACGTATTTAAGCCGGTGATTATCTCGAACTTCTTGCAAAGCGCCCGCTTGATCGGTGACGGTTGCCTGAATTTCAGCGAACGTTGCGTAAAAGGCATTACCCCGGTGAACGAAAACATCAAACGCCATCTGGATAGCTCCTTAATGCTGGTTACCGCCTTGAATCCGAAAATAGGATATTACAAGGCCGCCGCTATCGCCCAGAAAGCCTATCAAGAAAATAAGACTTTGCGGGAGGCGGCTATCGAGTCCGGTTATGTGACCGCCGAGGAGTTTGATCGTTGGGTAGACCCGTCCAAGATGGTAGGAGAGATTGAGTAGTGTCAAAACTGCTACATCTTCTCCCAAAAATGAAACAAAGAGTTAAGATGATAATGGATATTTTTGTACCGTTATCATTTTAATTCTTTGTATTATGAAGAGCACACGATGTATTTTGTCTATAATCTTAGGGTTGCTGGCCGGATGGCTACCTCTGGGTGCGGTTACCGTATTGAAGAACCTACAGGTTGAGTATCAAACCAATCCACTGGGAATTGATGTCAGTCAGCCACGTTTTAACTGGCAGATGGAGTCCGATCGCTATGGGGCCTGTGGACAGGCTTATCGGTTATGGGTGGCCGATAGTCCGGAGCAATTGGCTGCCGGGCGTTATATCTATGATTCGGGAAAGGTTCTTTCCGGGGAATCGGTCGGCGTAGTTTATCAAGGAAAAGCATTGCAACCTTCCACTCGCTATTATTGGAAAGTTTCCGTATGGGATGAATCGGGAACGGAAATTACCTCCACCGAGCCTGCGTGGTTCGAGACCGGTCTTCTGGGTTCCGGATGGAGTGGCGCCCGTTGGATCGGCTCGTCGGAGACACAACTCTCCAAATATCGCTCGCATTATGTGATCGACTATGATGTGCGGGTTGCCGAGGGTAATGATAAAGCCGTATTTGTCTTTGGGTCGAGGGACGCTGATAATTATGTGTCTGCTGAACTGGACTTGAATGGTTCGGGGGACGCCCGTTTCATTTTACGTCATACCACAGATGGAAAAACGAGGCAAGATGCGGCGGAAAGTCTGGCCTCTATCATCCCAGCCTCGGATAAGCATAAGGTGCATCATATCCGGTTGAAGGTGACGACGGCCCAATATGCCTTGAAATATTTCGTGGATATAGAGATCGATGGAAAGACCTTGGTGAATTCCTCTTTGACTCCCGAGGAGAAAGAACGGAAGAGCCGTGGTGATTTCTGGGGAGGCAAGGAAGGGGCTTTCACCGTGTATCCTTATCCGGATGGAGAGTTGGTTTATCATTGCCGCTTGTACGCGATCGGTTTCCTGCAACCTAAAGGGCAGACCGCTACATTCTCCAACTTGCGTATCAGCGAGGATACGTGGAATACGCTTCTGTACAATCCTGCCGAGACTTATGTGGAGAAAGGGGAGGGAAAGCTCAATGTCTGGTATCCGGGCGAGAACGTATCCGCTCCCATGCTCCGGAAAGAGATAAAGATAGAGAAACCGGTCAAGAGCGCCCGTTTATATGCTACCGCTAGGGGTATCTATGAGTTCTCGGTGAACGGGCGGAAGGTTGGAAAGGATTATCTGAATCCGGGTTGGACGGATTACCGTTACCGTATCATGTATAATACGTATGATATAACGAGTTTGCTACGACCGGGTGATAATGGTATCGGGGCGATGTTGGGCGCCGGATGGTGGAGCGAGCATAGCGGTTTCCTTACCGGTTGGCAGGATCAATACGGAACCCGCCAGTCCTTATTGGGAAAGATCGTGATCGAGTATGCCGACGGTACTCGTGAAACGATCGTTACGAATGATAGCTGGAAATGTTATGACCGGGGACCGATCACTTTTAACGGCCTTCAGAATGGAGAGGAATACGATGCCCGGAAAGAGGTGAACGGCTGGGATGCTCCGGGTTTTGATGACTCGTCATGGAACCCGGCGACCTTATTCGCCGCTCCTCCGGTAAATGTGGAGATCCAAGGATATGTAGGTAGCCCGATACAAAATAATGTGACCCTCACCGCCCGTTCCATGGTAGAGCCTATTCCCGGCGTCTATGTCTATGATATGGGGCAGAATATGGTCGGTGTTCCCCGTCTGACCTTCAAGGGAAAGGCCGGACAGGAAATCACGATCCGTTTCGGGGAGATGAATTATCCGGAAACGATCCCTACCGAGCCGGTCGCCCCGTACACGATCGCGATGTATAAGGAGAAGAAAGGGCAAGTCTATACGGATAATTACCGGAGCGCCCTTTCCACGGATCGCTATATCCTGAGAGGGGATGCGGCGGGTGAGACGTATGAGCCTCGCTTTACGTTCCATGGTTTCCGTTACGTGGAGATTCACGGGTTGGACAAGCCGTTACCCTTGGAGGCGGTGAAAGGGATCGTGCTGGAATCTATCGGTGCGCGGACGAGCGGTTATGAGACGTCGGACGAGCGTGTCAACCGTTTGTTCAGCAATATCATCTGGGGCCAACGGGGTAATTTCCTGTCGGTTCCGACAGATTGCCCGCAACGGGATGAGCGTATGGGCTGGACAGGGGATGCGCAGGTATTCGCTCGTACGGCTACTTATAATATGAATGTCGATCCGTTTTACACCCGTTGGCTCTACTCGGTCCGGGATAATCAAGGAGATGACGGTAGTTACGCGAACTATATACCCGTAGTCGGTTTCCCGCCTCACGGCGCGGAGGATGGCGGAGGTGCCATGGGATGGATGGAAGCCGGCGTGATCGTACCGTGGCAAATGTATCAACAATACGGAGACGTGCGTATTCTGGAACAGCATTACGCTTCCATGGTCGCTTATATGGATTATTTGGAGCGTCGTGCCGTACGCTATGTACAGCCCTTCGGTGGTTTCGGCGATTGGCTGGCTATCGAGCCGACGAATTCCATGTTGACGAACACCGCTTACTCCGCCTACGACGCTTTGATTATGGAGCAGGTAGCGAAACGTTTAGGGAAGGACGCGGACCAAAGGCGTTTCCGTACTTTCTACGAGAACGTGAAGAGGTCTTTTAACGACTTGTTCGTAAACGAGGAAGGACGCACGTTCGCCCCGACGGTGGAATCTATCTTTGGCAAGGATTCGCAAGTAGGTATGTGGCCCGGAACGGCGGCTACCGAGGCGAAGATCGTGGATACGCAGACCTCATACGTGGTTCCTCTCCAGTTCGATCTGTTCAATGAGAAAAACAAACCCTTGGCGATCCGGCATCTGGTAGAGAATATCAAGAAACATAATTATACGCTTACCACTGGCTTTATCGGTACGCCTTACCTGAATTTGGTATTATCCGACAATGGTTATGACGATGTCGCCTATAAATTATTTGAGCAAACCGCCTATCCTTCATGGCTATACCCTGTCCTGCAAGGCGCAACCACGATTTGGGAACGTTGGAATTCCTACACGTTGGTAAATGGCTTCGGCCCTGTGGATATGAACTCTTTCAACCATTATTCGTATGGCGCTATCGAGGAGTGGATGATAGCTTATACCTTGGGTATCCAGCGGGATGAGGAACAACCCGCCTATAAGCACATCATCCTTCAACCCCGTATCGGCGGAACCTTCTCGTTCATCCGGGGTCATTACGATTCCGCCTATGGCCGTATCGAGAGTGGATGGCAAATCCAAAAGAAGGGCTATATATACGAGGCAACCATTCCCGCTAATACGACGGCTACCTTATATCTGCCCGCCAAATCGGAGAAGTCCGTTCGTATGGAGAAAGGGCAGGTGGGGATCACGCCCGTGGGATTGAAGGATGGGAAGGCTGTGTACCGATTGGGATCGGGGAGCTACCGGATATACGTGGATTGAATATTTCCCAAATATCCCGCCCGCGTCGGGTGCGCGGTCGAATCTTGGAGAAATGCGGGACCTCGCGCCGGGTGCGCGGTCGAATCTTGGAAAAATACGGGGCTCGCGTCGGGTGTGCGGTCGAATCTTGGAGAAATATTGGACCTCGCACCGGGCGCGTGGTCGAATCTTGGAGAAATACGGGGCTTACACCGGGCGCGAGGTCGAATCTTGGAGAAATGCGGTGCTTCTCACCCGGTGTAAGGTCAGATTTTGTAAAAACGATAGTGCCCGGCCTTATTAAAATCTGTACATTCGCGCAAAAATAAATAAGAACATTGTTCATGATTGTTTAATTCTAATTAGATCAAGCGAGAATGTCAATACGAAAATCGGATCGCATTATCAGCGTGGAGCACGTATCGAAGTATTTTGGCGAGAAGGCCGTGCTGAATGATGTAAATTTACAGGTCCGCAAGGGCGAGTTTGTAACCATTTTGGGGCCTTCCGGTTGCGGAAAGACTACCCTGTTGCGTTTGATAGCCGGCTTCCAGACGGCCTCCGAGGGCGTTATCACGATGTCCGGGAAGGAGATTACGCAGACGCCGCCGCATAAACGTCCCGTAAATACGGTATTTCAGAAATATGCTTTATTTCCACATCTGAATGTGTACAATAATATCGCCTTTGGCCTGAAGCTGAAGAAACTTCCTTCCGCCACGATCGAGAAGAAAGTGAAACAGGCGTTGAAAATGGTAGGGTTGACAGACTATGAGGATCGGGATGTCGATTCCCTTTCCGGTGGCCAGCAGCAACGTGTGGCGATCGCTCGCGCTATCGTGAATGAGCCGGAGGTGTTATTGCTGGATGAGCCGTTGGCGGCCTTGGACTTGAAGATGCGCAAGGACATGCAAATGGAATTGAAAGAGATGCATAAGTCCTTAGGCATTACGTTCGTGTACGTGACCCACGACCAAGAGGAAGCGCTGACGCTTAGCGACACGATCGTTGTCATGAGCGAGGGAAAGATCCAGCAAATCGGTACCCCGATCGATATTTATAACGAGCCGGTCAATTCGTTCGTCGCTGATTTCATCGGTGAGAGTAACATCTTGAACGGAACGATGATCAAGGATAAGCAAGTCTCTTTCGCCGGTCATGAGTTCGAGTGCGTGGATGAGGGATTCGGGGAGCAAATGCCGGTAGATGTCGTGTTGCGCCCCGAGGATATTTACATCTTCGAGCCGTCGGAGGCGGCGATGCTGACGGGTACGGTAACCTCCTCCATCTTTAAGGGCGTGCATTATGAGATGATGGTGCAAACCCCGAACGGATACGAGTTCATGGTACAGGATTACCACCCGTTCGAGGCGGGTAGCGAGGTCGGGCTTCTTATCAAGCCTTTCGATATCCATGTAATGAAGAAAGAGCGTATTTGCAATACCTTCGAGGGAAAGCTCATCGACGCTACGCATGTGGAATTCCTAGGCTGTACGTTCGAATGCAAGGAGGTAACCGATATAGAGCCAAATACGCCTGTGAAAGTCGAGATCGATTTTAAAGATGTGATCTTGGAGGATAACGAGGAAGACGGTCGCCTGACCGGAGAGGTGAAATTTATCCTCTACAAAGGCAACCATTATCATCTGACCGTGTTTACGGATTGGGACGAGGACATCTTTGTCGATACCAACGATGTATGGGATGATGGAGACCATGTCGGCATAACGATCGCCCCGGATAAAATTCGAATTATTCATGCTTAAAAAGGGAAGGAAGTGATCAATACGTTTTCTGCATTTTTTATGAGACGAAGGAACTGGACCATTCCTTATGTCCTGTTCTTGGCCATCTTTGTCGTGATACCGCTCCTCTTGATCGTGTATTACGCCTTTACGAATGACGAAGGGATGTTTACCTTCGCCAATTTCCGTAAGTTTATGATCCATCCCGAGGCGATAAACACCTTCGTGTATTCAGTCGGGATCGCTTTGATAACGACCATTCTTTGTCTGCTGCTGGGATATCCGGCCGCTTGGATATTGAGCCAAGCCCGATTTAATACTTCCCGTACGATGGTCGTTTTGTTTATCCTTCCGATGTGGGTCAATATCTTGATCCGTACGTTGGCTACCGTGGCTTTGTTCGATTTCTTGAATTTCCCGCTGGGAGAGGGGGCCTTGATCTTTGGTATGGTGTACAACTTCCTGCCCTTTATGATCTACCCGATTTATAATACACTCCAGAAAATGGATCACAGCTTGATAGAGGCGGCGCAAGACTTGGGGGCGAATCCGTCGCAGGTATTTATCAAGGCCGTATTCCCACTATCGATGCCGGGAGTGATGAGCGGTATCATGATGGTGTTTATGCCGACCATCTCTACGTTTGCCATCGCCGAGTTGTTGACGATGAACAATATCAAGCTCTTCGGTACGACCATACAGGAGAATATCAATAACGGTATGTGGAACTACGGGGCGGCGCTTTCTCTTATCATGTTGTTATTAATCGGAATCACGGGATTGTTCAGCAATGAGAGCAGTGATTCGGCGAATGAGGGAGGGCTTATCTGATGGTGAAATATTTAGCTAAGGGATATCTATGGGCTTTGTTATTATTGCTCTACTCGCCGATCTTGATTATCATGATCTTCTCATTTACGGAGGCGAAAGTACTGGGTAACTGGACCGGGTTCTCCACGAAATTATATAGCTCTCTTTTTGCCGGCAACGTACAACATTCGTTGGTCAGCGCACTTTGGAATACGTTCGCTATCGCCATGATAGCCGCTACGGTATCTACCTTGTTGGGGAGCGTAGCCGCTATCGGGATCTTTAATTTGAAGGCAAGGGCCCGCAATGCCGTGAGTTTTGTCAATAACATCCCGATGTTGAATCCGGATATCATTACCGGTATTTCCTTGTTCCTGTTGTTTGTCAGCTTAGGGATCTCTCAAGGTTTGACGACGGTCGTGCTGGCGCATATCACGTTCTGTACGCCGTATGTGGTATTAAGCGTCATGCCCCGCTTGAAACAGATGAACCAGAATATCTACGAGGCGGCGTTGGATTTGGGGGCGACTCCGTTTCAGGCCTTGCGGAAGGTGATCTTCCCGGAAATCCGTCCGGGTATGATCAGTGGCTTTATCCTTGCCTTCACGCTATCTATCGACGATTTCGCCGTGACCATATTTACGATTGGTAATGAGGGCTTGGAAACCCTTTCCACCTTTATCTACGCGGATGCCCGGAAAGGAGGTTTGACCCCGGAACTGCGTCCCCTCTCAACGATTATATTCGTAACCGTGTTAGTATTGTTGATTGTTATAAATAAACGTGCTGAGAAAGCGAAGCGAGCGTAAATGAAAATGAAGAAATTTATATCGATTCTGTCTGTTTTGGCCCTGCTTATGGGGCTGTTCACTTCTTGCGGGCGCTCGGACGAGGAGAGAAGCAAGATCTTGAAGATTTATAACTGGGGAGATTATATCGACGAGGACGTCCTGACGGATTTCCCGAAATGGTATAAGGAACAGACGGGTGAGGAAGTCCGGATTATCTATCAGGTCTTTGATATCAACGAGATCATGTTGACCAAGATCGAGCGGGGACATGAGGATTTCGACTTGATTTGCCCTTCGGAGTATATCCTTGAGCGCATGCTGCGGAAAAATCTCTTGCTACCGATCGACCGTAATTTCGGGAAGACACCGGATTATATCGACAATGTCTCTCCCTATATCCAAGAGGAACTGAATAAGTTAAGTCAGCCGGGCCGTAAGACTACCGACTACGTGGTTCCTTATATGTGGGGAACCGCCGGCCTGTTGTATAATAAAGCCGATGTCTCGAGGGACGAGGTAATGTCGTGGAAATGCCTTTGGGACCCTCGTTTCAGGAATAAGATCTTGATGAAGGATAGTTATCGTGACGCTTATGGAACCGCTATCATATACGCCCATGCGAGGGAATTGGCGAATGGTACGATCACGGTGGAGCAATTGATGAACGATAGCTCCCCGGAAATGATCGCTATCGCCGAGGAATACTTGAAGAAGATGAAACCGAATATCGCCGGTTGGGAGGCCGATTTCGGTAAGGAGATGATGACGAAAGGAAAGGCGTGGCTGAATTTCACTTGGAGCGGCGACGCGGTCTGGGCCATGGAAGAGGCGAGTGCCGTAGGCGTAGATCTGGGGTATGAGGTTCCTTTGGAGGGTAGTAATATCTGGTACGATGGTTGGGCGATCCCTAAATACGCTCGCAACGTGAAGGCCGCCAGTTATTTTATGGACTATCTATGCCGTCCGGACATCGTCAGCCGTAATATGGAGGTGACCGGATATGTCAGCACCGTGGCCACCCCGGAAATATTGGCGGAAAAGATCGATACGACGCAGACCGAGTTCTCGGACGTAAGTTATTTCTTCGGACCGGGAGCGGAGCGTGTCCAGATAGACCCGGCTCAATATCCGGACCGGAAGGTCGTGGAACGTTGTGCCATGATCCGTGATTTCGGGAACGAGACGGAGGTGGTTCTGGAAATGTGGAGCCGGGTAAAAGGTGACAATCTTAACTCTTGGATTGTTATATTGATATTCGCTGTTTTCGGCTTGTTGTTTGTCTGGGTCGTTTACAAGCGGATCAATCGTTATCAACAGAAAAGACGACATCGCAGACGTCGTAGCTGGTATAAAAAGAAATGATATGGAAGGCATAAAGAACTTGATTATAGACTTGGGCGGTGTGCTTATTAACCTGACTCGCAACCGTTGTATCGAGGCTTTCGAGAATCTGGGCGTGGAGAATATCCGGGAGCAGATCACGAATAACTATCAACATAAGGACTTGTTTGAGCGATTAGAGTTGGGAACGATTTCGGTGGAACAGTTTCGCGATGATATTCGTGCCTTATCGGGGAAGCCCCTGACGGACGAACAAATCGACACGGCATGGATCGCCATGTTGGGAGACGTCCCGGAAAATAAGTTGCGTCTGCTATTGGAGCTTCGTGAACGCTATAATACGATGCTTCTGAGCAATACGAACGAGCTTCATTGGAAATGGTCCGAAGATACCTATTTCTCTTATCAAGGTCTTTGTGCCCAAGATTTCTTCCATAAGATTTACCTCTCTTACGAATTGCATATGCTGAAGCCGAACGCGGATATTTTTGAGTACGTACTGAAGGACTCGAATCTTTTAGCTGAGGAAACGATGCTGATTGATGACGCTTCCGTGAATTGCCGGGCGGCTAAATTATTGGGAATGAAGTCCTATACGCCGCAACCACGGGAAGACTGGTCGCATCTGTTCAAATGAGGCCGGCCTTCGCTGGGTGACGAATTAAATATCCTTTACCTTTAGGATATTATACGAGGTACCAAGATCATACACATCATTCCCGTCTACTTTCTTGATGTACTTTACGACACGGATGGTGACGGGAAGGATGATAACCTCGTACAAGGATTTAAGTACCGCCTGCGTCCCGATCATGATAAGCAATTCTCCGGCCGGGATCAATCCGGCGAAGGCGATCGGGAAAAAGATCAGGGAATCGGCGCTCTCACCGATAAGGGTAGATACGATCGCTCGTAACGAGAAATTCTTTCCGTTGGAGGCGATTTTCATTTTGCTCATCACATAGGCGTTCAGGAAAGAACCGGCCAAAAACGCTATCAAGCTGGCGACCGCTATACGTGGGGCCATCCCGAAGACGAAATTGAAACCTTCCTCACCCTCCCAAAAAGGGGCGGCCGGTAATAATACCGCCAATTGCGCGAATGCGATCACCAGAAAATTAGAGGCGAAGCCACTCCAGATAATTAGCCGTGCCTTCTTGAATCCCCACACTTCCGCTATACAATCATTGATGATATACGAGATCGGGAATACGATCAAACCTGCGGTAGCCGTTATACCGCCTACTTGCACTACTTTTGTCTCTAAAAGATTGGACGCTACAAGGCATATATTAAAAAGTATACCTAGCAGCATGAAAGGTACTGTAACTGTTTTTTGCATGTCTTCTTGTTTTTAACGAGGTTTATCAAGCACTCGGGGCGCGAAGGTACGAAAATTCTCATTAAAAACGATGGGTATAGCAGATACCGATCGCATGGCGGTAATTCACGGGATCGTCTACATTAAATATATGGTAGCGATAATAGAGTTGGAGGTTATTGTTCGGGTTTAGTTGGTAATTACTTCCTGTGGAGAAACGGATCTTATCGGACCGCATCTTATTTCGCGTATCATTGAAGACCTCGGTGTAGGCAAAAGGACAGAAACCACTCTTGCCGATCTTATAGGAGAGGGTCAGCATCGAACGCAGATAATTCTTGGGATGTTCGGCGTGAACCTTATAGGTACTTTGAAAACGTTCCCGGACAGAGAGGGTAAAACGTCCGGCCGAATAAGTCCCCGTAGCGTAGAGATAATATCGGTTTCGCAACTCGTCGGATGCCTTGTATCGTGCTAGAGACATATATCCGCTTCCTGCCAGAAGATATTTATTAAACTTGTAGTTTACCTCAACGGTGGTGAGGAACCATTCCGCTTCCTTAAAGTCATCTCTCGGACGGATGTCCTCTTCTACAAGAAAGGATAAATGCTTATAGATTTTTCCGCATAGGCTCGCCTTGAAATACACACCTGCGCCTTCCATTCCGTATAGGGATGAAGTGCATCCTATTATAAAGAATAGGATCAGATAAATAGATCGTTTTGTATATGATGTGTTTTTCATGTAGAGTGACTTCCGATGCAAAAGTAGTGTTTTTGGATGTAATACCAACGCCTCAGGATATTATATCCGATTTTTCTTATATTTGTCTCCTATTAACTATCAAATTCGAATACATGGAAAACATATCAAGAAGAACGGCTATCAAGACATTTTTAGCTGGAGGCGTGGCTTTGGCGACTACAGGTATCGAGGCGGCAGCCGCCGCGAAAAAGAAAACAGACGTGAAGGAACCCTTGAAAGGAAATGTCCGCCACTCCGTAAGTAAATGGTGTTTCGGCGATTATAAGCTGGACGAGTTCTGTGAGATCTGCAAGCATATAGGGATTGAATCCGTTGAGTTGCTGGACCCGGTAGATTGGCCGATCGTACAAAAACATGGCCTGACGGTGGCGATGGCGCAAGGGGCCGGGCTTGGAATAGATCGAGGTTTCAATGATCCGGCCTTGCATGACGAGTTGGTCGCCAGTTATGAGAAGGTGATCCCGATGGTGGCGGACGCTGGATTGACAAACTTGATTTGCTTCTCCGGCAGACGTAATGGCGTAACGGACTTGCAAGGCTGGGAGAACTGCGAGAAGGGGTTGAAGCGCCTTATCCCGTTAGCGGAGAAACACAAGGTCGTCTTGACCATGGAGCTTTTGAACAGTGTCGGCCATAAGGATTATCTGTGCGATCATACGGTTTGGGGGGCGGAGCTTTGTCGCCGTATCGGTTCCCCTAATTTTAAGTTACTATATGATATTTATCATATGCAGATCATGGAGGGGAATATCATCGAGAATATCCGGAAATATAATCAATACTTCTCCCATGTCCATACCGGAGGTAGTCCGGGACGCGCGGAAATCGACGAGACGCAGGAACTTTATTATCCGGCTATCATCAAGGCTCTTATGGAGACAGGCTATAAAGGCTTCGTTGGGCAGGAGTTCGTCCCCGCCCAAGAAGACAAGATCGCTTCCTTGGAGAAGTGTATCCGTATCTGTGATGTATAGGGCTATTTAGTAATAACTTACAGTGCCAAGCCAGTGCCGTTATAGTGGCACGGCTGTGCCACCAGCGTGGCATCGTTGTGCCATCGCTATGGCATCATCGTGCCATAAGGGTGGCACGACTATAATACTAGAATGACAAAGACCTTGAATTTATTTTCTCCAGCCATGTTACGTTTTCTTTTCTCGATTGTCATTAAGATAGAATGGAACAAGAACAGTTTAAAAAAGAGATATTGCCTTTGCGGGAGAAACTATTCCTTTACGCGAGAAGGCTGCTAGATAACCCGGAGGATGCCGAGGATATCATGCAGGAAGTCTTTTTGAAACTGTGGTATATGCGTGGCGAGTTAGACTATTATAATAATGTAATGGCCTTGTCCGTACAAATCACAAAGCACCTTTGCCTGAATCGGATGAAAGTTCGTGAACGCACGGAAGGTGAGGCGGGCGAACAATTCTTTATCTGCGATGCCTCCACGCCTTATACCCAGCTGGAACAAAAAGACAGTTTGGAGCATGTAATGCGGCTTATCAATAAACTACCGGGACTTCAACAGACCATTCTTCGCATGAAACACGTGGATGGTTTCGAGGTAGAGGAAATCGCCGGGTTGACCGGAAGTACCCCCGAGGCGGTACGTATGAATCTTTCCCGTGCCCGTAAACGGGTGAGAGAGCAATTCTTTAAAATGCAGACGTTATGAAAACAGAGGAATACAAGTCTATAGAGGATTTATTAGACCGCTTCTTCGAGGGCCAGACCTCGAACGAGGAGGAGCGAGTGTTGTATAAGTTCTTCGCCCGTCCGGATATTCCCGCCCATCTGGAACGTTATCGGGAGGTATTCGGATACTTCGAGAGTGGCATTGCCTTGGATTTTAGCGAGACTCCGGAATTGAGGCTACCCGCTAAGGAATCTTCTAATAAGCGAAAAATAGGATGGGCGATCGCTGTTTGCGTGGCGGCTTCTCTTTTGTTGTTTTTGGTGAATCAGCTCTTTATGGGCACTGAAGAGGTCATTAATCCGTATGAGGGGAGTTATATCGTACGTAATGGCTGTGTAGTTACCGATCTGGATCGTATACAACCGGAGATCGAAGCTATTTATCAAGCGGCGGAAGCGGCGGAAAAAGAGGCGGATCTATTGTTATGCGATAAGAATGAACGGAAATTCATATCCGGAATGGCGGACCGGCAAGTAAAAGAAAACTATCAATCTTTGTTGAGGAGTGTACAGGATGATCGACTTCGGAAAGAAATTAAGAATATATTGGACTCGGATGAATAAGGTCAAATAATTTATAAACAATGGAAATTATGAAAGCAAGTAGATTTTGTTGGTTGGCATTATGCCTTTTATTAAGCGGTTTTAGTATGGAATTGATGGCACAGAAGAATTTGGAGGCTGTCGTGCAAAAGTGTAAGTCTGATAAATCGGTAGATAAGAGTATCGTGACTAAAAGAGATCCTAAGACAAAGGAGTTACAGAAAATAATCAGCTCTTTTACGATTGAAGACAACCCTACGTTACAGCAGGAAGTCAAGACCGCCTTTGAACAGGATAAGGAAGATGCCTATCAAGTGATCGAGAATGAGTCGAATGGTAAGATGGATTATTTTATCCGTTTCTCAAAAGCGAATGTCAAAGTCTCTTATTCCATGGATTCTCGTGATACCAAACTGTCATTTACGGTTATTGAGAATTTTGAGAAGGGAGGAGATAAGGGTACGGACTTCGAATTTGGTAATGACATGTAGGTTTAAAATGTAAGTAAGTCAATGAAGGCACCTTCTATCTGTGAGGATAGAGGGTGTTTCTTTATGTCAAGATATTGGACAGTAGTGTCAAGATATTGGACAACCTATAGAATATAGTGGTTCGTTAGTTTGCTGTTATTTAGATTGTTGTAATCTTTGGCATACTATTTGTATTTTACTTAATGACATAAGATAATAACAGCTTTAAATCCATACAGCCATGAAACAACTTCAATATGTAATCCGCTACCTGTTAAAAGCCAGAGGAAACAATCTTATAAAGATCGTCTCATTGACATTGGGGCTGTTTGTCGGTTTGATCCTTTTCGCTCAAGTAGCTTTCGAGATGAGCTACGATAATTTCTATCCGGATAAGGAACAGCTTTATTTATTGCATATCAAAGCTTCGGTACAAGGTAAAGATGGATTTGAGGGAGGGGTCGTGCATGCGCCGTTTGCCCCTACTATGTATCGGGAGTTTCCTGAAGTGATCTCTGCGGCCAATGCTTATGCTTTCTCGTGGGAAAGGCGTTTCAAGTGGGGGGAGACTACGTTTGAGGAAAAGACACTGTCCGTGGATTCTTTGTTCTTCCAGACCATGGGTTTCCCCGTCTTGGAGGGAAATCCGGAAGAGTTAAAGATGGAGGATGCCGTTTTTGTATCCCGCTCGTTTGCGGAAAAAGTGTTTGGAAATATCATGAATGCGGTGGGGCAACGGCTAATATCGGATGAGCAAACTTATCAAGTGAGGGGTGTTTTTGAGGATTTGCCAAAGAACGGACATTTACAATTTGAGGTAGCTACTTCTCTGACCTCATGGACAAAAGGAGCCGGATGGAGAAATAATGACGCGTACGCTTGCTATCTCAGATTAGCTTCTGGGACAGATATAAATACGATACCGGATAAAATACGAGAGATGCGTTTGCGGCATTATGATGTAGAGGCTTTGGAGCGGGAAGGTGTTCGTTGGGATTATTATGTGAAGCCTGTCACGGAATTGCATTCCGGCGATCCGGTAGTTCATCGAACTTGCTTGATTCTTAGCTTACTGGCTTTTTCGTTATTGGTGGCATCCGCTCTCAATTACGTATTGATCTCTATCTCATCTTTGGCTACGAGAGCGAAGTCGGTTGGTGTTCATAAATGCAATGGTGCGTCGGAAGGAAATATTTTCGCTATGTTTATTTATGAGACGTTCGTATTGATTATGGTGTCTTTGCTGATCACGATAGTGCTGATTTTGTTGTTCCAAAAACAGATAGAAGTGTTGGTGAAAACGGATTTGTCGGCTATATTCTCCTTGGAGCATTGGTGGGTAGTAGGGGCTGTGATCGTTGTATTGATGCTGATTACGGGTATTATTCCGGCTAAGATCTTTTCTTCTTTGCCCGTATCCTTGGTTTTTCGTTCGTACAAAGATAGTAAGCGGACTTGGAAGCGGTCTTTATTATTTATGCAATTTGGCGGTGTCTCATTCTTGATGACTCTTTTAGGTGTCATCGTTCTTCAGTACCATATGATGTTGAACCGGGAATTGGGTTTTGATACGGAAGGTGTGATTTGTACGGAAGGTATGTACACATTAAGTAAAAATGAGTTGCAGGCCGTCAAACATGAGTTTTTAAGTTATCCGGGAGTGGAGTCGGCTACTCTTACCCAAAATTTACCTACCGGTAGGTGGAGCGGGCAAAGTATGAAAGACCCGGTCACTGAAGAGATTTTAATCCATACACGTTTCACCTCTGCGGATTCGTCTTATTTTAAGACATTAGGCATCCGGGTATTGATGGGGAGAAATTTTAATGAGGAATCATGGGAACGTCGTGAGGTAATCGTGAACCAGACATTTGTCCGGCAATTAAACGTAGAGAATCCGATTGGGATGAGAGTGTCTTATTTCGATGATATTTATACGATCTGTGGCGTAGTGAATGATTTTCAATATCGGTCTTTCTTTGAGGAGATTCCTGCGATAGCGTTTGTGCCGATCGAATTTCCCTATTGTAACAGCGCTACTTTGGCCTTGCGCTTAAACAGGGAGATTACCCCGGAATTATTGATTGATATGAATGAGAGGCTGAAAGAATTGTCCCATAAAGAGGATTATATGTTTACTCCTTATTTTGTGACCTATGCGGCCTATTATAAGGATATCCGCTTATTCCGCGACTCTGTGATTGTGGCTGGATTGATTATGTTGGTAATTACTTTGTTAGGCCTTTTCGGATACATTACAGATGAGGTTCACCGACGTAGCAAGGAGATCGCTATCCGCAAAGTGAATGGGGCGACCTCAATGGATATATTACGGATATTATCCGTGAATATTTCTTTTATAGCGATCCCGTCTATCTTGATCGGTTTAGGCTTTGCATATATGGTTGGGACGGAGTGGTTAAAGCAATTTGCGGTGAAAATACCGTTGAGCATTGCTTTATTTGCGGGCTGTGGGTTTATTCTTTGGTTGATCATACAGATGTGTTTGGTACTTCGTGCGTGGAATGTGGCGAACGAAAATCCGGTGAAAAGTATCAAATCGGAGTAAGACCACGTGTTGAAGTGTCTAAATTTTGTACACCACTGTCAAATAATTGGACAGTCTGTTTTGGAAAGTAAAATAGTACTTGTTTGATAATTAAATATTTAGTTAGTTTGGCACACTATTTGAATTAGATATGGTAAATTAAACAGTTAGATAACAATTAAAACAAATACAGTCATGATTAAGATCGAAGGTTTAAGTAAGTTTTTCCGTACGGAAGAGGTTGAGACAATTGCGTTGAATAAGGTTTCTTTGGAGGTAAAAGATGGCGAGTTCGTCGCTGTCATGGGACCTTCCGGTTGCGGTAAGTCTACGTTGTTGAATATTCTGGGTTTGCTGGATAACCCTTCCGAGGGAAATTATTACTTGGGCGACCAAGAGGTAGGACACTTGAAAGAGAAAGAGCGTACGCAGGTCCGTAAGGGAAACATCGGTTTCGTGTTCCAGAGCTTCAACTTGATAGACGAGTTGAACGTTTTTGAGAACGTGGAGCTGCCGTTGACTTATCTAAAGATCAAGGCGTCGGAGCGTAAACAGATGGTAACGGATATCTTGAAACGAATGAATATCAGCCACCGTGCGGCTCACTTCCCTCAGCAACTCTCCGGAGGTCAGCAGCAGCGTGTGGCGATTGCCCGTGCGGTAGTTTCCAACCCGAAGATAATCTTGGCCGATGAGCCAACGGGTAACTTGGATTCCAAGAATGGTGCCGAGGTTATGCAGCTGCTCACCGAGCTGAATAAGGAGGGAACGACGATCGTAATGGTGACGCACTCCAAGCACGACGCGGGTTTCGCTCACCGTGTGATCAATTTATTCGACGGTAGCGTTGTTTCTTCCGTTAGTGAATTTATTTAGTCAACATGACATAAACACATACACACAAGAGTTTTTTATAAGCTAATTGGCCTGTGAAGGTCGGTTAGCTTTCAATTTAACTTAAATACAAATCGATGAGACAGCTATATTATACAATCCGTTATTTACTTCGAGGCCGAGGGGGAAATGTGATCAAGGTCCTGTCCTTGACACTAGGACTTGGAGTGGGATTGATCCTGTTCGCTAGGGTCGCTTTTGAATTGAGCTTCGATACATTCTTTGACCAAGTGGAAGATTTGTATAGCGTGCATGTGCGATACAATGATGATAAGGCGGGAGAGGAAGATGAGTCTCGTATCATCTTTGCCCCGATCCCGGAGGCTTTGCGGCAAGAGTTCCCCGAGATACAGTACGCGACGGTTTGCCGGAGAAGGTACGGGGCCGTATTGTATCATGGTGAGGATCGGTTCAAGCCCCGTTTGATGATGGCGGATTCCCTTTTTTTCCGTACGATGGGAATCAAGGTGCTAAGGGGGGATGACCGTTTGTTGGGAATCGAAGATCAAGTTTTCTTATCGGAAAAAATGGCTGAACGTATATTTGGCAAGGAAGATCCGATCGGGAAACAACTGCTGTACGGAAAAAACTATCCTTATACGGTGGCCGGGATATTCCGTGACATACCGGAAAATAGTCATTTACGTTTTGACGCTGTCGCTTCTTTCATTAATATGAAAACCCAGTTCGGTGCCTATGCCGGTTGGGGTGCCGACGATAGTTATCTGGGCTATATCCGCCTGAAACCGGGTGTGTTCCCGGAACAAATCAATCAGAAGATACCGGCTTTATTGCCTAAATATATAGATGTAGAAAGGGAGAGGAAACAAGGTTTTGAGATGGAGCTTTATATCAAGCCGGTCTCGGAGATATATACGCAAAGTACCGAGGTGAAGCGGATGGTGGTGATCATGAGCGTACTGGCTTTCGCTTTGTTATTCGTGGCGGCGATGAATTATATCTTGAACTCGGTATCTTCTCTGCCGATCCGGGCGAGATCCGTAGGAGTACATAAATGTAATGGAGCTTCCAGCAAGGACATTTTCAATATGTTCTTGTTTGAGACGGCGGCTTTATTTGTTGTGGCTCTTGTATGTATGGCATTGCTTTTATTCGCTTTCCGGGAATATGTAGCGGATATGGCGGCTGTTCCTACTTTGGGCACTTTATTGAATGCGCAGACTATATGGCTTCCTGCGATCATGATCTTGGCTATATTCATTTTGTCCGCCTTGCTACCGGCCCGTTTGTTCAGCGTTATCCCGGTTACCCAAGTATTCCGGGTATCTACTTCGGGTAAGCAGGGATGGAAGCGGAGTTTGCTCTTTATCCAGTTTGGGGGAATAGCGTTTGTCATTACATTATTGGTGATTGTGTTATTGCAATATGATCGGCTAATGAATAATGATTTAGGATATGATCCGGAAAATATAGTGTATGCCCCCTTGAATAATATGGATGATCCGAAAACGGCCAAACTTACCGCCGAGTTCAAGAAGTTACCTTATGTCATGGCTACGGGGCTTTCGTCCATGGACATTCTAAGTGGTTATGGTGGTTTCCCTATTCTGGATAATGAGAAAAACTGGCTGTTCACGGCCCGTCAGGTAAACTATAACGCCGATTATCTCTCTCTGATGAAAATCCCCTTGCTTGAGGGGCAACCACTAAAAGGTGACGGGGATATCTTAGTGAATGAGTCATTCGTGAGTAAGCGTGGGTGGACGGATGGTGCGATCGGTAAATATATTTATGATGATGAGGGCAATTTAAAGGGAAAAATAGTGGGTGTAACCCGTGATTTCATGGTGAATTCCTTCTTCACTCCCCAGTTACCGGTCATCATGTTTGGTAGTGACCGGATGAGTTATTGTAACTTTACGGTTCGTGTCTCCGAGCTAACTCCGGAATATTTGCGGGAAATGAATGATCGGATCGCGGAACTATTTCCGGATGAGGATGTCGGTTTTACGGTGCTGAAAACGATTATAGAGTCTCAGTATGAGGGAACCCGTCATTTCCGTGACGGTGTCTTTGTTGCCTCGATCGCTATCTTGCTGATCATCTTAATGGGATTATTAGGATATATTACGGACGAGATGCACCGTAGGAGCAAGGAGATAGCGATTCGCAAGGTGAATGGAGCGACGGCCCCGAATATTTTACGTCTTTTATCTAAGGACGTTTTGGTCACGGCTTTCCCGGCTATCCTTTTAGGAGTGATAGCCTCACGAGTCGTGGGAGAGAGCTGGTTGAGGCAATTCGCGGATAAGATACCGCTGACTGTTTTTATTTTCATATCTACGGCTCTACTGGTTCTAGCTATCATTTGGGGATGCGTGATCCTGAAATCTTGGAATATCGCCAATGAGAATCCGGTCCGTAGCATTAAGAACGAATAATATAATAGGTAATATAAAATTGCGTATGAAGACTATTTTGAGGAATCTCTTGAGCGTATTGCGCCGTTTCAAGATGGCGACACTTTTAAATGTATTAGGACTATCTGTGGCTTTTTCCGCTTTTATCCTGATAATGATGCAAGTGGACTATGACCGGAATTTTGACCGAGGCATAAAGGATGTGGATCGGATATTCCGGGTAGAGGTGGCTTATGAAAGTGGTACGAAACAGGCTATTATAAATCGTCCGTTGGCGGAAGCTTTTATCCGATCATCACCGCATATTCTGGCCGGTTCGTTATTGGATCCTTGGGGAGAGGGCGCTTTCTTTTATACGGAGGAGAACGGTGTCCGGAATAATTTCAAGGAGCGATGGATGCGTGTATTTCCTGAGTATGCGGATATATTTACGTTTGATATGTTGGACGGCAGTGCCGATAAATTGAAAGAACCCAATATGGTATTACTTCCGCTAAGTCTATCGAGCAAGCTTTTCGGCAATCAATCCGCGGTGGGTAAGCAGTTGCATATGGCTAATTCGAAAGGTGTTTTCACCGTTGGAGGAGTGTATCGGGATTTCCCGGATAACTCATCCGTGGGGAATAGCATCTATTACCAATTAAATCCGAAAGAGAATTTCCAGAACTTTGGCAATTGGAATTATATGTTCTACGTCCGTTTGGATGATCCGGCGAATGCTTCCGGCTTGTTCGAGAATTTCAAGGCGCATTTCGATGTATCTACCTTATCGAAAGATTTCTCTTGGGAAGGAGGTGGAATGTCTTTGGTCTTGAACCCTCTGACGGAGGTGCATTTCGACTCCGGGGTCACTTACGATAATGCTCCGAAGGCAAGTAAATCTACTATGCTTGTCTTATTTGCGATCGCCATTGTGATCGTAGTGATTGCCGGTATTAATTTCACGAACTTCAGTACGGCGCTTACACCCATGCGTATCAAGAGCATAAATACGCAAAAAGTATTGGGTGGCGAGGTCTCGGTGATCCGTATGTCTCTGATTTTGGAGGCTATCGTTATCAGTGTTATCTCTTTCCTGTTGGCGTTGCTTTGGGTCTCTTTGTTTTCCAGCACAACCTTATCTGCGCTTATCGACGCTCGGATTGCCTTGATGGATTATCCGTTGTTGTTGGGGGCTACGGCATTGATTGCGATTGCTACCGGTTTGTGCGCCGGGTTGTATCCCGCTTATTATATGACATCTTTTTCTCCGGCCTTGGTATTGAAAGGAAGTTTCGGTCTGTCACCAAAAGGTCGCCAGATGCGTAATGTCTTGATTGGCGTGCAGTATGTGGCTTCATTTGGGTTGATTATTGGGGCGGTATTCATGTATTTGCAGAATTATTATATGCAGCACGCCCCGTTAGGCTATGATAAGGATGAGATTATCGTTACCGATCTGAACGCTAAACTCTGGAAAAGCCATGAGGCTTTCGTGAGCCAGGTGAAATCTTTCTCGGGCATCGATGACGTGACGTTCGCCGAGCCTCTTCTCTCCAGCAGTGACCAGTACATGGGGTGGGGACGTGAGTATCAAGGCAGAGAGATCAGTTTTCAATGCCTGCCGGTAGATCCTTCTTTTCTAAAGGTGCTAGGGATACAAGTAAATGAAGGCCGCGACTTTCGGGAGGAAGACGCTAATAATCCTTATGGGGCTTATATTTTTAATGAGCGTGCGCGTGCCGCCTATGAAATGGAGGTGGATGCGATGATTGACAGCGCAAAGATCGTCGGTTTCATACCGGACGTGAAATTCGCCTCTTTCCGTACGGAGATAGCGCCCATGGCGTTTTTCGTATGGGGAACACGTAATTGGGGGAGTCGTCCTAACTGGGCATATATCAAGGTGAAGGCGGGATCAGACTTGCGGGCAGCCATGGATCATGTGCGATCGGCCGTGCGAACATTCGATCCGGAGTATCCCTTCAATATCCGTTTTTTCAATCAGGTGTTGAATGATTTGTATAAGAAAGAGGGGAATCTGAGTTCCTTGATCACCTTGTTCGGGCTATGCGCTATTTTCATCTCTATCGTAGGGGTCTTTGGCTTGGTGGTTTTCGATAGCGAGTACCGGAAGAAAGAGATCGGTGTTCGCAAGGTGCTGGGCTCTACCACGGGCGAGATTATCGTGATGTTCAACAAGACGTACATACGTATTTTATGTATCTGCTTTGTGCTGGGCGCTCCGGCTGCGGGCTATGCGGTGCATCGCTGGCTAGAGAATTTCGCTTATAAGACCCCGATGTATTGGTGGGTTTATCTGATAGCCTTCGCTCTTGTCTCGATCATCACGATATTGACTGTCACCTTCCAGAACTGGCATGCGGCGAACGAGAATCCGGTACATAGTATCAAGAATGAATAGGCGGTAGTCTCCAACCCTAAGATGATCTTGGCCGATGAGCCAACGGGTAATTTGGATTCCAAGAACGGTGCCGAGGTCATGCAACAATAAAATAGAGTAAGTCATGAAAACAATCATACGTAATTTCATCAATGTATTAACACGTTTCAAGGTAGCTACCATTTTGAATGTAGCGGGATTGGCGGTCGCTTTCGCTGCTTTTATCGTGATTTTGATACAGGTAAATTTTGAGTGGATGTTTGATCGTTGCCACCCGACTTCCGATCGTATTTATCGGGTAGAGCTAACACCTGCGGTCGGGCTCAATACGATCTTATCCCGCGGATTGGTTGAGGCAGTTATCCAATCTTCTCCACATATTGAGGCTGGAACATTGTTAACCCCTTCTTTCGGGGAGATTTATTTGACAACTGAGAAAAAAGATGGAGAACGGTTGGGATTTGAAGAGACCATAACAACCTGTCATCCGACTTTACCTTCTATCTTCCAATTTCCACTCATCGAAGGTGATCTTAATTGCTTGGATGAGCCGGAAAAGGTTATGATCCCTGAAAGTTTGGCGATGAGGCTTTTCGGGAAAGGAGTTTCAGCGGTCGGTAAATCATTACATGCGGAGCAAGCGGTATGGACGAAATCGCAAACTCTTTTTACGATAGGGGCGGTATATAAAGATTTTCCGGATAATACGCAGCTAAAGAATGTGATCTATACGTCGATTGATCCGGATTACGAGATCAATAATTTCGACGCAAGTAACTGGATCTGTTATCTATTGCTGGATCAATCCTCTTCAGCGGGAGGAGTGATGGATAGTTTTAACCGGCATTTTGATTTCTCTAAAATAGGGCGGCCGGAGGTTCGGGTTCAGTTAGTCCCGCTTACCGATATTTATTATTTGGATGAACCTAACAATTATAGCATGTCTCGGAAAGGGAATCTTGAGGTAACTGTCTTGCTTTTAGGATTAGCTATATTGATCATTTTTGTAGCCGCTATAAATTTTACGAATTTCAGTACGGCGTTGACGCCTTTGCGTGTCCGTAGTATCAATACCCAAAAGGTTTTGGGTAGCTCGTATCGTATCTTGAGGGGCTCTTTACTAATCGAGGCTGTTCTGATAAGCCTTATTGCATGGTTGATCGGTTTATGGATAGTATGGGGACTTGACCGAACAGTAGCTTTACCTTTTCTTGAGGCGGATTTGGATTTTTCAGTTAATATTCCGGTAATTGTTGTTTCTGGATTGATCGCTATGTTGACAGGTATAATCGCAGGTTTATATCCTTCTTATTATGTGACCTCTTTTCCTCCGGCTTTGGTTCTGAAGGGAAGTTTTGGACTTTCTCCAGTCGGTAGGAAATTACGGATGGTTTTGATTGGTTTCCAGTTTGTAGTATCTATCCTGTTGATTATACTGTCTTGTTTCATGGGGATTCAAAGTCATTATATTCGGAATTTTTCTTTGGGTTTTGATAAGGACGCGATTGCGATCGTGGAGTTGAATCCGACTCTATACGATAAGCATCATACAACTTATGTGGACCGTTTGAAGGGATATCCCGGCATTGAAGATGTAGCTTTCTCTACGGCGAAAGTCGGGGCGGGCGATAATTATAGTTATAATACCGTGACTTATAAAGATCAAGAATTTACCTATTTCAATATTAGGGTCTCTTCTAATTTCTTTCAGGTCATGGGGATATCAGTGGCCGAGGGGCGCGAATTCTCAAAAGCAGATGAAGGATCGGAAAATGTCGTTTACATATTTAACCGTGCGGCACATATTGGCGCGAATATGAAAGAAGGAGATAATTTTCACGATGGCCGTATTATAGGCTTCACGGATCATGTCAAATTCACGTCGCTCCGGGATGGAGAAAACAATATCGCGTTCTCTTGCATGAGTTCGAAAAAAACGATGCCTGTTTCTTACATTCGATTAAAAGCGGGTACGGATATGTTCGCCGCCGTGGATTATATCCGAGAGACCTTGAAAGGGCTAGATTCTGCTTACCCTTTTGATGTAGAGTTCTATGATGAGATATTCGACAATCTATATCATAAGGAAGATGCCTTACGAGATATGATAACTGTTTTTGGACTTTTGGCTATTATACTTTCATTGGTTGGGGTATTTGGCTTGGTCGTATTTGATACGCAATATAGGAGAAAGGAAATAGGTATTCGCAAAGTACATGGAGCTACAGTAGGAGAGATCTTGCGGATGTTCAATAAATCGTATGTGAGGATCGTGATAGTCTGTTTCGTGATCGCGGCTCCGGTTGCTTGGCTTGGCGTAGAGAAATGGTTGGAGAATTTTGCTTATAAAACACCGGTTTATGGTTGGGTGTTTTTACTGGCTTTAGTCGTCGTTTGCTTTATTACATTGTTGACTGTCTCTTTCCAATGTTGGCGTGCGGCGAACGCGAATCCGGTGGATAGTATTAAAACGGAATAATAAATGAAACTATAATAAAATGAAAACGATTATTCGAAACTTTCTAAGTGTGTTGAGGCGGTTTAAAATGGCGACCGCATTGAACGTAGCCGGTCTTGCGGTTGCTTTCGCCGCTTTTATCGTGATTTTGATACAGATTAATTTTGAGCGGACTTTTGACCGTTGCCATCCTACGTCCGGGCGGATTTTTAGGGTGGACTTGACCATTCCGGGTACTTTCGGGACAATATTACCCCGTGCCTTTGTGGAGGCTGTCATCCAATCTTCCCCGCATATAGAGGCGGGTACATTGTTGACTCCTTCTTTTGGCCAGAATGGTGTTTATCTCTCGGTGGATAGAAACGGGCAACCGTTTGGGTTTAAGGAAATCGTGACAACCTGCCACGCTAGTTTACCGAAGATATTCGCGTTCCCGATCGTGGAAGGCGATATCGATTGCTTGAAAGATCCCGAGAAAGTAATGGTACCCCGAAGCTTGGCTGACAAGTTGTTTGGGGAAGATATCTCTGCGGTTGGTAAGACGTTGCGAGCGGAAGAAAATATCTGGACTAAATCGGCTAAACTCTTTACGATTGGCGCGGTTTATAAGGATTTCCCGGAGAACACGCAGCTTCGGAACGTGGTCTATACGGCGATCGATCCGGATTATAATATCAATAATTTTAGCTCAAGTAACTGGGTTTGTTATTTATTGCTTGATAATCCTGCCATGGCAGATGAGGTTGCCGATAATTTCAACCGTCATTTTGATTTCAAGAAGATTTACCATGAGGGAGAACAGATCCGGCTCGTCCCGCTGACTGATATTTATTATATGAATGAGACGCAAGACGGTGGTACATTCCGGAGCGGAAACAAGGAAGTCACGGCCTTATTGTTCGGTATAGCCCTTCTGATCGTCATTGTCGCGGCTATTAACTTCACGAACTTTAGCACTTCTCTGACTCCGTTGCGAATCAAAAGCATCAATACGCAGAAGGTATTGGGTAGCTCGGATACTTTGTTGCGCAGATCTTTATTGATAGAGGCAGCCCTTATTAGTTTTATAGCATGGCTGGTAAGTCTCGTTATCGTTTGGGGATTGGATTGGGCGGAAGCGCTACCTTTTATCGAGGCCGATTTGAGTTTGGTCTCAAATCTTCCGATCGTTTTCTTGTGTGGCATCGTAGCGTTGGTTATCGGTTGGCTGGCGGGCATTTATCCTGCTTATTATATAACTTCTTTTCCTCCGGCCTTGGTGCTGAAGGGCAGCTTCGGGTTATCTCCTTCCGGGCGTAAGTTACGTACGACATTGATTTGTGTCCAGTTCGTTGTTTCGATCGTGTTGATTATCGGGGCTTGCTTTGTGCAAATCCAGAATAGTTATATGAGGAATTTCTCTTTAGGATTCGATAAGGATCAGGTAGCTATCGTGGAGCTGAATGAGACAATGTACAATAAGCATCACGATACATATGTGAATCGCTTGAAAGAGAACCCGGGGATCGAGGATGTGGCTTTCGCTATGGAGAAAGTGGGCTCTAAGGACGGGTATAACACGAATGGCGGTAGTTATAAGGGTAAGGACTTTCAGTATTTCATAATTATAGCATCTTCCAATTTCTTGCGGGTGATGGGGATTCCGGTTATAGAAGGGAGAGATTTCTCAAAGGCGGACGAACTTTCGGATCATACGTCTTATATATTCAATCGTACGGCGATGGAGGGGTTGGATATGCAAGTGGGTGACGCGTTCGATAGCTATTCTCCCGGTCATCTTATCGGTTTCTCCGACGATGTGAAATTCACCTCGCTTCGTGGTGGAGAGGATAATATCGCTTTCTTGGTCGGAAACTTTGGTTATTCTTTGCCAATCTCTTATATCCGCTTGAAAGCCGGATCGGACATTCATGCCGTAGTAGGTCACATTCAGGAGACGATGAGAGAATTAGATCCTTCCTATCCGTTTAATATAGAATTCTATGATGAGATCTTTAATCATCTTTACCAGAAAGAGGAGAATCTACGCGATCTGGTTACGGTTTTTAGTTTACTGGCGATTATTATCTCTTTGGTCGGAGTATTTGGCTTAGTGGTGTTCGAGACTCAATACCGCCGTAAGGAAATAGGTATCCGCAAGGTACATGGAGCTACGGTAGGGGAGATCCTGCTGATGTTTAATAAGGCCTATCTGAGGATTGTAGGTATTTGCTTCGTGATAGCGGCGCCGATCGCTTGGCAGGGCGCGAAGATGTGGCTCGAGGGTTTCGCTTATAAGACTCCGCTTCATTGGTGGGTATTCTTAATCGCCTTATTGATCGTAACCGTAATCACGTTATTGACCGTGAGTTTCCAGAACTGGAAAGCGGCGAACGAGAACCCGGTAAATAGTATCAAGAGCGAGTAATCCACCATCCCATCTTCCACGCCAGTAGCAAGATCAGTAGGGAAAGGACCAAGCAGGCTAATAGCAACCAAACTCCCAATCCGTTTACGAAAAGGATGGGGACGAAGGTGATCAATAAGATCTCTATGGGAGCGATAGGCAGGTAAGCCATCGCATAATCATCCATCGCTTTGCTGGAAAGTTTCGGATCGACGATCCGCAGCAAGGCGATGCCCATGCCCATCGTGCCGGTCCACCATCCCCAAGCGAAAATCATGCGCTCGAACCAAAAGGTCTTGGCTAATCTTCTTCCTAAGAAGAATGTTATGCACCAGACGATCGCCACGCCCGCTATGATGAGTACGATAAGCGGCAAGGCATATTTTACGATCACCCCTAGCTTGATAGACGCTACACCGCAAGCTACCAGCATATCCGTGAAGGAACTGCTCAGCCTCTGGGTCGTCTGCGGGCAGATATATCTGGATATGGTTGTTGCGTCGAAGAATTTCTTTAATACTAATCCAATGATAAAGGCACAACTGAAAACAGGTAACTCCAATACCGGATAATACACCTTTACGGTTTGGCTAACCATATATCCCAAAAAAGCCACGACAAATACCAAAGCCACATGGAAAGTCAGCGTATCGATGGATATGGAGGAAGTCGTAGCTTCTCCGATGGAATCCCGCTTATCCTCTGGCAGCAACCCACTTCTCAGCTCGTCCGGTAGATCGTCGAAATCCGAGATAAAAGCGGTTTGTTTATGCTTGGCCGCCCATTTGACCATCAGTAAACCTCCGATGATCGAGCAAATAACCCCCACGGTAGCGGTTGTCATGCCTAAACTGCGAGCCTCGTCCCAGCCCAATCCCTCGAACGCAGACCCGATAGCAGCGGCCGTGCCGTGTCCGCCATAAAAGCCTGTCGGCAACATAATGCCGAAAGCGTCATTCAGGTCCGGCCAGATCAGTTTGATCACGTACAATCCGAAAAGGCCTACCAATGCCCATTGCAATAACATACCCACCTGAGCGTACGCCCACATCGGTCCGACTCGTTTCGCTACTTCTTTCATGGAGACGTTCGGGGAAGATAAAGGCAACGCGCCGAACACCAAGGCGATAAGGATAGCCGCATAAGTACCTAAGTCATTGGAAAGCGGAATCCACCCCAGTCCATTAGGTCCGAACGCCAGTCCTAGCAAGCCCGCGATCAAGCTGGGGGGTATGAATAATTGTTGTATCAGTTTTACCTTGACTCGTATGAATTTGCCAACCAATAGAAGTATCGAAATGAATCCAAGATCCGTAAAGAGAGTCCAAGGGGTGAACTGTGTTAGGTCTATCATAGTAACTACTTACTTTATGTTCGTTTAAATATCTATTGTACAAATATATTTTATTCTTATGAGAAATACTAGAAATCCAAACGAATTCTATATCTCCATCTCCTTTTTACGATAAACGGAAGGAGAGCAACCCATAACTTTCGTAAACGTACGCGAGAAGTAGGCGGCATCCTCGAATCCCAGATGCGTGGCGATCTCATTCAACTTCATATTCGTTAGCTCGATATATTCACAAGCCTTCTGTATTTTCAAGCGTATGAAGTAATTCATGGGCGAGACCCCGGTCTCGCCAAAGAAGAGAGCAGAGAAGTGAGAAGGGGAATATTTGAAATAAGACGCTAATTCCTTCAAGGTAAGATTCTGCTGGATGTTCTCACGCATATAATGAATAACCCGTGCCGTGAACGGATATTCTTTTTGCGAGGGAATCATGATATGGCGGAATTGCTCCAGATAGATGAAAGAGGCCAGAAAATTGTAAAGGCACATGGAGGAATAAATCATATATTCTTTAATATATCCCATGGAGAAACTGCTATATATCTCCTCAAACAGCCGTAACCGATCTTGTAAACGGGAATATTCATTCGGCGAAATAGTGACCGGAACCGGATGCGACGGCAGGAATTGATCGCAAAGCTTCCCTTGGAAGTGTAACCAGTAAATAGTCCATGGATCTCCCTCGTCTGCCCCGAATGAGTAGGGGATACCGGGAGGGATGATGATATATTGGTATTTCTCCACGGTATATTGTTTACCGAGGATACGATACCATCCTTTTCCCTCCGTACAATAAATAAGCATGGCGTAGTCACAGCCATGTTCTTTTTGGAGAAAATGATATTTAACACGTGGGAAGAAACCTATCTTGCGTACATATAAATTATTGATGAGCGGTTCCCTCCGGTAGCTTGCCAATAGTTCCTCGGGTAAAGAAACGAACCGTTCTCCCTTAAATCCTTCTTTTATCTTGACCATGATCTATAAATCATAAGATTGTACAAGTAAATCGGAACAAATGTAGCATTTCTTTCTGGATTATTGAAATAATTTTGCCGACATAAATCATAACATAATGCCATGAATAAAATTCTAGTTGTAGTTTCTTTTGTATTTGTATCTTTTTTGTCTTGTACGGGATTAACCGATAGACAGCGATTGGCCAATCAGATATTGTCTGATACGAATTTGTTGAAGGTCGATAGTATGGCTCGTGCTACCATCCGCAATGGTTTTAACGCAGGTAGCGGTTATTCCCAGATATGGGCTCGTGATATGAATACGTTTATAGAGATCGCTTGCGAGGAGAGTGATCCACACGAACTGCGGGAAGCTATTTTATTGTTTTTCGCTCTTCAACAGCCGAATGATGAGATGATCGATGGTTATGTGCTGAAAGAAGATTTTACATGGTATGATGATACGCCTTATTATTCGAATGCCGCTCCGAAACATGTCGCTTTTAAGAATACGGTAGAGACGGACCAAGAATCTTCCTTGATTCAGATCGTAGGTAAATACATTCGTAAGACGGGTGATCGGGAGATATTGAATGAGAAAGTTGTCGGGAAGACCGTTCTCGAGCGAATGAACGCGATGGTAGATTATCTGATGCGGGAACGATATAATGAGAAATATGGATTGCTTTATGGAGCAATGACCGCTGATTGGGGCGATGTACAGCCGAATGACGATTTCGGATGTGATATGAATGATTTGTCGGATCCGGCTATCGATGTATATGATAACGCTATGTTCATAATCGCCTTGGATTATTTGTTGGAAATGGCTCCTGATTCTCCGCAAGCCTCCCGTTGGAAAAGTCTGCGTGAGGGAATCGAGAGAAATGTGCGGGCTCATCTATGGGATGTAAAGCGCCAGAAGTTCATTCCTCATATTTATCCGGAGAAATCTCCGATTCCGGAAGGTTTTGATGAACTTGCCATTCATTATCATGGTGGGACGGCTATCGCTATAGAGGCCGGCTTATTATCGAAAGACGAGATACGTACCGTAAATGCCCAGATGCTTGAGAATGTTCGCCTGTCGGGTATGCCAAGCATTGGTCTGACCTTATATCCCGTGTATCCGGATGGTTTTTTCCATGGAGGAATGTCTAAGGCTTATCTGTATCAGAATGGCGGGGATTGGACATGGTTTGGCGGTCGGATGATCCAGCAGCTTGTCGTTAATGGAATGGTTGAGGAGGCTTATGCGGAGATCCATCCGATGATCGAGCGTGTGATCCAAAATGACGGATTCTACGAATGGTATGGCAAAGGCGGTGTCCCCAGCGGCTCTGGTAATTTCAAGGGATCGGCCGGAGTGTTATCTAAGGCGATTGAATTATTAAGGGATTGGGCAGAGAAAAATAAGAGTTAAATACAAGCGTGCAATATTAAATGTCAAAAGAGATGAGAAAAAGTAATTATGATAAAATGCCGGCCACCGTTGTAGACGGTACCTTGTGGAAAGGCTGGGAATCGATACGGAAGCGATTGGCGGAGATACATGCGGAAACGAATGGATCACAAGTTTGGGTGGTGGAATGCTACCAAGGGGTTCATCACGAGGAGTTGATGCGTGAACTGCAAGCGCTCGCGCCCGATCGTTTTATCAATACGCGAGATTTATTTAAATCGGCAGAAGATATAGAGGCGATGACCTATCCTTATCTGACGGATGACCGGTTGTTTGGCCGCCGGGCTCATTTCTCTTATACGGATTTCTTGGATGAGGAGAAGGTGAACGCCTGCCGGGAGTCCTTGCGTGATGGAAAAGGCTGGACAATCGTTTATGGCCACGCCGCCGCCGAGATCGTTTCCGCTCCGGACAAATTGATCTATGCGGATATGGCTCGTTGGGAGATCCAGATGCGTTCCCGTAGAAAAGAGGTGAACGGGCTAGGTGTGGAAAACCGGGAGGAAGCCCCGTCGTACCATTATAAGCGAGGATATTTTATTGATTGGATTGTTTGCGATAATCTGAAGAAGAAAGTCCTTCCTAAGGTCGATTATTGGTTGGATACCCATATCGTCCGAACACCTAAGATGATTTCCGGGGAGACATTGAAAGAAGGGTTAGAGAAAACGGCGCATACTCCGTTCCGGGTAGTACCTTTCTTTGATCCGGCTCCTTGGGGCGGCCAATGGATGAAAGAGGTCTGTGATCTGAATAAAAAGCAAGATAACTTCGGTTGGTGTTTTGATTGCGTGCCCGAGGAAAATAGTTTATACCTGAAAGTTGCCGGAGAGCTGTTTGAGATCCCTTCCAATGACTTGGTATTCTATAAGACGAGAGACTTGCTGGGCGGGCCGGTCGAGGCTCGTTTCGGACAAGATTTCCCGATCCGTTTCGACTTCTTGGATACGATGGGAGGAGGAAACCTAAGTTTGCAAGTGCATCCGGTCACCCAATATATCCGGGATACGTTCGGGATTTATTATACGCAGGACGAGAGCTACTACCTGCTGGATGCCGAGGAGGACGCTACCGTTTATCTGGGATTGAAAACCGGTGTCAACCCGGACGAGATGATCGCTGCCCTAAACGAGTCCCAACAGACCGGAAAGCCTTTCGATACGGAGAAATATGTCAATAAATGGCCTGCCAAACGCCATGATCATTATCTGATCCCCGCCGGAACGGTCCATTGTTCGGGAGCCGGTGCCATGGTGCTTGAGATTAGCGCTACGCCAAGTATCTTTACGTTTAAGCTTTGGGACTGGGGCCGCTTGGGATTGGACGGACTGCCTCGACCTATTAATATCGGCCACGGCTCGAAAGTGATCCAATGGGAGCGGCAAACGGAGTTTGTCCGTCATAACTTGATCAACCAAGTGGAGATGATCGCCGAGGGAGACGGTTGGCGGGAGGAGCGGACCGGCTTGCATGAGAACGAGTTCATCGAGACCCGCCGTCATTGGTTCACGGATATCGTGCCTCACAATACGAATGGAGGGGTGCAAGTACTGAATGTAATCAAGGGAGATGAGTTGATCGTGGAGAGCCCGACAGGCGCATTCGAACCTTTCATCGTTCATTACGCGGAGACTTTTATCATCCCGGCTTGCGTGGGTGAATATACGATCCGTCCGTATGGATCGTCTGTAGGTAAATATTGTGGTACTATAAAGGCTTACGTACGTTTTAGGCAATAATCACCGTTTGCCATAGGCATTGCACTGCTTTGCCACTACTGATGGCACGATTGTGCCACTTCGAAGGCAAGGTTGTGTCACCTCTAATGGCAAAGTAGTGCCACTGCTGTGGCACTGGCGGGACCTCTTTAAGTAAAGAAAAGGAATATATGATGTACACAAATGACAATAGAATAGTAATGACATTGGATGCGGGAGGAACGAATTTTGTCTTCTCTGCCATCCAAGGTGGAAAAGAGATAGCCGATCCGGTAGTTCTTCCGGCATGCGCGGATTGCTTGGATAAGTGTTTAGGTAATTTGGTAGAGGGTTTTAAGGCAATTCAAGCAGGCTTGCCGGAAGCTCCGGTCGCTATCAGTTTCGCTTTTCCTGGTCCGGCGGATTATCAAGCCGGTATCATAGGCGATTTACCCAACTTCCCCTCTTTCCGGGGTGGCGTAGCGTTAGGCCCGTTTCTGGAAGATATATTCGGGATACCGGTATTTATCAATAACGACGGAAGCTTGTTTGCGTACGGAGAGGCGTTGACGGGAGTGCTCCCGGAGATCAACCGCCGTTTGCGGGAGGCGGGAAGTACGAAACGATATAAGAATTTGCTAGGTGTCACGCTAGGGACAGGCTTTGGTGCCGGGGTTGTCATCGATGGAGAGCTTTTGCGGGGTGATAACGCGGCGGGAGGATATGTATGGTGCCTGCGGAACAAGAAGTACCCGGAGTATATCGTGGAGGAGAGCGTCAGCATACGGGCGGTCATGCGTGTCTATGCGGAGCGGAGCGGTGATGCGGGGGCGCGTACCCCGAAAGAGATCTTCGAGATCGCCGAGGGTATTCGTCCGGGTAACCGGGAAGCGGCTATCGCCGCGTTTGAGGAGTTGGGTGAGATGGCTGGGGACGCGTTGGCTTCCGCTATTACCTTGATCGATGGGCTTATCGTGATAGGCGGTGGTTTGTCCGGTGCTTCCAAGTACATCCTGCCGGTCTTGTTGAAAGAGATGAACGCGCAGACGGGAATGATGGACGGTGCTCGTTTCGGGCGCTTGCAAAAGGAGGTGTATGACTTGGACGACGAGAAGAGCTTCGCCGGTTTTGCCCGGGGAGAGGCTGTCGAGGTGCTAGTCCCGGGTACGAATCGCAAGGTAGGATACGATCCTTGTAAACGGATAGGGGTGACCTTCAGCAAGCAAGGAGCCAACCGCTCGATCGCTATGGGTGCTTATGTTTTTGCGTTAAACCATCTATCTAAATAAATTATGAGAAAGTATAGTATGAAGCCGGTCTGTTTCCTCTTGTTCCTGTGCGGGGTTTTCACATCCTGCGTGACACAAGGCAAGAAGGTCCAGCAAGAGGAGCTTAGCCAATATGTAGAGCCTCGGATCGGCACGGCGCATTGCCGTTGGTTTCATTTTACCCCGGGAGCGGTGCCTTTCGGTATGGCCAAGCCGGCCCCTTCTACGAACGGGCATATCGGGAATAAATCCGGTTGGGAGGCGACCGGTTATGATTATCGGGATCAATCGATCGAGGGTTTCCCCTGCTTGCATGAGTTCCAGATCGGCGGAATCGTTCTAATGCCTACGACGGGTTCATTGAAAACAATTCCCGGAGCGGTAGACGACTCGACAGGTATAGGATACCGTTCCCGTTTTGATCGTGCGGACGAGATCGCTACCGCCGGTTATTATTCCGTTCTCCTAAAAGATTACTCGATCCGGGCGGAGCTTACCGCTACCCCTCGTGTGGCTATCCAGCGTTATACGTTTCCGGCCGGAGAGGATAGCCGTATCTTGTTCGATATAGGAAACCGCCAAGGAGAAAGCGGAGCCGTGCGGGACGCGGAAATTACTTTTACGGAAGACGGGCGTATCGAGGGCTGGGTGATTACCGAGCCTGAATATGTGAGGAAATACCAGCCCGGGGCATCGGTTCCTTTGTATTTCTCGGCGGTGCTGGATAAGGCTCCCGTTGGATATGGCGCTTTCAACGGGGCGGATATCCGTCCGGATGAACGAAAAGCGACGGGTGTGGGAGCCGGACTTTATTTGACATTCCGTACCCAAGATCAAGAGTCGGTAACCGCTAAAGTAGGTCTTTCCTATACATCCGTGGAGAATGCCCGGTTAAATAGGGAGACGGAGGCCGCTACCCTTACGTTTGACGAGGCAAGGGAAATCTCTCGCCAAACATGGGAAGAATATTTGGGACGTATCCGGGTAGAGACTCCGGCGCGAGAGGATAAGGTGAAATTCTATACCGGTTTGTATCATGCTTTATTGGGCCGCAGATTGGCTAGCGACGTGAATGGCGCTTATCCGAGAAATGATGGCTCGGTAGGACAAATCCCTTTGAAAGACGGGAAACCGATACATAACTTATATAATACCGATGCCGCTTGGGGAGCGCAATGGAATCTGACGCAGGTTTGGGCTTTGGCCTATCCGGAATATTATTCGGATTATATAAGTAGCCATTTGTTGGTGTACAAGGACGCCGGCTGGCTGGCGGATGGAATCGCTAATAGCCGTTATGTCTCCGGGGTTGGTACGAATTTATTAAGTACGATTATCGCTGGCGCTTATCAATGTGGCATTCGGGATTTCGATGTGAATACGGCCTATGAGGCTTGCTTGAAGAATGAGTTGGATGGGGAGAATCGTCCATTGGGCGCAGGAAAGATCGATACCCGTTATTTCGTGGAATATGGTTATGTGCCTCATTTGGATAAGGGGGACGGGCCAGACGAGGCTTTCATGTTCTCCGCTTCCCATACCTTGGAATATGCTTATAGCGCATGGGCCGTGGCCCAATGGGCGAAGCAACTGGGTAAGACGGACGATTATAACCGTTTGATGGACTTATCGAAAGGCTGGGAGCGTATCTATGACCCTTCCTGTAATTTTGTCCGTCCCAAGAAGAAGGATGGTACGTTTATCGAGGACTTCAATCCGATGCAAGTATGGCGCGGATTCCAAGAAGGTAACGCTTGGCAATATACATTCTATGTACCGCACGATGCGAAAGGCTTGGTCGCGAAAGTAGGCGCAGACGTGTTTAACCATCGGTTGGATAGCATCTTCACGGTGTCTCGTAAATTAATCTTTAGCGGAGGCACGGAAGTAGGGGCTTTCGCCGGTTTGCAAACCTTGTATAACCAAGGAAACCAACCGTGCTTGCACATCCCTTGGATGTTCAACGAGGCCGGTCATCCCTCGCTTACGCAAAAATGGGTACGGGCGATCTTGAATGAGTTCTATGGTACGGATGGCATCTACGGTTATGGCTACGGACAAGATGAGGATCAAGGCCAGCTCGGGGCTTGGTACGTGATCTCTTCCTTAGGCTTATTCGATATGAAAGGCTTGACGGATCAAGCGCCTTCTTTCGCTTTGGGCAGTCCTTTATTCGATAAGATTACGATCCGGCTGAATGACCGCTATTATAAAGGGAAGGAATTCGTGATTGAGGTCCGTAATAATAGTAAGCAAAATGATTACGTGCAATCGATGAACTTAAACGGGAAACCATTGACGGATACTCGTATTCCTTTCTCGGAGATTGTTCAAGGTGGACATTTGGTTTTAGAAATGGGTAGCCAACCAAAAGATCGATATGAGAACTAAAAGTACGAACTCCGCTATATTCCCGATCCTTTTCGGCTTTTTTGTGATGGGATTCGTGGATGTCGTGGGAATTGCCACGAATTATGTGAAGATGGATTTTGGTTTGTCCGACACCTTGGCGAACCTATTACCCATGATGGTCTTTCTTTGGTTCGCCCTGTTCTCTGTCCCCACCGGTATCTGGATGGGACGGCACGGGCGTAGGAATACGGTAGTCGCTGCCTTGGCCATCACGACCTTGGCGATGCTGATACCTCTTTTCTTCTATGACTTTGCTTGTATCTTGTTTGCGTTCGCTTTGCTGGGAATTGGAAATACGATTTTGCAAGTATCTTTGAACCCGATGGTAGCCCGGGTGGTAAATCCGGATAAGGTAACGAGCGTGCTTACGTTAGGGCAGTTTATTAAGGCGGTATCTTCCTTCTTAGGTCCGATTATTGCGGGGGTCGCTTCCTCTTTTTGGGGGGATTGGAAGTTGATATTCATTGTCTATTCGGTGACTACCTTGTTATCTATCATCTGGTTGATAGCGACTATTCCGGGTAAAGAGGAAGGAGAGGAGCAAGAAGCCTCATTCGCCTCTACATTAGCTTTATGTAAAGATGCTAGGATACGGATGCTTTTCTTGGGGATTCTGTGTATTGTCGGGATCGATGTCGGTCTGAATACGACGATCCCCAAGCTATTGATGGAAAAGTTATCCATGCCGTTGCAAGAGGCCGGATTAGGGAGTAGCCTTTATTTTGCCGCTCGTACGGGAGGCTCTTTCCTTGGGGCTATATTGTTGGCGAGGATCTCGTCACGACCCTTCTTAAGGGGAAGCATGCTTATCGCTATCCTTGCTTTCATAGGATTGCTTATCTCGGATAGCTTGTGGAGCATGGGCGTTATGATCGTACTGGTTGGCTTGGCTTGTTCGAATGTGTTTTCGATCCTGTTCTCTTTCGCCTTGGAACATCGGCCGGAGCAATCCAACGAGGTCTCAGCCTTGATGATTATGGGGGTGTCAGGAGGCGCCTTGATTACGCCTTGTATGGGAGGCTTAGCCGATAGGTTCGGACAGGTAGCCGGTTTGATGCTATTATTAATATGTATGTTGTATATAGGACTTATATCAATAAAAACACGATAAGATGAAAAAAAGGACTTATTTATCAGCAGGATTGGCTTTGTTGATCGGGGCATTGTCGGTTCATGCGTCTCCGGGATTATCAGATATCAAGAGCCGTGTATTGCCGGCGGTTTATAAATCGAAAAACGGACTGACCCAAAAGGTCGAGATCTCCGTGAAACATGAAGGAGAGCCTTCTACAGTGACGATCCGTTTAGGCGAGCAAAGCCGTAAAGAGAAACTGGCGTCCGGGGATAATGTATTCCGAATCGAGATACCCGAGGTTAGCGCTACTCGCCAATTACCGTTGACGCTGACAAGTGGGAAAGAGAAAGAGGAAAGTACGGTTACCGTAAAACCGGTTCGCCATTGGCAGATGAATATGGTGCAGCACACGCATACGGATATCGGTTATACCCGTTCCCAAATGGAAATCTTGGCGGAACAGCTTCGATACATTGATTATGCGTTGGACTATTGCGATGCTACGGATAATTATCCGGATTTCGCTAAGTTCCGTTGGACTTGCGAGATCGCTTGGGCGGTTAGCGAATATTTGAAATGTCGTCCTGCGGAACAGATCGCTCGCTTGAAGCAACGGGTAAAGGAAGGCCGTATTGAATTAGCAACGATGTTCTTGAATTTTGACGAATTACCGGATGAGCAGACACTTGCCGCTTCTCTTTATCCGATCAAGCAATTCAGGGAAAATGGGATGCGTGCCGAGGTAGCTATGCAAGACGACGTGAATGGTATCGGTTGGTGTTTCAGCGAGTATTTTGCGGATGCCGGCGTGAAATATGTGAATATGGGAACCCATGGCCATCGGGCGTTGATCTGTTTTGATAAACCTACGGTGTTTTGGTGGGAATCACCTTCAGGGAAGAAGGTCTTGACTTATCGTGCGGAGCATTATCACTATGGTAATTTTTTCGGGATTCATACGGATAACTTTGACCAGTTCGAGGAACGTGTTTTAACTTATTTAGGTGAAATGGAAGCGAAAAATTATCCGTATGATATATTAGCGGTACAGCATTCGGGATATCTTACGGATAATGCGCCCCCTTCGACTAAAAGTTGCGAGATGTTACAGAAATGGAACGAGAAATATGAATGGCCGAAATTACGCACGGCGGTAGCCAGTGAGTTCTTTAAAACGGTAGAGAGCCAATATGCGGATCGTATCGAGACCGTTCGTGGAGCTTGGCCGGATTGGTGGACGGATGGTTTCGCTTCCGGTGCCCGCGAGGCCGCCATATCTCGTGTGACTCACTCGGATATTATCGCGAACCAAGCCGGATTGTCATTCGCCAAAATGCTAGGCGCTCAATTGCCGACAGACATCAATGATCGGATTCAGGACATCAACAAAGCTCTTTTGTTCTATGATGAGCATACTTTCGGGCATAGTGAGAGCGTGCGTAACGCTTATGGACTGGAAACTTGGGAACAACGCTCCTTGAAGCAATCGTATGCGTGGGAAGCCTATCGCCATTCCGGTTTGCTGGGAGAGGCCACTATGGGTATATTACAGTCGTTCGTGCCTAAAAGCGACGTTCCGTCTATCGCTGTATTCAATACGCTCAACTGGAGTTATAGCGGTATCGCTAAAGCTTATGTCGATCATCAGATTCTTCCGAAAGACAAGGCTTTCGAGATCGTGGATGCGGCTGGCAACGTAATTCCCGCACAAGCCGGCGAAAGCCGTTCCGATGGTACTTATTGGAACTTTTACGTGAAAGAAGTCCCGGCTTTGGGATACGCACAGTATTATATAAAGGTGAAGGATGCGCCACGTCCGGAAATACAGGGCACTACGGAATTAAAAGAGACACATGTGGAGAATCCTTGGTATGCCATCGACTTCAATACCCGTAAAGGTACGATTCGTAAATTATGTGATAAGGATTTGAACAAACAATTGGTTACGCCGGATGCGGAATGGGAGATGGGAGAGTTTATTTATGAGATTATCGATAGCCGTCATCCGATGGAACAATATCGTGCTCCCCAATTCCTCCGCCGTCGCCCAGAGAAGATGCGTTTCGAGAAATATGAGAAAGGCGATGTCTGGGATACATATCGTTTCCGGGGAGAGACAGTAGCGGGACGTGAGCCGAATAATTTGATGGTGGAATTCCGTGTATTTAACGTAACAAAGAAAATCGAGGTAGTTTATCGCCTGCGCAAAAAAGCGGTAACAGATCCGGAAGCGGTTTATATCGCTTTCCCGTTTGAGGTTGAAGGAGGAAAGATCCATTTAGATGTACCCGGCGGATCGATTGAGGCGGGTGTAGACCAAATCCCGGGCTCCTCTAACGATTGGTACACGGTGCAAAACTTCGCTACGGCTCGTAATGGAGAGTCACAGGTCGTGATGGGTAGCCAAGAAATACCATTAATGCAATTTGGGGCGATCAATACGGGGCGGTATAAAGCCGGAGCCGTACCTCAGTCCACGAATATGTATTCATGGCCGATGAACAACTACTGGGTAACCAATTTCAATGCGGACCAAATGGGAGAGATGCAATGGAGTTACTTCATCAACTCTTCGAAAGACAACTCTATTGAGTATGCGACTAAGTTCGCTTGGGAAAACCGGATTCCGTTCTTGACCCGTGTTTTGCCTGCCGGAGATAAAAAGGTGGAGCCTCTCCAATCGGCTTCCATTTTCAAGATCGTACCGGAGAATTTGTTGTTGGTAAACATGAGGCCTGTGGAAGGCGAGAATGCTGTTATGCTTCAATTGCGTGAGATAGGCGGGAAGCCAGCTACTTTCTCCGTAGCTTCAGATAAAATTAATTTTGTGAAAACTACGGTTTGTGATGTCGTAGGAGACCCAGTTTCGGGGAATCCGTTGAGTTTCGCTCCGTGGGAGAATAAGTTTATAAAATTATCTTGGTAGCATGGTAAGGGGCGGGGTTTGCCCGCCCTTATCCAGTTTGTCTTATGTTTGTATATTGAATGTTTTGATAGGATCTAATCCCAAATAAATCGGTATTATTCTAAGCAGAAGACTTGCTTGTGTTAGAGTGATGGGTGAAGAGTGTCATGAGAGACTCTGTTTCGGGTAATGCCTTATTGGATTTCAAGCCTTGTGGGAATAAGTCTATGGCGCTTTCTTGGTAGAAAGATTGTAGATAATGTGGTTCTTCTTTTATTTATAAAGGAAGGCTAAATTTTTTTATATTATCCAGTCTCTGAATATATTATCTGTTTTTTTCATAGAAGCCATACTAGTGCCATTTTCGCCTAGCCTTGAATCTCAATAAATTTAACATTTGTTTATTGTAACCAATTTAAAGTGTTTTTACTGTTAATATTTGATAGTTAATTATTTATGTGATAGAAAGACGATGATACTATTGTAAGTCCGTACGGAACTAGCATGTGATATTTAATCTTTTTCGATAGTGATAAAAGTGCGATGAACAGAGTATGATCTGGCTCATTGGATTTCTTTTTTCTAATTCTTTTTGTTAGATTTGCACCTATATTCGTATAATGCCAGAAATTCATAAGAAAGAAAGGGATATTTCTAAATAAATGACACGAGGATCACTTTCTATTCATGTTAATTAAATGGATATTTGTAGTCTAACTATGAATATAAAACACAAAAACGGATAAATTATATTATTAATTAAATAGCTATATCATGAAGAAAAAAAGCGTTTGGGCTTTAGCTTTAGCGGCGATGCTGATGTGGGTGGGGAAACCTGCGGCAGCGGCTGTGAATGAGTCTTTTGACCCAGTAGAGTATGTAAACCCGCTAATGGGGACGCAATCTTCCTATGAGTTGTCTACAGGAAATACCTATCCGGCGATCGCTCGTCCGTGGGGTATGAATTTCTGGACTCCTCAGACTGGTAAGATGGGAGATGGATGGCAGTATGTATATACGGCTAACAAGATCCGTGGTTTTAAACAGACCCACCAGCCTAGTCCGTGGATCAATGATTACGGACAATTTGCGATCATGCCGGTGGTTGGTAAACCGGAGTTCGACCAAGATAAACGTGCGAGCTGGTTCTCTCACAAAGGGGAGATCGCCAAGGCTTATTATTATAAGGTATATTTGGCGGAGCATGATGTGGTGACGGAATTAACGCCGACAGATCGTGCGGCTATGTTCCGTTTCACTTTCCCGGAAAACGAGCATTCTTATATCGTGGTGGATGCCTTGGATAAGGGCTCTTATATCAAGGTAATTCCGGAGGAGAATAAGATCATCGGTTATTCAACGAAGAATAGCGGTGGGGTTCCCGATAATTTCAAGAATTACTTTGTGATCGAGTTTGATAAACCTTTCACATACGAGGCTACATTTGCTGACGCTTCCTTGAAAGAGGGAACGAAGGAACAAACGAGTGACCATGTAGGAGCCGTTATCGGTTTCAAGACGAAGAAAGGTGAGATCGTCCACGCTAAGGTGGCTTCCTCATTTATTAGCTTCGATCAGGCCGCTATCAATATGAAGGAATTAGGTAACGATAACTTTGATACTTTGGTTCAGAAAGGTAAGGATGTTTGGAATGAGCATCTGAGCAAGATCGAGGTTGAAGGTGGAGATTTGGATCAATACCGTACTTTCTATTCTTGCTTCTATCGTTCATTGTTGTTCCCTCGTAAGTTCTATGAGATCAACGCTCAAGGCGAGGTGGTTCATTACAGCCCGTATAATGGTGAGGTATTACCCGGTTATATGTTTACCGATACCGGATTCTGGGATACGTTCCGTAGTTTGTTCCCATTCTTGAACTTGATGTTCCCGTCTGTAAACAAGGAAATGCAAGAGGGTTTGATCAATACGTATAAGGAAAGCGGCTTCTTCCCGGAATGGGCAAGTCCGGGCCACCGTGGTTGCATGGTCGGTAATAACTCGGCATCTATCTTGGTAGACGCTTATATGAAAGGCGTGAAGGTTGACGATTTGGAGACTCTATATAAAGGTTTGATCCATGGTACGGAAAACGTTCATCCGACGGTTTCTTCTACAGGACGTCTGGGGCATGAATATTATAATAAGTTGGGATATGTTCCTTACGATGTGAAGATTAACGAGAATGCCGCTCGTACATTGGAATATGCTTACAATGACTGGTGTATCTGGCAGATCGCTAAACAACTAGGCCGTCCGAAAAAGGAATTGGATTTATATGCCCGTCGTGCGTTGAACTATAAGAACCTGTACGACAAGGAAACCAAGTTGATGCGTGGCAAGAATGAGAATGGCGAGTTCATGGCTCCGTTCTCTCCGCTGAAATGGGGTGACGCTTTCACGGAAGGTAATAGCTGGCACTATTCATGGTCTGTATTCCACGATCCTCAGGGATTGATCGACTTGATGGGCGGTAAGGATTCATTTGTGATGATGCTTGACTCCGTATTTGCTGTACCGCCTTTGTTCGATGATAGCTACTACGGTGGTGTGATCCACGAGATCCGCGAGATGACCGTGATGAATATGGGTAACTACGCTCACGGTAACCAGCCGATCCAGCATATGATTTATTTATACAACTATGCGGGTCAACCTTGGAAGGCTCAATATTGGTTGCGTCAAGTAATGAATAAGATGTATACTCCGGGTCCGGATGGTTATTGCGGTGATGAGGATAATGGCCAGACTTCCGCTTGGTATGTATTCTCAGCGTTAGGATTCTATCCGGTAGCTCCGGGTACGACCCAATATGTGTTGGGCGCTCCGCTGTTCAAGAAGGCTACGATCCATTTTGAGAATGGAAACAACTTGGTGATCAACGCCCCGAACAACAGCGATAAGAATATCTATATCGAATCTATGACGTTCAACGGCAAGAACTACACCAAGAATTATTTGGATCATAACGATTTGTTTAAGGGTGGCGTGATTGACTTCAAGATGGGTGACAAGCCGAATATGAATCGTGGTATTAATCCGGAGGATATGCCTTACTCATTCTCCGTAAACGAGGAAGGGATCAATAAACTTTCCCCTATTTCTGTAAAACCTAGTAAAAAGAAGAAATAAGCAATTAAGATGAATTTCATTCATAAACCATTAATGTCAGGCATAGCGATATGCCTGACATTTTTCGCATACTCCTGTGCTACACCGGAGAAGATGGAAAACAAGACAGACTTTACCGCATATGTAGATCCTTATATCGGATCGGGAGAACACGGACACGTATTTGTCGGGGCGAACGTTCCGTTTGGAGCTGTTCAAGTAGGTCCTCAGAATATTTTTAAGGGATGGGACTGGTGTTCCGGTTATCATTACTCCGATAGTATCATTATCGGATTTAGTCATACGCATTTGAGCGGAACCGGATGTTCTGATCTGGGGGATATCCTTCTGATGCCTTATACGGGCGAGGTACGTACCGCCCGTGGCGAGCAAGATAATATAGAGGGAGCCGTTTCTTCCTATTATAAACATGCCAACGAAGCCGTAGCTCCGGGATATTACTCTTTGCTGATGGATAATGGCGTAAAGGCGGAGTTGACAGCGACCGAGCGTGTAGCCTTACATCGTTATACGTATCCGTCGGGAAGCGAGCATCGCCTCTTGATCAACTTGAAGGAGGGTATCGGTGATAAAGCGTATGACACTTATTTGAAGAAGATTGATGAGTACACGATCGAGGGGTACCGCTTTTCCAAAGGTTGGAGCCCACGTCACAAAGTATTCTTTACGTTGAAATGTGATCAGCCGATCGAGTCTTTGGCTGTATTCAACGATGATGAGGCCGCAGGTAATGATGAGTTGACGGGCGAGTCCGTTAAGGGAGTGATTACCTTTAAGGGAGATGCCCCGACCGCCTTGGTAAAGGTCGCTATCTCTTCCGTAAGTTGTGAGAATGCCTTGGCTAACTTACGTACGGAGCTTTCTCATTGGGATTTCGACGAGGTTCGTAACGAGGCTATCGATAAATGGAATGACCAATTGTCTTGTATCTCCATCGATACGAAAGATGAGCGTGCCAAGAAGATTTTCTATACCGCCATGTACCATGCGTTTATCGCTCCGACGTTGTATTGCGACGCGAATGGCGATTTCCGTGGCCATGACGATAAGGTGTATACGAACAATACTTGGAAGAACTATTCCACTTTCTCTCTATGGGATACGTATCGTACCTTGCATCCGTTGTTCACGATTATCAAGCCTCAATATGTGTCGGATTTGGTGAACTCGATGTTAAGCATTTACGACCAGCAAGAGAAATTACCGATCTGGCCGTTGATTGGTGGTGAGACGGACCAAATGCCGGGATATAGCGCTGTGCCTATTATCGCAGATGCCTATCTGAAAGGTTTTACCGGCTTTGACGCCGACCGTGCGTATCGTTATATGGTTGCTTCATCTGTCTATGAGAAGCAAAACGGGGTGCCGTACGTGTTGGAAAAAGGCTATATCCCTTGTGATAAGGTACGTGAGGCTACTTCTATCGCGATGGAATATGCCGCTGATGATTGGGGTATCGCCTTGATGGCGAAAAAAATGGGCAAGACGGAGGATTACCAAAATTACTTGAAACGTGGTAAATATTATACGCAGTATTTCGATAAGGATATCAACTTTATCCGTCCGAAAATGAATGATGGCAGCTGGCGTACGCCGTACGATCCGATCCAGTCCATACATAGCGTAGGCGATTTCTGTGAGGGAAATGGCTGGCATTATACATTCTTCGTGCCCCAGCATCCGGAAGGCTTGATCGAGTTGATGGGTGGCGACGCTCCGTTTATCTCGAAACTGGATTCTTTGTTCTTGGTGGAAGGTGAGTTAGGAGAGAACGCCTCTCCGGATATCAGTGGGTTGATCGGCATGTACGCCCATGGAAATGAGCCGAGCCATCATGTCACTTACCTTTATCCATACGCCGGCGAGCAATGGAAGACAGCCGAGAAAGTTCGTTACATCCAAGATGTGTTCTATACCGACCAACCGGAGGGCATCATCGGAAACGAGGATTGTGGCCAGATGTCCGCTTGGCATATCATGTCTGCCTTGGGATTTTACCAAGTAAATCCTTCCAATGGCGTGTTCGTGTTCGGTAGCCCGTTATTCGATAAGGCTTCCGTTCATTTGCCGGAGGGTAAGACTTTCGAGGTCGTAGCCCAGAACAACAGCAAGGAGAATGTATATATCCAATCCGTGTTGTTAAATGGTAAACCTTATAACAATTCTTATATCTTGTATGATGATATCGTGAAGGGAGGGAATCTTACCTTTGTGATGGGAAGTACACCGAATAAGGAGTTCGGAGCTGCCCCGGAAAATCGTCCGAAGACGGCTGAGTAAATAGCTCCCTTACTAGTGAGCGGTTAGCTCTGTTACCCGTGAGACAACGTCTCACGGATTGCCGGGAAAGTACCCGGCTGAGAAGCAAAGAATAATTAACGAATTAATAATCGACAAAATGAAGACAAAGCTTAAAACTTCGATGGCCCTTTTGGCTTCCGCTTTCCTGTGGGTGTCATGCGCCGGTGGGGGAGGGACTTCTCCTTCGGCGATGGACCCGGTGGATTACGTGAATCCTTATATGGGAAACATCAGCCATTTATTGGTGCCTACTTTCCCGACCGTGCATTTGCCGAACAGTATGCTACGTGTATATCCGGAGCGTGCGGACTTCACGGGCGACCGTCTGGGCGGTTTGCCTATTATCGTGACAAACCATCGTGAGCGTTCCGCGTTCAATTTATGCCCTTATCAAGGTGACGAATCCGGCTTGCGACCCGTGATCGCTTATAGCTATGACCGGGAGAAGATCTTGCCGTACCGTTATCAGGTATATCTGGATAATGAGGAAATCGACGTGGACTTCGCCCCGTCCCATCAAAGTGCCGTATATTCGCTCACTTTCGAGAAAGAGGGACCGGCTTATCTGGTATTTAACAGCCGTAACGGACAGCTACAAGTAAATGGTAATTCCGTAAGCGGTTATCAATATATAGATAAGAAAACGAAAGTCTTTTTATATGCCGAGACGAACCAGAAGCCTGTGAAAGCGGGTGTATTGTCAAACGGCAGTGTCAACTATAACGAGACCTCCGTGGAAGGTACCAATGCCGCTATCGCCCTTTCCTTCGGGGAGGACGTGAAGAAACTTGGCGTTCGCTACGGTATCTCTTTTATCAGCGAGGAACAGGCGAAGAAGAATCTGGAGCGTGAGATCGCCGCTTACGACGTGGATGTGGTAGCGAAGATCGCCCGCAACGATTGGAACGACGCTTTAGGTAAAATACAAGTACAAGGCGGTACCAAGGATGAGAAGACCGTATTCTATACATCTTTATATCGTTGCTACGAACGCCCGATTTGTTTGAGCGAGGACGGACATTATTACAGCGCTTTCGACGGAAAGATCCATGAGGATGGCGGACGGCCTTTCTATACGGACGACTGGATTTGGGATACCTACCGTGCTACGCATCCCCTGCGTGTCTTGATCGATAATGAGCGTGAGAACGATATCATCAACTCTTATCTCCTGATGGCGGAGCAGATGGGTACCGACTGGATGCCTACCTTCCCGGAGGTGACGGGAGATACACGCCGTATGAACTCAAACCATGCCGTCGCTACCGTGATCGACGCTTACCGCAAGGGCTTGCGTGGGTTTGAGTTGGAAAAGGCTTATATCGCTTGTAAGAAAGGTATCGAGGAAAAGACCTTGATCCCGTGGTCTGCCGCTCCCGCCGGTTGGTTGGACGATTTCTACAAGGAACATGGCTATATTCCCGCGTTGAGACCGGGAGAGAAAGAGACGGTGCCTAACGTATCCATTTGGGAAAAACGTCAGCCGATCGCCGTGACTTTAGGAACTTCGTATGATGAATGGTGCTTGTCCCAGATCGCTCAAGAATTGGGAAAGAAAGACGAGGCGGATTATTATTTGCGTCGCTCTTACAATTACCGGAACGTATTTAATCCGGAGACAGGTTTCTTCCATCCGAAAGATAAGGATGGCAAGTTTATCTATCCATTGGATTACCGTTATGATGGTGGTCTGGGTGCCCGTGATTATTACGATGAGAATAACGGATATATTTATCGTTGGGACGTACAGCATAATATCGGTGACTTGATCTCTTTGATCGGAGGCAATGAGGCGTTTATCTCTGCTTTGGATTCCATGTTCAATACGCCGCTGGGTATGTCTAAATGGCAATTCTATTCCACGCTTCCGGATCATACGGGTAACGTAGGTATGTTCTCTATGGCGAATGAGCCGAGCTTGCATATCCCGTACTTGTATAATTATGCGGGTAAGCCTTGGATGACGCAGAAACGTATCCGTACCTTATTGAATCAATGGTTCCGCAATGATTTGATGGGTGTACCGGGTGATGAGGACGGTGGTGGTATGTCCGCTTTCGTTGTCTTCAGTCAGATGGGATTCTATCCGGTGACTCCGGGTTCTCCTACCTATAATATCGGTAGCCCGATGTTTACCGACGTGAAAGTGGATATGGGTAACGGCAATACGTTCGAGATCCGTGCGAATAACGCGTCCGATGAGAATAAATACGTACAATCCGCTAAGTTGAACGGCGTAACCTTGAACCAGCCTTGGTTCAATCATAGCGATATCGCCGCCGGTGGTTTGTTAGAGTTAGAGATGGGGCCGAAAGCGAATAAGGAATGGGGATTGGGAACGCCTCCTCCTTCTGCCGCTCCGATGCCTAAGTAAATAAAAAGCGTGTTGCGATTGTCGCAACACGCTTTTTTTATGCCAATACCTTAGCGATTAATTTCTTTAGTTCTTTTATATCAATGGGCTTCACTACATAATCCGTGAATTCACATTGTTTGGCGATCTCCTTTTCCCTTTCGAAAGCGAATGCCGTGAGCGCTATGATCGGAATGGTCTTGGATAAGGTGCGGATTCTGCGAGTCGCTTCGAATCCGTCCATAACCGGCATTTTTATGTCCATCAGGATTAGGTCCGGATGATATGTCTCGAACATATCGATAGCCTCTTGCCCGTTTAGCGCATGATAAAGTTGGTATTGCTTGCCAAACAAGGTTTCCAAAAGGAAATAATTCTCATAAACGTCCTCGGCGATTAAGATGGAATGATGCCTATCTGAACGGGGCGTTTCTTCGGATTGGACGGGGATATCCGGTGAAAGCTCAATATCAGTCCGTTTTGTGTCCAAAGGCAGAGTGAACCAAAAAGTGGAACCCACCCCTTCTTCAGAGTCTACGCCGATTTTACCTCCTAATGCCTCGATAATGGTTCGGCTGATGGTTAATCCCAATCCCGTACCTTGCTGGAAAGTATCTACCTTGATGAATCGCTCGAATATACGTCTTTGGTTTTCCGCGGAGATACCGATACCTGTATCTTTCACGCAGACTCGGATAAAATCCCCTTCTATCTCATAATAAATCGTGATACTTCCTTTTGTGGTAAATTTGATAGCGTTATTCACGAAATTAGATATCACTTGCATAACCCTCCGCTCATCGGTTTTAACGATTACGGATGGGGAGCCGAGATCAAAGATAAGAACCACGTCTGAAGGCATCTTTATAGAGTCTGCCAATGCGATTTCGCCACATATATCCTTGATGTCCACTTCCTCGAAATGATAATCCATGGTTCCCGCCTCGATTTTAGAGAAATCAAGGATATCATCGATCAGTTGCAGTAGCAAATCATTGTTTTTATGAATGATATCTAAATAAGATTGACGCTCTACCTCATCATCAATCTCGGCGATTATATTTGAGAACCCGACGATAGCGTTCAGCGGCGTGCGTATCTCATGACTCATATTCGCCAAGAATGCGGACTTCAATTTATCAGCTTCCTTTACCTTGATTAGCTCGATCTCCTTTTCCCGTTGCTGGGTTATGTTGGAGGTATAGCTTACGATCCTGTTAGGCGTTCCGTCATCGTTGAATTTATAGGAGCGTACATTGGAGTTGAACCAGAATGTTTTGCCATTGAGGATACGCCTGTAGGCCGCTACGAAGTTATTGATCTTCCCTTGCAGGAGAGGTTTGAACTGTTTATTATATACCCGGTCAAAATCATCCGGATGGATTGAGGATTTATAGTCTTCTTGATTCTTGAAGTTGTAATCATGAATCGCTTTTAGCCCCTCATTATTATTAATGTCTTCATTGAGGCCAAAATCTACGGTCAATTTATCATTCTCTACATCGTATTCCCAAAGAATGGAATCCCCGGTATCTACCGATACTTTTAGCCGGGCTAGGCTATTTTCGATTTGTTCCCGCTTGATGTGATTCTCGGTATCGTCGAATACAATATAAATATAGCCGAATATATTATCAAGAGAGTCTTTTAATGTGACTCCTTTTACCAACAGATGCTTTGTTTTAGAATCATGATGACTATCGTAATAGCCGTTTTGAGAAGCAACCTTGAAATCATAATTAAGAGGAAAGAATATATCTTTTCCGTTTTTGAGGCTTTGGTTTACATATTTCGGGATATTAGGATTCTCGAACATATTCAGTCCCACGGCCTGCTCACGGGTAACACCAAAAATATCGAGATCCGCTTGGTTGATATCTACCAACACTCCATTCTCATCATAAAGTTCGGCGCCCCAAGGCATCTTGTCGAAAATGATCTTAAACTTCGTCTCGCTTTTCATGACTTGCATAGCCGTATGTTCTACTAATCCTTGAACTTCCCCTCTTTCAATGGCTATGGAAAGGATATCAGCCAACATATGTAAGTTCTCTATATCTAAGGCACTCCAGTTCCGTTTCTTTTTTACAGAATCAAAGCCGATAAATCCGGATGGTTTGCCTTGCTTGAAAATAGGGATGACTAATAAGGATGAAACCTCTTGCAAAATCAGAAGATGCTGCTCACTCTTCGCCTCTTCCGGCATTTTAGAGACATCATGAATAACGATATCCATGCCCTTTTTGATACTGTCGTACCACCAAGGAATCTCGTCTTGCGGGAGTTGACGCAGTAAATCCTCTCGCATAGAGATAATGCCATCACAAGTAACTTCATTCGTAAAATCAACAGTATGAGTTTGTTCGTCAAATGTTCCGATATACACCCGATCCACATCGAAAAATTGTAAGATGCGGAATAGCGCTTGGTCAATAACCGAGTTTTTTTTGGCTCCAAGAAGAAGTGACAATACATCCGACATCGTTTTTCGCAAATCAATCATATTGGCCAAAATCAAGTCGGTCTTTTCATCTTCTACATCGGTCTTCTTGTCTATAGCCTCATTAAGAAATGTTGTATTGGAATGAATGTTATTCATGATAAATTGAGTGTACTAAATTTATTCGAAAACAAATGTAAGTATAAACTTTGATTATTTTTTGTTTTAGTGTTTATTATATTATTATCGTGGCTTTAAAAATAATTTTGTACGTTTGTAAATGGTTGAATTAAACTTGAAATCTATGGATAATAAAATCATATTGACGATAGGCCGCCAGTTCGGAAGCGGTGGCCGCGAGATCGGACAACGTTTGGCGAAGGAGTTGGGTATCGGTTACTATGATAAGGAACTGATTACCGTGGCGGCCCGTGAGAGTGGATTATGCGAGGATGTTTTCGAGAAGGCGGACGAACGTGCCTCCAGTGGTTTATCGTACGCTTTTACGATGGGGTATTCTTCTTTTATGGGAGGGATGTTTACGCCTTATAATGATATTTTGTCTAATGACGGTCTTTTTAAGATACAGAGTGACGCTATCCGTAAATTGGCGGAGACTGAGTCGTGTGTTTTGGTAGGGCGTTGCGCTGATTATATCCTCCGGGATGATCCGGCTTGTTTGAGCTTCTTTATCCATAGTTCAGTGGAGAGCCGGGTCCAAAAGACCGTGGAAAGGCATGGTGTGACGGTGGAAGAGGCGAAGAACATGATGGAGAAGACTGATAAATCCCGTGCGGCTTACTATAATTATTATACGAATAAGACATGGGGAATGGCCTCTTCTTATAATTTCTCGATCGATGTATCCGTATTAGGGATCGACGAGACCGTGGAATTTATGAAAAGCTTTATCGAGCGCAGATTGAATAAGCGTCCGCCTCATTTCGGATAAATCGTATTCTTGAGAAACCATTATTGAATAGAGATTAACCTATTAAAACTAAGAAAGTATGCGAAAACCTTTTATTACTGTTCGGCTGACCCATGGTATGTTGGGCGCCTTGTTAGTTTCCACCTGTGCTTGTTCGGGCACGAAGTGGACGGAGGTGGAGAAAGATTCTATCCGTATCGTTACCCAGCAAGAAGGAGCTGTATTAGGATATTCCGCCAATTCGGGGGTGAGACTTCTTACTGTTGACGGATATGCCTTCAAAGATCTGAATCGGAACGGGCGGCTTGATCCGTATGAGGATTGGCGTCTTACGCCCGAGGAACGTGCCGTTGATTTGGCCGGACAGTTATCTACAGAGGAAATCGCCGGATTGATGCTTTATAGCGCCCATCAATCTATCCCCGGTGCCTCGAAAGGGTTTGGAACTTCTACCTACAATGGCAAATCTTTTGATGAGAGTGGAGCCCAGCCATCCGATCTTTCCGATGCGCAGCGTAAATTCCTCACCGAGGATAATGTTCGTCATGTATTGGTTACGAGAGTGCAAAGCCCGAAAGTGGCGGCTCGCTGGAATAATAATGCGCAAGCTTTAGTAGAGGGTATCGGTCATGGTATCTTACGGTCGTTGATAATCCCGATGAGGCGGATTTCGCCATCGTCTTTATGACGAGCCCGAACAGTGGTACGGGGTATGATAAATCCGATTGTGAGAAAGGTGGAAACGGTTATATGCCTATCAGTTTACAGTATAATGATTATACCGCTACCTATGCCCGTAACCCAAGTTTGGCGGGGGGAGATCCGTTTGAGAATTTCACGAACCGTTCTTATAAAGGTAAGTCCGTGAAAACAGCTAATAAGCAGGATATGCTTTCTGTTTTGGAGACAAAGGCTAAAATGAAAGGTAAGCCTGTAATCGTATCTTTGGAGATGGATAAGCCTACGATTATGTCCGAGTTCGAGGGTTCGGCGGATGCCATTCTGGTGAACTTCGGTGTACAAAACCAAGCGGTCTTGGATATCATCAGTGGAAAAGCCGAGCCTTCCGCTTTGTTGCCTTTGCAGATGCCGGCAGATATGCGTATCGTGGAGGAGCAATTCGAAGATGTTCCCCGGGATATGAAATGCTATACGGATAGCGAGGGCCATCTGTATGATTTCGCTTTTTGTATGAATTGGAAAGGCGTTATCGATTATGAGCGAGTGACTAAATATAAATAGAGTAAATTACATTTTTGTGTTTTTGTGGCTACGGTATCTATATATAATGCCTAAATTTGCATGGTAATATTATTAAGTGCAGACCATGAAAATTATGACATTGCAGGGAACGGACAAATTGTTATATGAACTTGTCGCACCTTTGGTCATGAATCCAGCCATTTTGCGACAAAATAACAATTACCCTTTTAAAACATCTCGTAGCCACGTTTGGTATATAGCCTTTCATGAAACAGCTGTTGTTGGTTTTATGCCTGTAAAAAAAGGACATCTCTATTACTCTATAGACAATTATTTCGTGAGTGGTGATGATCCTTCGGTATTGAGTGAACTTCTTGAAGAAGTCATAAAGGATTTTTCATCTCAAGCTTCACTTATGGCTGTTGTGCATAAACGTCATGTAAAAGTGTTCTCACAAAAAAAGTTCCAGACATGTGTTGAGTGGAAAAATTATGATAAAATGCATTATTTACCGGAGGTAGAGTCATGATGCGAAGAATGGATGTGTACGAGGCGACAGAGAAAAGATTGAAGATCATTTTTGATTATTTCGATTACGTATACGTCTCTTTTTCCGGCGGAAAGGATAGTGGTGTACTGTTGAATTTGTGTGTAGATTATATTCGTAGATACGCTCCGGGACGAAAATTAGGTGTATTTCATATGGATTATGAGGTTCAATACAGCCAGACGACCGAATATGTGGAAAAGGTTTATGCCGCTAATTCCGATATCCTTGATATTTATCATTGTTGTGTTCCTTTTAAAGTCCAGACATGTACATCTATGTTTCAACAATATTGGAGACCTTGGAGCGAGGAGTACCGGGATATCTGGGTTCGAGAGATGCCCCATTCATGTCTCCGGGCGAAAGACTTTGACTTTTTCAAGGAGGACATGTGGGATTATGATTTTCAGAATATGTTCCCTTTTTGGTTGTATCAACGGAAAATGGGCCGGCGTATATGTTGCCTTGTTGGTATCCGTACCCAAGAGAGTTTTAATAGGTGGCGGGCCATACATAGTGATAAGAATTACAGAAAACTAGCTAATTATAAATGGACTCGCAGAATGAATTATTCTATATATAACGCATATCCTATTTATGATTGGAAAACTCAGGATATCTGGATAGCGAACGGAAAGTTCGGTTGGACATATAATCATTTGTATGATTTGTATTATCAAGCAGGGGTGCCTTTGTCCCGGCAACGTGTGGCGAGCCCATTCATATCCCAAGCGATATCCACACTGTTCATTTACAAAGTTGTCGATCCCGACATGTGGGGGAGGATGGTTGGACGTGTAAACGGTGTTGGCTTTGCCGGTATATATGGGAATACCTCCGCTATGGGATGGAGGGCTATCAAGTGCCCAGCCGGGTTCTCTTGGGAGAAATATATGTATTTTCTCCTAAATACTTTACCCGAAGAAACTCGTGAGAACTATTTGAATAAGTTAAGAGTCAGCCGTAAATTCTGGAGAGAAAAAGGAGGATGCCTCAGTGAGGAGACTATCGCTAAGTTACGGGCGGCTAATATTCCTATCATTGTGGAAGAATGTACCGCTTACCATACGGATAAGAAACCGGTACGGATGGAGTATATCGATGATATCAATATACCTGAGTTTAAAGAAATCCCTACTTACAAACGTATGTGTGTTTGTATTTTGAAAAACGATCATACATGTAAGTATATGGGTTTTTCCCAGACAAAACGAGAAAGGGATATGAGAAAAGAAGTAATGGACAAATATAATTTTTATAAGCATGGGAAACTTTGTTAGTCCGGCATATGGTGTTAGGGCTGTCCCTATAGAAAAAATTGTAGCCAACAGCTATAACCCTAATATCATGGCACCACCGGAAATGCGATTATTGGAACTTTCCATTTGGGAGGATGGCTATACGATGCCTTGCGTCTGTTATTATCTTGAAGAGGATGATTTATATGAGATAGTAGATGGTTATCATCGTTATCTGGTTATGAAGCAATCTCAAAGGATTTATGATCGTGAGAAAGGAATGTTGCCTGTAACGGTGATTGAGAAAGATATTTCAAACCGAATGGCTTCAACCATTCGCCATAACAGGGCTCGAGGGATGCACAACTTGGAACTTATGACGGAGATTGTTACGGAGTTGGTCAAATCTGGGATGTCTGATAAGTGGATCATGCGTAATATTGGAATGGATAAAAATGAGTTACTTCGGTTCAAGCAGATTTCGGGATTAGCTGAATTATTCCGGGATAAAGAATTCGGTTGGTCTGATGACTGGTCGGAAGAAGATTAAGCTTCTTACATTTTGTTTGGCTGAGCGTTTTTTGCCTTTTATGGCTCTGTTGAGTACATATATACTAATTTTTTGTACATTTGCCCCCGACTTTTCACATAGGGGTGCCCGAGTCATACGGGCTGAGATTATACCCATCGAACCTGATCCGGGTAATGCCGGCGAAGGGAAAATAAGGTAGAACTAGGAAATAAAGGGGGCGTTACCTCTATGTGCTCCCTGATGTTTAAACTTTAATTAGTTATTAAGATGGAACAGATTGTTTCAAGTGGAATCATTGACTCTTACTTCGAGAAGTTGAAGAGCAACTTGTCTGTGGATGTAGCGATCGTGGGAGGGGGACCTTCCGGTATCGTGGCCGCTTATTTCTTGGCGAAAGCCGGTAAGAAGGTGGCGTTGTTTGATCGTAAGCTGGCTCCCGGTGGAGGTATGTGGGGCGGCGCTATGATGTTCAACGATATCGTGGTGCAGGAAGAGGCTATGCCGATTATCAAGGAATTGGGCGTAAGTTATAAAGAGGGTGCTAACGGCACGTATATCATGGATTCGGTACATACCACTTCCGCTTTGATTTATCAGGCGACGAAGGCGGGCGCTACGATCTTTAACTGCTATTCGGTAGAGGACGTGGTGTTTCATAACGATGCCGTAGCTGGTGTGGTAGTGAACTGGGCTCCGGTAATCCGTGAGGGGATGCACGTGGATCCGTTGACGATCATGGCAAAGGCTGTCTTGGAAGGTACGGGGCATGATTGCGAGATCGCCCGTGTGGTAGCCCGTAAGAATGATATCCAATTGAATACACCGACCGGAGGCGTGATCGGCGAGCGTTCCTTGAATGTGGAGCTGGGTGAGCAGACGACGGTGGAGAACACGAAGGAGATCTACCCGGGATTATTCGTTTCCGGTATGGCCGCTAACGGCGTAAGCGGTAGCTTCCGTATGGGACCGATCTTTGGCGGCATGCTGATGAGCGGCAAGAAGGCGGCTGAGTTGATCTGCGAAAAGCTTGGGAATTGAAAATTGAGAATTGAGAATTGAGAATTATTGATTGTTGTATCTTTAATTTTCAATTCTCAATTCCCAACGGTTTTTCCTTGTCTCAAGAATAAGAATCCCGTTATGATCAACGCCGTGGATAATCCCGTATAGAATACAGAAATGAAAGAATTCGGCAGTAAATGGAGCGCACGGATCGTGATCCCGAAAGCGATCATGAAGATCATGATAATCCAACCTTTCACGTCGAAGAAAGAGAACGGGCAATGTTTCCCGTTTTTCCGGGAGATCCGTTCGGAATGTTTATAGAAAAGCCGTTTAAAGACCAAATTGAAGAAAAGTAAGAAAACGATGGTCGCTTCCCCGATCTTGAATAACCAATAATGGGTATCGTTTAACCATGTGACGATACCGATGCGTAAGATATTGATACCGGCGAAAATCCATACGCAACCGGCGGTATATAATAATACCTTTTTATTTACTCCAAACTTCATCTATCTTTTTATTTACCGCAAACTTACAACATTCATGTAAAAAACGGAAAAATATCCTTATCTTTGTGCCATGCGTGAGAAAATGAAACAGAGGGTTGTACAATACGTGGTGCTGATGGCCGGCATCTTGGCATTGCTTTCTGTGGTTATCCCTCACCATCATCACCGGGACGGGATGCCTTGTTATCAATCCTTGACCGCGGAGCAAGCGCATGGCGATAAAAGCACTGATACGCATGATTGCGGTTGCGACGGGCATAACTTGGCCTATTTCAGTACGCATATTTCTCATTTTATGGATGGAGATGTGGATATACATCTGATGCCGTTACTCGTCTTATTTGATTACATTTATCCACCTGAACCGGCGTTTTGCGGACAGCTCCTTGATCACGAGAACGCCCCTTACATTGAGTCGCTGCACGACACTTGGATAGTGAGTGCCTCGGGACTTCGTGCCCCTCCTATGTCTTGATACCTCGTTTGTGAGAGCGGGTGAGGACAGACTTGCCCCTATCTATTTATTATTAACGATATCAAGATTTTTTACACAATGAAGAAAATATATTTGGTAGGTGCGATGTGCGCTTACCTGTTTGCCGGTTGTGCGGGAAATGCGTCGCAAGCCGGACACGATGAGCATAATCATGAATTAGAGGCTCACGATCATGATCATGAGGGACATGAACACGAAGGCCATGACCATGAGCATGAGCATGAGGCCGGTGGTACCCATCCCGGCGAGATTGTCTTTAAGAAGGCTTTAGCCGAGGCCGTTGGTTTGCAGACCGTAACGGTTAATCCCGCTCCTTTCACGGATGTGATTAAGACGAGCGGACGAGTAATGGCGGCGCAGGGGGAGGAGTCCGTGATCGTCGCTACCGTCCCCGGCGTGATCTCGTTTGGTAGCTTGCCATTCGTGGATGGTACGGCGGTACGCAAGGGACAGGCCGTGTTGAGTATCGCTTCCAACGCCCTCTCGGATGGAGACGTGGCGGCAAGGGCTAAATTCGCTTATGAGACGGCGAAAAAGGAATACGAGCGTATGCAAGCCTTGGTAGGCGATAAGATCGTATCCGCCAAGGATTTCGAGCAGGCCCGCTTGAATTACGAGAACGCCAAGGTCGCTTATGAGGCGATAGCGGGAAAACAGACGGCGAAAGGCGTGTCTGTAGTCTCTCCCTTGAACGGTTACTTGAAGAACATCCAAGTGAAAGAGGGTGATTATGTATCCGTAGGTCAGCCTTTGGCTACGATCTCGCAAAACAATCGTTTGGTATTGCGTGCGGACGTGTCTGAGAGGTATTACAACGATCTTCCCATGATCCAAACCGCTAATTTCATGACTCCGTATGATAACGCTCTCTATAAATTGTCTGATTTGCGTGGACGGTTGTTATCGTATGGAAAGGCTTCCGATATGAACTCTTTCTATGTACCGGTGACTTTCGAGTTCGATAATAAAGGAGCGGTTATCCCCGGTTCTTTCGTGGAGATCTTTTTGTTGACAAAGCCGATGGAGAATGTCTTGAGCGTACCTGTCTCCGCCCTTATCGAGGAGCAGGGCGTTTATTCGGTATTTATCCGTCTGGATGAGGAAGGCTATAAGAAGCAATGGGTGACGCTGGGAGCGAATAACGGCTCGGAGGTACAGATCCTTTCCGGATTGAAACCGGGCGATGAGGTCGTGACCCGTGGCGCTTACCAGATCAAGTTGTCTTCCGCTTCTAACGCGATACCGGCTCATAGCCATAGCCATTAATAGGAGGGACGTTGCATGTTAAATAAGATAATTTATTATTCATTGCACAACCGGTTGGTAATCTTGGTTTGTGCGCTATTGCTGATGATCTGGGGTACGTACACGGCGTTTAATACGGACGTGGATGTGTTCCCGGACTTGAACGCCCCGACGGTCGTGATCATGACCGAGGCGAACGGTATGGCTCCCGAGGAGGTGGAACGCTTGGTGACATTCCCTGTGGAGACTGCCGTGAACGGTGCGATGGACGTGCGGCGTGTACGTTCCTCGTCTACCACCGGATTCTCCGTGGTTTGGGTAGAGTTTGATTGGGGTACGGATATTTACCGGGCTCGTCAGATCGTGTCCGAAAAACTGGCTGTCTTGGGTGAGAGCCTTCCCGAGAACGTAGGTAAACCGACCTTAGGCCCGCAGTCATCCATCTTGGGTGAGATGATGATTCTCGGTTTGACCGCCGATTCCACGTCTTTGTTGGACTTACGTACGATCGCCGACTGGACGATCCGTCCCCGTTTGTTGTCTACGGGCGGTGTGGCGCAGGTTGCCGTGATCGGTGGCGATATTAAGGAGTACCAGATCTTGTTGGACCCGGCTCGTATGAAGCACTACGGTGTAGGGTTGAACGAGGTGTTGGATGTTTGTCGGAATATGAACCGGAACGCCAATGGTGGTGTATTGTATGAGTTCTCGAACGAATACATCATCCGAGGTGTCTTATCGACTTCGAAGGCGGAGGAGATCGCTCAGGGCGTGGTGAAGACCGTGAATGAGTATCCGGTTACGCTGGGTGATATCGCTACGGTCAAGATCGGCGGTAAAAGCCCGAAGCTGGGAACCGCTTCCGAGCGAACGAAGCCGGCCGTATTGATTACCGTGACCAAACAGCCGGATACGAGTACGGAGAAGTTGACGGAGAAGCTGGACGAGATTGTTGTCGATTTGCGGAAGAACTTGCCGGCGGATGTACATGTCTCTACGGATATATTCCGCCAGAGTCATTTTATCGATAACTCTATTAATAATGTAAAGAAGAGCTTGTTTGAGGGTAGTTTCTTCGTGGTGATCGTCTTGTTCCTGTTCTTGATGAATATACGTACGACGGTGATCTCGTTGGTAGCCTTGCCGTTATCTTTGCTGGTCTCTATCATCGTATTGCACTACATGGGATTGACGATTAACACGATGAGCTTGGGAGGTATGGCGATCGCTATCGGTTCCTTGGTGGATGACGCTATCGTGGACGTGGAGAACGTGTATAAACGAATCCGGGAAAACCGGCTCTTACCTCCGGATCAGCAACGCTCTACCTTGGAGGTGGTTTACGACGCTTCCCGTGAGGTACGTATGCCGATCTTGAACTCTACCTTGATTATCGTGGTGAGCTTCGTGCCCTTGTTCTTCTTGAGTGGTATGGAAGGCCGTATGTTGGTTCCGCTGGGTATCGCTTTTATCGTGGCGTTGTTTGCTTCTACGGTGGTGGCGCTTACCTTGACCCCGGTGCTTTGTAGCTATTTACTGAACCGTAAAGCGACGGGAATGAAGGAACTGCGTGAGGCTTGGATAGCCCGGAAGTTGAAAGTGGTGTATAAACGGGCTTTGGAGTTAGCGTTGGCTTACCAGAAATGGGTGCTAGGTACCACGATCGCTTTGTTTGTGGTCGCCTTGGTGATCTTCTTTCACTTGGGACGTAGTTTCTTGCCCCCGTTCAATGAGGGTTCTTTTACGATCAACGTAAGTTCGCTTCCGGGAATTTCCTTGGACGAGTCGGACCAGATCGGACGCCGTGCGGAAGCGTTGCTGTTGCAAGTACCCGAGATAAAGACTGTGGCTCGGAAGACCGGTCGTGCGGAATTGGATGAGCATGCCTTGGGCGTGAATGTTTCCGAGATCGAGGCTCCTTTCGAATTGCAAGACCGTAGTCGGGATGAGGTGATGAATGATGTCCGCAAGAAGTTATCTACGATCAGCGGCGCTAATATAGAGATCGGGCAACCTATTTCCCATCGTATCGACGCTATGCTTTCCGGTACGGAGGCGAATATCGCTATCAAGCTGTTTGGTACGGACTTGAACCTGATGTTTACGGTCGGAAACCAGATCAAGGCCGCTATCCAAACGATCCCGGGTCTGGTGGACTTGAAGGTAGAGCAGCAGATCGAGCGTCCGCAGTTGACAATCACCCCGAAACGTGAGTTGCTGGCTAAATATGGCATTCCCCTGCCGGAGTTCGAGGAATATATCAATGTGATGTTGGGAGGAGAGGCCGTAAGTCAGGTGTACGACGATGGCAAGAGCTTCGACCTGACCGTGAAGACCTCCGACGCTAGCCGTGCCACGATGGATGATATTAGCAATCTGATGATCGATGCCGCCGGACAGAAAGTGCCGCTAAGCTACGTGGCCGATATCCGTTCGGTGACCGGTCCGAATACGATCAATCGTGAGAATGTGCAACGTAAGATCGTGATTAGTGCCAATGTATCGGAACGTGACTTGCGAAGTGTGGTTAATGAGATACAGGATCGGGTAGAGGCTAATATCCGTTTGCCGGAGGGATACCATATCGAATATGGTGGCCAGTTCGAGAGCGAGGCGGCGGCCAGCCGTACCTTATTGCTGACGTCATTGATGTCGTTATTGGTGATCTTCATGTTACTGTACAATGAGTTCAAGGACGTGAAGGAGAGCGGCGTGATCTTGTTGAACCTGCCGTTGGCGTTGATCGGTGGCGTGATTATCCTATGGCTTACTTCCGGCGAGATCAGTATCCCGGCGATTATCGGTTTCATTTCCTTGTTTGGTATCGCTACCCGAAACGGTATGCTGCTGATCAGCCACTATACGCATTTGCGTGGAGAGGGAATGGGATTGCGTGAGTCCGTGATACAAGGTTCCCTAGACCGTTTGAACCCGATCTTGATGACGGCGTTGAGTTCCGCCTTGGCGTTGATCCCGTTGGCGTTGAATGGCGATCTTCCCGGGAATGAGATCCAAAGCCCGATGGCGACGGTGATCTTGGGTGGTTTATTAACCTCTACGTTCTTAAACGGATTCATCATCCCGATTGTTTATCTGATAATGAACAAGAATAAAGAATAAGTTTTATGAAATCATATATTATAGTCGCCGCCTTGTCTGTATTGACAGGCGGCCTTTCCGCCCAGACTTCTATAGAGGACGTGCTCCGGAGCGTGGAGGCGAACAATAAGGATTTACAGGCGAACAGCCAGTTGGTCCAGTCGCAGAAGCTGGAGGCGAAGTTGGATAATAATTTGCCAGACCCTTCGGTCTCTTATTCGCATTTCTGGGGGAATAAAGAAGGGATGGGATTCACGGGCGAGTTCGTGGCTTCCCAAAGCTTTGATTTCCCGTCCGTATATGTCCGGAAGCATAAGCTGACGAAGGCGAAATCCGCGGGTTTGGATCGTCAAGGGATGGCTTTTCGTCAGCAAATCTTGTTGCAGGTGAAAGAGGTTTGCCTAGATTTGGTGCTGTTGAACCAGCAGAAGAACCTATTGGATACCCGTCTTAGGAACGCCGAGCAACTTTCCGCTTTTTATGCGACTCGTTTGGAGAAAGGAAATGCGAATATCCTTGAGACAAACAAGATCGATCTGGAATTATTGAACGCTCGGACAGAGGCCCGGATGAACGAGACTTCCCGTATTGCCAAGCTGCAGGAGCTGGCTACCCTGAACGGCGGTATCGCTATCGAGTTTACGGATACGGTTTACGCCTTGCCGGATAAGGATGTGCTTTCCTTTGATGAGCTGCGGACGGAGGCGATGCAATCCGATCCGCAATTACAGACCTTGCGTAGCGACCAGACGACAGCTCTTCGGCAGGTGAGCGTGAATAAGGCGAAAGGTCTGCCCGGCTTTGAGTTAGGGTATCGTATGAATCCCGCCTCGGGTGGAGAGCGTTTCAATGGTTTCTTGGTAGGAATTACCATCCCGTTGTTCTCGAACCGTAATAACGTGAAACAGGCGAAGGCTCAGGTCCGTTATACGGAGATGCAGTTGGAGAGCGCTTCTTTCACGGTAGAGAATGGGTTGAGGCAGCTATATGACCAGTCTGTCTCCTTAAAGAAATCTATCGATGAATATAAGGATGTGCTGAAAAGGCAGAATAGCTTGGTCTTGTTGAACAAGGCTATACAGGCTGGGCAAATCTCTATGATCGAGTATTTCGTGGATGTGACGACCTATTACCAAAGCGTGCAAAACTACCTGCAATTGCAAAACCAATACCAAAAGGTCATGGCGCAATTGTATAAGTATCGATTATGATAAGGAACACAACTGTGTTTTCTCTTGAACACAGTTGTGTTTATCCACAGATACAGTTGTGTTTTCTCACGAACACAACTGTGTTTTTACGTTCTCTAAGGATCGCTTAAAGTCACGGATCAATTCTTTCATCACCTCTTCCACGGATAATTCCTCCCAGAATAAAGACGCTACCTGTCCGATCTCTAACTCGCCTTCCTTTAGGTCGCCCTCAAAGATTCCTTTCTTGGCACGTCCTTTGCCTAATAACTCACGTAATTCTTCCACGGACGCTCCCCGGGCTTCCGCTTCTTCCACTGCCGTAGCGAAATCTCCTTTTACCAGACGGGTAGGAGACAGTTTCTTTAATAATAACTTCGTATCGCCTTCCTTAAGATTCAAGCATAGTTTCTTGAAATTCTCGTGTGCCGAGCTTTCTTTGGTTAGGGCGAAACGAGTGCCTATCTGTACGCCGTCGGCCCCTAGTGCGAGTGCCGCTAGCATCGCTTGACCGTTTCCTATACCTCCTGCCGCCAAAAGGGGGAGAGAGGTCGCTTTCCGGACAGCGGGGATCAGGCACATCGTAGTTGTTTCCTCCCGTCCGTTGTGCCCGCCGGCCTCGAAGCCTTCGGCAACGATGGCATCCACTCCGGCCTCCTCGCATTTCGTGGCGAATTTAGAGCTGCTTACCACGTGAACGACCGTCATGCCATGATCCTTCAAATACTTTGTCCATGTTTTCGGGTTGCCGGCGGAGGTAAATACGATCTTCACTTTTTCCTCCACCAATATCCGCATCAAGGTATCGATTTCCGGATACATCAGCGGGACATTCACGCCAAAAGGCTTGTCGGTCGCCGCCTCGCATTTACGGATATGTTCCCGGAGCACTTCCGGGTGCATGGAGCCTGCCCCGATCAATCCTAATCCACCGGCGTTACTAACCGCTGAAGCTAGCCGCCAACCACTACACCAAACCATTCCCGCCTGTATGATGGGATACTGAATACCAAAAAGACTACAAATTCGATTCATATTATTTCTTGCGTTAATCTCGCTAAAATTAGTGAACTATTTTTATTGGAACAACAATTTCTTTGTCGAGGTTGTTGAATAGGCATATAACTTTAAAATATAAGAGATATGCCAGAGAATATAATGAAAACGTTATGGGATGAGAGCGATGATCTTCACGATGAGACCATGTCTACCAATTCGGTATTGTCGGATGATTACACGTCTAATGACATTCAAGATTTACAAGAAACGATCGAAAATGAAAATATCGAGGACGGTATAGAGAGCGATTCGATTGAACATTGAATGAAAGCATATTGGGTCCCCGAAGGGAAGATCTCCCTTTGGGGATCTTTTTTGTGTGAATTGTGAAAATCTTTTTCCGGATTCTAAATAATAACAATTTGAAATAGAATTGTAACGCAAAACTTCGTTATCTTTGTCCATTGTAATTCTAATATAACAATGGCATGAATAAAACGCTTATGGCCGCAGGTTTAGCGGTTATTTTGGGAGCTTGTTCCTCCTCAAAGAAAAGCGATGTAGCGGAAGGCGCTACACCCAATCCGTTTTTTGCGGAGTATACGACACCGTTCGGGGTGCCTCCGTTTGACCAAATAGAGGTGGCTCATTACAAGCCGGCTCTTTTGAAAGGCATGGAAGAGCAGTCGAAGGAGATCGAGGCGATCGTGGCAAATCCGGATGCGCCGACATTCGAGAATACGATCGTGGCCTTAGACCAAAGTGGCGAGTTGCTTACTAAAGTAATGTATGCTTTCGGTGGCCAATCCAGTGTGAATACCACGGACGAGATCCAAGAGCTCGAACGTGAGCTTTATCCCCTTTTATCCAAACATTCGGATGATATCAGCTTAAATCCCAAGCTTTTCGCCCGGGTGAAATCCGTATATGAGAATCAGGCGAGCTTCCATCTGGATAAGGAACAGAAGAAGCTGTTGGAGGAAACCTATAAAAGCTTTGTCCGGGGAGGAGCCAATCTGCCGGAGGATAAGCAGGCGAAGTTGCGTGAGCTGAACGAGAAGATATCCATGCTCCAACTTACTTTCGGACAGAATACCCTGAAAGAGACCAACGATTTCCAATTAGTGATCGATAATAAAGAGGACTTATCCGGTCTGCCGGAAGACGTGATCGTCAAGGCGGCGCAAACGGCCCAAGAGAATGGTCTGGATGGTAAGTGGGTGTTTACCCTCCATAATCCGAGCGTGATGCCTTTCCTTCAATACGCCGATAAGCGTGATTTGCGTGAGAAGATCTTCAAGGCGTATACGAATCGTGGCAACAATAATAATGAGAATGATAATAAGGAGGTCGTTAAGCAGCTGGTTGCCGCTCGTCTGGAGAAAGCCCGATTGATGGGATATGAGGATTATGCCGCTTTCGTATTGGAAGAGAATATGGCGAAGAACGAGAAGAACGTGTATGACTTGCTCGATAAAATCTGGCCGTCTGCTTTGGCGAAAGCGAAAGAGGAATTGGCCGATATCAACGCCGAGATCAAGAAGGAAGGTGGTAATTACGAGGCCGAGGGCTGGGACTGGCGTTATTATTTCGAGAAAGCCAAGAAAGCGAAATATAACTTGGACGAGAACGAGATGCGTCCTTATTTTGAGTTGGGACATGTACGTGAGGGCATCTTCTATGTAGCCAATAAATTATACGGTATCACGTTTACCGAGATCAAGGACATCCCGAAACCGGACCCCGACGCTCTCGCTTTCGAGTGCAAGGATAAAGATGGTACGCATCTGGGCGTGCTGTATATGGATTTCTTTACCCGCCCGGGCAAAGGAGGTGGCGCATGGTGCGGCGGTTACCGTTCACAAACGTATAAAGATGGGAAACGGGTAGCCCCGGTGGTTACTACCGTATTTAATTTCAGTAAACCGGCGGAGGGACAACCGGCGCTTTTGACAGCCGACGAGACTGAGACCGTATTCCATGAGTTCGGTCATGCCTTGCACGGTTTATTCTGCGACGTTCATTATTATGGCGTGTCCGACGTGCCTCGTGACTTTGTGGAGCTACCTTCGCAAGTCGATGAGCATTGGGCCGTTGAGCCGGAGGTATTGAAAGTGTACGCTAAACATTACCAGACCGGCGAGGTAATACCGCAAGCCCTTGTAGACAAGATGATTAAGAGTGGCAAGTATGGACAAGGCTTCGCTACGACGGAGTATCTGGCCGCCTCTTATCTGGATATGGATTATCATGTATTGAAAGAGATCCCTGCCGATTTGGATATCGAGAAATTTGAGGCGAAGGTCTTGGGCGATCGTGGTCTGATCCGTCAGATTCCGTCTCGCTACCGCTCCACTTATTTCGGACATACGATGGAAGGTGGATATACCGCCGGTTATTATAGCTATATCTGGGCGGAAGTGTTGGATTGCGACGCTTTCCAAGCTTATAAGGAGACGGGTGATATCTTCAACCCGGAGGTTGCCTCTAAATTCCGTAAATACGTACTGACCCCGGGCGGCATCGATGATGCTATGGATATGTACGTGAATTTCCGTGGTAAACAACCAAGTATCGATCCGTTGTTGGAGAACAGAGGGCTAAAATGAGAAGAATAATTAGAATAATTCATAACTCATAAATCAAAAAATCAGTAAAGATGAAACAATTAATTATGGCAGCAGGATTAGCCGTTATGCTTACTGCCTGCGGTACTTCCGAAAAGAAGACCGTGGAGGGTGAGAACCCGTTCTTTGCGGAATATACCACCCCGTTTGGAGTTCCACCTTTTGATCAAATCAAGTTCGAGCACTACAAACCGGCCCTATTGCAAGGCATGGAAGAGGGACGCAAGGAGATCGAGGCGATCGTGAATAACCCGGAGGAGCCGACGTTCGAGAATACGATTGTCGCTTTGGATGAGCAGGGTGCGTTGCTTCGGAAGGTCCAGATTGTTTTCGGTGGACAGAATAGCGTGAATACGAATGATGAGATGCAGGCGTTAAGCCGTGAGATGTCGCCGCTATTGTCAAAATATAGTGATGATATCAACTTGAATCCGAAATTATTCGCTCGTGTGAAGGCGGTATATGATAAGAAGGATGAGTTGGGTCTCGATAAGGAGCAAATGAAGTTATTGGAGGAGACTTATAAGGACTTCGTCAGGGGTGGCGCTAATCTTTCCGCTGAGGATCAGGCTAAATTGCGTGAGTTGAATAGCAAGATCTCCATGCTACAGCTTACTTTCGGACAGAATATGCTGAAAGAGACGAACGCTTTTAAATTGGTGATCGACAAGCAGGAAGATCTTTCCGGTCTGCCCGAGACCTTGATCGCTAACGCCGCTCAAGCGGCTAAGGATGCCGGGATGGAAGGCAAATGGGTATTTACCTTGCAGAACCCGAGCGTGATGCCGTTCTTGCAATATTCCGATAAACGTGAGTTGCGTGAGAAGATGTTCAACGCTTATATCAACCGTGGTAATAATAATAATGAGAACGATAACAAGGAAGTGGTTCGTGATTTGGTTGCCGCTCGTTTGGCGAAAGCGAAGTTGATGGGCTATGATGATTACGCTTCTTTCGTGTTGGAGGATCGTATGGCGAAAAGCTCGGATAAGGTTTATCAATTGTTAGATGAGGTTTGGAAGCCTGCTTTGGCGAAAGCGAAAGAGGAATTGGCCGATATAAACGCCGAGATCAAGAAAGAAGGCGGCAATTTCGAGGCCGAGGGCTGGGATTGGCGTTATTATTTCGAGAAGGCCAAGAAGGCTAAATTCAATTTGGATGAGAATGAGGTTCGTCCTTACTTGAAGTTGGATAATGTTCGTGAGGGTGCTTTCTATGTAGCTAATAAGTTATATGGTATCACGTTCACCCCGATCCGTAATATCCCGTTGCCTTATCCGGAAGCGCAGGCTTTTGAGTGCAAAGATAAGGATGGCTCTCATTTGGGCGTTATTTATTTCGATTTCTTCCCTCGTGCCAGCAAGCGTGGTGGCGCATGGTGTGGTTCTTATCGTCCGCAGGCTTATAAGGATGGCAAGCGTGTGGCTCCGGTCGTAACGATCGTTTGTAACTTTAGCCAGCCCGCTCCGGGACAACCTGCGTTGTTGAGCGCTGATGAGGCGAATACATTGTTCCATGAGTTCGGTCATGGTTTGCACGGCTTGTTCCGTGACGTGCATTACTCCGGTGTTTCCGGTGTTCCTCGTGATTTCGTGGAGTTGCCTTCACAGGTTATGGAGCATTGGGTATTCGAGCCGGAAGTATTGAAGGTGTACGCTAAGCATTATCAGACCGGCGAGGTGATCCCGGCCGAGTTGATCGAGAAGTTGGATAAGAGCGGTAAGTACGGACAAGGTTTCGCTACGACGGAGTATCTGGCGGCTTCTTATCTGGATATGGATTTCCATGCGATCAGTGGTGACGCTGCGGATAAGAAGGTGATCAAGTTCGTTGACCAGACGAATAATGTTCCGGCCAACTTGAACGTGATGGATTTCGAGCAACAGACGTTAGGCCGTCGTGGTTTGCTGAAACAAATCCCTTCCCGTTACCGTACGACTTACTTCAACCATACGATGGGTGGCGGCTACACCGCCGGCTATTATAGCTACATCTGGGCTGAGGTATTGGATTGCGACGCTTTCGAGGCATTCAAGGAAACCGGCGACATCTTTAATCAAGAATGTGCCGATAAATTCCGTAAATATGTCTTGACCCCGGGCGGTATCGACGACGCTATGGATATGTACAAGAATTTCCGTGGCAAGGAACCGGGTACGGATCCGTTGCTGAAGAATAGAGGACTGAAATAATCTAGAAATGGAGATTTTATAAAGGCGGACCGGTTGGTTCGCCTTTTTTTGTATATGCTCAACCTCCCGGATCTGTATTACATTTGCTAAGTTTTATCACGAAAAAATAGCGATAGTATGGAGAAAAAGGATTTAGTAGAAGGGATGAGGTTGTATATCTATAAATTGCGTGTGGATGGGCGTTATTCCACGGCGAAGAGCTATCAGGATGCATTGAACTCATTCATGCGGTTTTGTGGGTTGGAGGTAATTCCCTATATCTATGTCAATAAGGAGAACCTTCGGCGTTATCAGGCCTTTTTGTTGAATAAAGGATGTACATGGAACACGGTGTCGACCTATATGCGTCGGATCCGTTGTGTGTACAACATGGCGGTGGAGGAAGGGTTGGCCCCCTATATCCCTTATTTATTTAAGGGAGTTTTCACGGGTATAGAGAGCAAACGCAAAAAGGCGTTACCACAGGATTTATTACGTTCTCTGATGACGGCCTCATTAGATGATCCGGAACTGAGAAAAACACGGCAGGCATTGTGCCTGATGTTCCAGTTTTGCGGTATGGCATTCGTGGATTTCGCTCATCTGAAAAAGGAGAATGTCCGGGGTGGGGTTTTGGAATATAAACGCCAGAAAACGGGTACTCCGATGCTTATAGAGGTACAATCTACCGCATGGGAGTCGCTGAGGGAACTGTCAAGTGATGTAGGTAAGGACTCACCCTATTTGTTTCCTTTCTTGAAAGGGATAAAAGTGGGAAAAGAAGCCTACAAGGAGTACACTTCCGCTTTGGCCCATTTTAACCGGAATTTGAAGAGGTTGGCGAGAGCCTGCGGTGTGTCTATCCCGATCACCTCATATTCGATCCGTCATTCTTTTGCGATGATTTTGAAGGAACAGGATGTCCCGATTGAGATGATCAGCGAACTATTGGGCCATAAATCGATCAAGACTACGCAAATCTATTTGAAAAGTTTCTCGTTGGAAAAGATGTCTGCGGTGAATAAAATTTGTTTTGAGAGTGTGTACAATCATGTACCGAAAGTAGGGTAAAGGGAGTAGGCTACTTGGGGAGTAGCGTATTCTTTCACGGCGCAAATGTAGTAAAAAATAACTAAAAACAAGCAAACAAATGCGCTTGTTTACTCATTGTAGGCGTTTGATCCTCTCTATTTTTTGATTTTCCTGTTTTATCCTAGACGTATAGACATGGTGATGCGGGTGAAATGACCTCTTGTTCCCGGTATCATTCCACCATGCCTTATAACCTGTGTGTATTCCTGTAGAGACGGGGCACGCCCCGTCTCTACAACCGGGTGATAACCGTTCTCGCACCTTTTAGGCTACTCCCCAAGTAGCCTAAGATTTCGAGAGATGGTAATTTTCAGTAATGCCACATTTAAAAACATAAAGTACTGTTTATCAAGATGATATAAAAGATTCTTGGTAGGGCTCTGAATTGCCGTGGGGTCTGTTTTCGGGCCACGGGATAACCACTGGAAAAGATAATCATAGAGATGGATATATTGACAGGCAAGTGCTCGGATAGGTTCATGGCGCATGTTCTGAAGCGACGTGACCAGGAGGCCGTCCGTTGGTACGTGCTCACGCTCCCTACCGCCGGTGGCGGGCGTGACAGGATCAGTCCCTCGAAGGGGCTGGACGCTGAGCTTTCCCGCCGTGAGCGTCGTGGGGAGGCCTTGTTCGAGTATTTCTCCCCCTCGTATGTCGAGGCGAGGAAGGTGGGCGGTAAGATGGTCAACACGAAACGGCCCCTGCTGTACAACTACGTGTTCGTCCACGCCTCGGAGGACGAGATCTTTAGCCTGAAGCGTACGCTTCCCCTGTATAATTTCCTCCCCCGGGTTTCCTCCGGCGGGCGGTCTTATTTCCCGTACCTCTCGGATCGTGAGATGGATACCTTGCGTTGGGTCGCGGCTTCTTACTCCAACGAGCTTCCGGTGTACGTGCCAGATAGCGGCCGCTTGTTGAAAGGCGACCGTGTGCGTATCACCTCCGGCCCTTTTACCGACATGGAGGCGGAGGTGGTGGTGCAGCCGGGCGGTGGGCATAAGGACGTGATGGTGCGTATCCTCGACTGTCTGTGGGTCCCCTTGTTCGAGGTGAGAGCGGGGGAGTACGAGTTGATCGAGCTGAACACGGGGGGCAAGCACGTGTATACCCATTTGGACAACGACCGTCTGTCGGAGGGCTTGCACGGGGCCTTGGGCCGTTACCACGCCTCTGGCGTGGTAGTGGATGAGGATGCCCGTCTGGCCCGTGAGGTCCTGCGTGGCTACGCCTCTCTCCGTGGTGAGACCGACGTGATCCGTTGCAAGCTTTACTCTTTGCTCCTTCCAGCCTATCTGCTTTTGGGCGAGTCGGATGAGTTCGATCGTTTGCATGCCACGATGCGCAGCATGCTCCCGGTGATAAAAGCGGGGCAATCCCGTGCCTTGTTGCTGGTCACGCTGTACGGCTGTACGGACAGCAGCCTCTACCAGCGCATGGCGCACGAGCTGGTTGGCCCTTGGATGGAGGAGGCCTCGCCCAAGAGGAGCAAGTCCGTGTTGATACGTCGTTTACGGGATTACGACCGTTGGTTCGGGCACGGGAACGGCGATGAATAAAAGATATGAGAGAAGAGAGAGAGACATGCGGCGTCCCTTCGGGCATCCGGCTGATGAACCTGTTGCGTGAGCGTTTGACAGAGATCATGGATCGTGAGCGTGCGAACCGAAACTCAATACACCTGTATTGCACGGGTCCCTACTGGGTAGCGTTCGAGCGTTCGGCCTACCAGCTGCATCGTGCGTTCCCGGATAGCGAGACCACTCCGTTGCGCCTGTTCGCCTACCCGTTCCCGATCGTGATGGTGTCCGTTACGGATCGCTCGCTCCGCTCATATACTCGCAAGCATATCTTGAGAAGAGACGGGGCGGATTACAAGCTATTGACCGTCCCCGGGTTTCCCTTGGCGGACTACCGTGAATGGCACGCCGGCGAGGTGGAGGGATTGCCCCGGTTAAGCGAGAATTAGATAAGGGCAGAAAAGAAACGGTCGGATCCCCCGGATGGCAATGGCCGTCTCTAGCGGCTAGGAGACCCCTTGGCTTTGGCCGATAGGCTGACCCCGCTTTAACATATACCACTCCGGCCGTCCGGTGGTCCGGCCCTTTTATAATTGAGAATTGAAAATTGAGAATTAAAGAGATGATAATAGCGGTAGATTTCGACGGTACGATCGTCGAGCATAAGTATCCGGCGATAGGTCGTGAGCTTCCTTTCGCCATCGAGACGTTGAGGAAATTACAATCGGAGCGGCATAAGCTGATCCTGTGGACGGTCCGTGAGGGAGTGCTCTTGGAGGAGGCGTTGTCCTTCTGCCGTGAGCGTGGCTTGGAGTTCTACGCGGTGAACCGTGACTACCCGGAGGAGGAGAGAGACCGGAACAACCACTTCTCCCGCAAGCTGAAGGCGGACGTTTTCATCGACGACCGCAATCTCGGCGGCCTCCCGGACTGGGGCACGATCTACGAGATGGTGACCAAGGGACTGAGCTATGAGGACTTGATGCGTAAATACGAGTCGGAATACGAGCCGGAGAAACCCAAAGGTTTCCTGTCCCGCCTTTTCCGTTAAGTCCGTGTCATCCGTGTTTAAAGAAATAAAAACGATAACAAAATAATATGAAGATCAAAAGACTACTGTTCCTATTCTCGCTGCCCCTTTTGCTGGCGGCGTGTACGTCTTACAAGAACGTGCCCTACCTCCAGAACCCGGAGGCGGTGAACGATCTCGAGGGGACGCTTCCCCTGTATGACGCCAAGATCATGCCCAAGGACCTGTTGAGCATCACGGTCAACACGACGGACCCTCAGGCGGCGGCCCCGTTCAACCTGACGGTGCAGACCCCGTTGAACGCGGCCCTGACGAACATCAACACGACGACGCAACCCACGTTGCAGCAATACCTCGTGAACAACTCCGGCGAGATCGACTTCCCTGTGATCGGTACGCTGAGGGTCGGCGGCTTGACGAAGAACGAGGCGGAGAGCCTGATCCGTGAGAGATTGAGGCCTTACTTGAAGGAGGCGCCCATCGTGACGGTGCGCATGGCGAACTACAAGATCTCGGTCTTGGGCGAGGTGGCCCGTCCGGGCAGCTTCACGATCGGCAACGAGAAGGTGAACGTTCTGGAGGCGTTGGCGATGGCCGGCGACATGACGATCTACGGCGTACGTGACAACGTGAAGCTGATCCGCGAGGACGAGAGCGGGAAGCGCAAGATCATCAACCTTGACCTGAACAACGCCGGAATCGTGACCTCCCCGTATTATTATTTGAAACAGAACGACATCCTTTATGTCACGCCGAACGAGACGAAGGCGAAGAACTCCGATATCGGTAACAGCACGACGTTGTGGGTGAGCTCGATCTCGATCTTGGTCTCGATCGCCGGCCTGTTGGTGAACATACTTAAATAATTGAAAATAGAGAATTGAGAATTGAAAATTTAGAGAGATGGTGGACGATGGTATAAATACAAGCAATAATAATAATAATAATAACAATCCGGAGGGGGAGGATCGTGAGATCAATCTTTACGCCGTGTTTTTCAAGTATATGGTTTATTGGCCTTGGTTCGTGGCGAGCGTACTGGCCTGCTGCATCGGGATGTACGTCTTCCTGCGTTACCAGACGCCGGTGTATAACGTCACGTCGTCGGTGCTGATCAAGGAGGACGAGAAGAAGGGGGCAAACGCCGCCAGCGGCTTGGCTGCGATACAGGACCTTGGCATGCTCTCGATGACGAGTAACTTCGACAACGAGGTCGAGATCCTGAGGTCCCGCACGTTGATCAAGAAGGTGGTGAACGACATGGGCCTGTATATCGACATGGAGGAGTCGAACGCCTTGGGCTTTAACCCCCCTTTATACAAGAACTCCCCCGTTAACGTGTTCATCACCCCCGAGGAGGCGGACCGTCTGGTGGCCCCCGTCGAGCTACGCATGCGCTACACGAAGGAGGGTCAGCTAACGGTGAGAGCGGAGTACAAGATTGACAAGGAGGGTGACGAGGAGACGATGGAGCAGGGCTTCGACAGGCTCCCCGCCATATTGCCCACCCCCGTGGGGGTTTTCAGTTTCACGTGCATGGATTCCATACCGGAGTTGGAGGGCGGGGAGATCGAGCTGGTCGCCCACGTCCATACCCCCACGTCTACTGCCGAGGCTTACGGCAAGGAGTTGAGCGTGACGCCCTCGTCCAAGACGACGACGATCGCCAAGGTATCCTTGAGGAACACGGTGAGGCGACGAGGCGTGGACTTCATCAATCGCCTTGTGTCGTTCTACAACCAGGACGCCAACGACGAGAAGAACGAGGTGGCGCAGAAGACGGCGGAGTTCATCGAGGAGCGCATCGGCATCATCAACGGCGAGCTGGGCACTACGGAGAGCGAGCTCGCTGCCTTCAAGCAACGCTCCGGCCTGACGAATTTGACGAGCGACGCCCAGATGGCGTTGCAGGAAAGCTCGAGGTATGAGCAACAACGTACGGAGAACGCCACGCAGATCAACTTGGTGCAGTATCTCCGCAATTATATCGACGATCCTGCGAACATGGACGAGGTGATCCCTGCCAACGTGGGCCTGCGGGATCAAAACCTCACCTCTGTCATCGACCAGTACAACACAATGATCATCGAGCGCAAGCGCCTGTTGCGCACCTCTTCGGACAGCAACCCGGCGATCATCAACATGAACGCCGGCATCGAGGCTATGCGCCGCAACGTGAAGACGACGGTGAACAGTGTCTTGAGGGGTCTCCAGATCGCCAAGGCGGACATCGACCGCCAGGCGAGCAAGTTCGAGAGCCGCATCAGCGACGCCCCGAGGCAGGAGAAGGAGTTCATGACGATCTCCCGGCAGCAGGAGATCAAGGCCACGTTGTACGTCATGCTGTTGCAGAAGCGTGAGGAGAACGCCATCACGCTGGCGGCCACGGCGAACAACGGCCGCATCATCGAGGAGCCGCTCGCCGATGAGCGTCCTGTCGCCCCGAAGAGGATGGTCTTCATGCTTGCGGCGTTGATCTTGGGCCTGGCGATCCCGGTGGGCATTGTCTACCTTCATGACCTGTTGAAATACAAGATCGAGAACCGTGAGGACGTTGAGGCGATCACGGGCGTGGCTATTTTGGCGGAGCTCCCGTTGGTCAAGAAGACGGGTGAGGGCTCGATCGTGGTGCGTGAGAACAAGAACGACCTGATGGAGGAGATGTTCCGGGGGTTGCGCACGAACCTCTTGTTCATGCTAGGCAAGGACGAGCGTGTGATCCTTTTCAGCTCCACGCAACCGGGCGAGGGCAAGTCTTTCGTTGCTGGCAACTTGGCGGTGAGCTTGGCTTACTTGGGCAAGAGGGTGGTGGTGGTCGGTATGGACATCCGCAAGCCGGGCCTGAACAAGGTGTTCAATATCTCCCGTAAGATGGAGGGCATCACGAACTATCTGAGCGACCCGGATCACGTGGAGTTGTTCGACATGGTCCAGCGATCCGATATCAGCCCTAACCTCGATATCCTCCCGGGTGGTCCTATCCCCCCGAACCCGACTGAGCTGGTCGCCCGTGACGTGCTGGAGAGGGCTATCGCCCGGTTGAAGGAACGGTACGACTATGTCATCTTGGATACGGCCCCTATCGGCATGGTTACGGATACGGCGATCATCGGCCGTGTGGCTGACATGTGCGTGTACGTCTGCCGTGCGGACGTGACACCGAAGGCCGGTTTCAGCTACATCAACGTGTTACGGCGTGAGCGTAAGTTCCCGAAGCTCGCGACGGTCATCAACGGCCTTGATATGAGCAAGCGCAAGAACAGCTACGGCTACGGTTACGGCAAGAAATACGGCTACGGCAAGGGATACGGTTATGGCTACGGCTACGGCTATGGTTACGGTTTCGAGGCCGGTGACAAGAAGAAATAACTAATACGCAAATCATGCAAATAACATTACTACTACTGTCGGGCTTCCTTTTTTCCGTGCTGTTCGGGATGGTGATCATCCCGAGGATCTTGGTGATCTCCCACAAGAAACGGTTATATGATGTCCCGGATTCCCGTAAGGTACATACGACGCCGGTCCCCCGTCTGGGCGGCCTGTCGTTTTTTCCGGTGATCCTGATGTCCATGTTCCTTGTGATAGGCTTCCGCCTGTACTTTTGGGATATGGACTCATCGAGCCTGTCGTTCAACATGCTCTATGAGTATCTCTTTCTGTTCGTGGGCATGACGCTACTCTATCTAGTGGGTGTCTGCGACGATCTTGTGGGTGTTGGCTACCGTTACAAGTTCGCCGTCCAGATCGTGTCGGCATTATTATTGGTACTGTCCGGTAATTGGTTCGGTTCCTTGGGAGGCTTGTTCGGTGTATACTCGGTTCCCGCTTGGGTGGGAATCCCCGTCACGGTCTTTATCGTAGTGTATATCACGAACGCCATTAACTTGATAGACGGTATCGATGGCTTGGCCTCCGGTTTGTGCAGTATCGCCCTGTCGGTCTTGAGCGTGATCTTCTTTATCCGCATGCAGTATGTGTACGCCTTGTTGGCCATCTGTACGCTGGGAGTCCTCATGCCTTTTTGGTGTTACAACGTCTTTGGCAACGCAAACCGTGGCCATAAGCTCTTTATGGGTGATGCGGGTAGTCTTACGCTGGGTTACGTGATCGGTTTCCTGATCATCCATCTGTGCGTGTCGAACCAAGTCTCACCGGAGTTACCAAATCCCTATATGGTGATCGCTTTCTCCACGGTCTTGGTCCCTTTGCTCGATGTAATCCGTGTGGTGCTTCATCGCCTTCGTAATCATCGTAACCCGTTCTTGCCCGATAAGAATCATTTCCATCACAAGCTGCTTCGTACGGGTATGCGTGTACGGATGGTGATGGTGACGATTCTGTGCGTATCTGTTTTTTTCATCGTATTGAATGTCTTATTGGCCATGAAGGTAAACGCCACCTACCTCTTGCTCTTGAACTTGGTTTTATGGTCTATCCTTCACTTGACGATCAACCGCTTCATAACGAGGCATCATAAAGAGCAAGAGCTGAAAGAGATAGGGGGTATTTTTACAAAGTAAGTCGTGAAACCGGACAATCTAGCGAGTGAATGACGAGCCGGTATCTATTTTATAAAACGAGATACTCCTCCCTTGCGTCAAAGCAAGGGCAAGCCTTGCGTATGTAAGGGCTTAATTGGTAATGTCCTAGGATGCGTGCCTCCGGATAGTCCCTTCGTAATTGCCGTAGCAGATCCGTCAAGGTACACCGCTGGGCGTAGGTCCGGGTATCGGCCGGACGGCCTTGTTCGTCGAGTCCTCCCTCGTAACATATACCGATACTTTTGTCGTTCCATCCGGCTGCGTGCGCCCCGATCTGGTTGACCGGCCGGCAGCGGTGTAATTCCCCGTCCCGTGTGATATAGAAATGATAGCCGATATCGGCGAATCCCCGTGCCTTGTGCGATGAACGGAGCGCCTCCACGGGAAAATCCCTGTCATATCGTGTGGCCGAGCAATGAATTACAAGGAGTCTGACCTCCCTGTAATTCTGGTAGAAACAATAAGCTTTACCCATGATAATTGAAAATTGATAATTGAAATTGAAAATTAGAGAATACAGGATTGGATGCCAAGTGCTCCCGCGATGGCGGTAGCTACGGCGATGATCACTTTGATAATGGTACTCCATACGGATTTTTTCATGATAATTAATAATTAATAGTGAATAATGAATAATGAATAATGATATCACGGTTAATATAAGAGGAAAGCTTCGCTTTCCTTCGGACGGCCTCAGCGGACGGGCGTCAAGCGAAGAGACCGCAGCGAGCGCCCGGAGCATCCCTGTCTGAGCGAAGCGAGTTGGGATGCGACAGCGAGCGTAGGTCTCGAAGTAGCCCGTCAGCGTCAGCCTTGACCTTTTGGTTACTTTTGGGTCAAGCCAAAAGTGACACATCAGATCTCATCAGGCGACTCAGAATCGGAACCGCCCCCTTCCTCCACCGGCGTCCCGAGTATCGTCACCTTGAGCAACGAAGTCTTCTCGCCCAGCAGCGAGTACCGTCGTGCCCCGTTCAGTATGGTATAGGAAGGCGAGAATCCCGGCACGATAGTCCGTATATGCGTAGCCTTGACCTCGGGGGCGGTCGCTACCCCCTTCTCCGTGACGAAGCGGTTATAGACGGTTCCGAACCCTAGCAGCTCCACCTTGTAACCTTTCTGTAGGTTCTTGATGACATACCGCTGATAACGATCCAATACGTTCAATACGTCACCCTTCGTGAGCGAAGACTCCTCGGCGATCTGGTCGGCCGCATCTTGTGTGGACAGGGTACCGAAATAATAGGGAACCGGCTTGTACACCTCCTGCTTAGGATCCGTCTTGGGGATAAAAAACTTTCGTGCTTGAAATGCTTGTGGCATAGTTTGATAATTAAAGATTAATAATAGAAAATTAATTGCTTGCTGATCAATGTTACAAAGATAGGTTCCGCCGTAAGGGGCGGTGATGCCGATTGATGCCCGGGGTAGGGAATAACGATTAATTAACATGGGACGCAGTGATAACCGCCGGTTTCTTACGCTGCCTATCGTAAGCCCCTTTGAATAGGCATTATAAGAAGCCTTGGATGGGCATTGTAAAGATCTTAGAATACCCATCCAAGTTGACAGTTGACTAGTGACAGTAGGCTGTTTTTATTTACCTCTGTGCGCAACTGTCAACTAATTTACGGTTCTCCTAGGTAGTGGATGATTAATCTGATCTGTCGTGGCGTAAATATACGTTGCTCGGGGCGGTAGCCCGTCTCCAGCAGCTTGTCGTGCAATTCCGTGCATCGAATGATCCAACGACGTAAGCGGTTGCAAGCTTGATGGGAGGCCAGCTCCGGGAAATAGGATGCCGCTAGTGCGGACTTTCTTAATGGCAAGAACATTTGATTTATGATTTATAGATTTGGGAGAATGAAACTTTCAAACTTTCAAACATTCGTCCCCCCCTCACACACACACGCCCGTGGGGTACGTTATATAGGGGTGTGAGGGAGGCCGGGATTACTTATGGGTGACACGGCCGCCGAAGCTGTACTCGCCCCGGCCGTTCTTCTCCAGCGTGCCTCGTTCCTGCATTCGCTTGAGACAGGTATCTAGGGTGGCGGTGGGGATGTTGTTCCTCTCTGCTTCCTCCAAGGCCTGTTGTCGGTTGAAAGAGAGTGGAAGGGCCGCGAAGAGAGCCTCTTGGGGCGTGGGCGTGCGAGAGCGTGGCACCTCGTCAGACGGAAGCAGGGAGAGTATGCCCGCCGAATGACGGTAGAGCGGCTCCACGAGCGAGAGGACGGCTTGAAAATCGTCATCGTTGATGCGTAACTCTAGAGAAGGAACGATACCGTCCCGTACGTTCTCCTCCGGGATCTCGAGGGCAGGCGAGAGACCGGGACAATTGAGGATTGAAAACTGAGAATCGAGAATGGCTTGTGGGATGAGGAGACTCTCCACCGATCGTAGGAAGGCCACCACGGAAGCGATCCGGCAGATATTGATAGCGATACGGGCCACGGAGCTTCGCATCGGATAACCGTAGGAAAGACCGGCGTGCCCGAATATGCGTGCGAAGCAGCTGTTGAATCGCTCCTTTTGCGTGTCGGAGAGATGGAATTGTATGATATTGACCCTCTCACGCAGGTAGTCCACGAGCATTTTCCACTGCTTCCCCCAATCGGAGAAGAGGCTATCCATGTCCTCGTCGCCCTGCTCGAACTGATCCGCCCACTCGTCGATGGGTGGCATCCGGTAGAACAATTGGCGTGAGAACAACCCGTTCTCGGCCGAGGGAATGAGTGGCCGTACCTGCGCCGGGGTCCCGCTTAACAAGACACTGAGGTAAGAGGCCGGGCACTCCCGGTATTCCCGGTTCGTGCGTCGGTTGAAAGCCAGTCGCTCGTGGTCGTGGCATTTACGCAAGGTATCGCTCCAGTGCCCGTGCTCGGTGCCGATGGCCGTGCTCACGGTATCGGCCTCGGTCTCGCAGATCAGCCCTATGCCGTCGGCCTCGATGAGGTTCTCCAGCACGCCGGTGCCGGAATTGTTACCGGCGATAAGGAACATCTTGAGGGGAGGCATCTCGGGCTCCGGCGTATCGGATTTTTTCTTGCCCAGCGAGTCCCAACGGCTCTTCTCCTCCCGGTAAGCTTTATGCCTCTGCCGGTAGTTCGCCATCATCGCCTCATGTATCGGCTCGGCAAGCCGGCGTGTCCAAGCGAGGGCTCCCTTTCCCGAGGCGGGAGGGGCGACGATGAACGTTTGCAGGCAAGGGTAGTAGAATTTTCGCCCGTACGATATCCGGATCGATTTGTTGAGTGTCGCTCCCAACACGGTGATACCTCCCAGCAGGAGGATATCCTTTTGGGCGGGGGTATCGCCCCGGTCGATCATCCGTTTGAGGAAAGCGGGCCAAGGATACTCCGGAAAGGCGGGCGGGACATTTTTCACGGACTGTTCCTCGTGCGTACACGTGTGCGTGTGTGAAGGAGGCGTGAATGTTTGAAAGTTTGAAAGTTTCCCGGCCTCGGCCAAGGATTTGTCCAGTTTCACGCCGGCTAGGTCCGCCAAGTGGAATACGGATCCCAAGCCATTCCGTCCATTGCCTCCTTTGAGGGCATGGTCGTATAGCTTATCCGCCTCGGTAGAGACATATTTCTCCGACATCCGGCAGATACGATGAAAGAATGTCCGGCCGGCCTCTCCGCAATCGTTGGCGATGGCGAAGGCGATCGGCATATACTCTTGATAGGTGGGAGCGATGTTCGCCCCCTGTTTCTCGATGGCGGCAACGAGCCGCTCCAGATCTGATAATGGGTTCACGATGAATGAATAATGAATGGTGAATAATGAATGAATAACGATTTATAACTGCCAACTGTCACTTGTCCTCTGTCAACGATTCCGGTCTCCTAGCCTCGCTGAGGGATCGTGGCAAAGGAAGCAAGCCCGTGAGAGGTCTGCGTTCGTGGCATCAGCTTTCAGCCCGTATTTCCACTCAAGGTATTCCCAAGCGAATCGTACCGCCTCGTCGAAAGACTCCTCTACGGTTTTCTTGATCGACAGGCGATAGGGTACGAGGAGCTTGATTCCCGTGGTACTGGGACTCACGAAGGAGAGATCGGGGCGTAGCCGCTCGTCGGCGAACAGCGTGTCCCTCCAACGGATCGCCTCTTCGGGTGAGGAGAGGTGATCGATGTCGATGACGAACTCGCCCGAGGGCACGAGCAAGTGATCTTCCTTGCGGTAGGAGAAGATACCGGCGGGCGTGACATAGGGTAGCAAACTCTGTTTCAGCCGCCTGAACCGTTTCTCGTCGCTCGATGCGGCACGTACCTGATCGGTACGCTCACGCAGCCACTCGCTGGTGGTGATATAGGCGTACAATTGACTGACACAGACGACCCCGTTCGGTACTTGATTGGTGATGGGGGCGTTGAAAAAGGAAAAGATAGACTCTTTCATGATCGGATAAAATAAATTGATTATTCGGTTACTGCCGGTAAAGGAACGCGTTCCTGCCCGTTCCCGGAATAGCGATGGACGGGACGGGTACGGAAACGGACGTATGGTGGATGAAATGAGGATAGAAATAAATATCCCCCGTGAAAAGGGTGATTATTGTTAACACTTAAATTAAAAACGGATATGACAGAAAATCAAGAGCGGGCGGAACAGGCACGTTCTGCCTTTACGGTCAATGGAGGTAACGTGCAGATCCTGCCCAATGCCACCATCGCTATCCAGAACATCCATTGGGGTGACGGGACGGTGACACGGACGGAACGTTGGATTACGCCCGCGGAATCGGGACTTCATGAGTCTCCGTCTCCTCCGATAAACTCTCCTGCCCCTCCAGTGACGGCTGAACCCTCCTCGTTGGCCTTGTTCATCCCGGACGAGGCGACCCGTCTTGTCTACGAGGCCCGCCTATGCGCCTGCCCGGACACGGTCACCCTTTGCCAGACGGTATTGACAGACCTTTACAACGAGATCCTAGCCGACTACTCGTCTCCCCTCAAGCTGGTCAAGAGCCGTGCCTTCATCAGCGCCCTCTTGCCTCACCTCACGTTCGTGAACGGGGCGAATGTACCGAGCATTCGGTATGGGATCAGGAAGTATGTGCTGGGGGAAGGGTGAGATAAAAAAGGTAAATTGTTGCAATATTTGACAACTATTGCGTAATTGGGTATTTGACGGAAAGTAGTGATGTAGATATTTATTACGAGGGTGAGACGCAAGGGCTTCTCTCTCTCCCATTTGAAAAGCGAATTGGAAGAATTGCTGGGAAGTCCGGTGGATATCATTCGTCTTAGAGACCGGATGAATAAGCTGCTTCGTAGACGTATCGAGAGGGAGGGAATCTCATTGTCCATCATTATTTTGATATTGACGTAAGTGTGATACTTTATAGTTTTCAAAATGAAGTCCCGGATTTGTACTTTACTATTTGTGTTATGCTGAATGATTTGTCTCAGTGACCTATATTTATAAATATAGCTTAAACTCATTTTTAATTTAGACACTCAACGTAATAGTACCACAGGTGTATTAGTGGGGGAGGAGTGTCTTGGTACTCATTTTTATGGCAACTACATTGGAGAATAATAAGCGGATTGCGAAAAATACTGTGTTCCTGTCGATTCGAATGTTAATGGTTTTGTTGGTGTCGCTTTATACTTCGCGTATTGTATTAGATGCGTTGGGTGTGGAGGATTTTGGCATTTATAACGTAGTTGGGGGGATAGTGAGTTTGTTTGCGTTTATGAATGGGGCTATGTCTAATGCGACACAACGTTATATCGCATTTGAATTAGGGAAGAGTAATCCGGATGTAAGACGTGTGTTTAGCTCCTGTATGATGTTGCATTTTTTTGTGGCGTTATTCATTTTTGTTTTCTCAGAAACTGTTGGGTTATATCTTTTGAATCATTATTTAACAATTCCGGATAATAAGTTGATAGCAGCGAATTGGGTGTATCAATTTTCGATAGTATCTTGTTTAGTGATGGTGGTAAATACGCCTTACAATGGAGCCATTGTAGCATATGAGCGAATGCAGGCTTTTGCCTATATCTCATTGATCGATGTGTGTTTACGTTTAGGTATAGCTTTTTTGGTTGTAGCTATACCATCCGATAGGCTGATTCTGTATGCCTTGTTTCTGTTTGTAGGTCAGTTTTTTGTACGGTTAAGCTACACTTTTTATTGTAGGAGGTACCTTTCGGATGTAAAGTTCTCATATTGTTGGGATCGCCTTTTATTTAAGGAGTTGTCAGGGTTTATGGGATGGACAATGTTTAATAATATGAGTGTTATCGCATGCACGCAAGGTATAAATGTAGTTTTGAATATCTTTTTTAATCCGATGGTGAATGCGGCGCGAGGTATAGCGGTTCAGGTAGAGCAGGCTGTAACAATGTTCTCTAAAAACTTCCAGATGGCTATTACGCCTCAGATTATTAAAAACTATTCAATGAACGAACGAGATCGCTTTGAAGAGCTGCTTTTCTCTGCGTCTCGATTATCTTATTTTTTTCTTTTATTTTTGGCTTTTCCGGTCTTGCTACATACAGATTTTATTTTAAATATATGGTTAAAAGAGGTACCCATTTACACGACTGATTTTGTCAGATTGATCCTGCTCGTATCGTTGGTCAACGTATTGGCAGAACCTTTGCTCGCTGCCGTATCTGCATATGGAAAGATAAAATATTTTCAATTGGTATCAGGTTTGTTGTTAATATCTATTTTACCTATATCTTCGTTGGGATTTCGATATATTGAATGCCCGTTATTAATATATGATGTATACCTATTCATTTCGATTGTTGTTTATGGTTATAAATTGTATTATACGAAAAAGTTTTTAGCAATCTCTTTACGTCAGTATACCAAACGAGTATTGTATAGGGTCCTTATTGTATCAATGCTTTGCGCTTTTTTTTATGAGTTTTATTTTAGCTATTTATCCTCTTTTAAGGAACGTTATTTTGTGCTTTGTTTTGTCATCTCAGGAGTCTACGTTGCCATATTGATAGGGCTTTTGGGTCTTACAGAAAATGAAAGGAAAAAGATGATATGTTATTTGCGAAAATGGATCAAAAAAGGTTTAAGGTTAGGCAATACATTAAGTTATATGGTCTATCTGGTACTCTTTTACGAATGTTTAAAAGTGTAATTTACCGATGTGTGGGGTTTAGATGGGAGAGGTGTTTTCTCATGTCCCGATCGCTTGATACGATATGTCCACCGTTGGTTCAGGCGGAATTAGAGGTACGTGAGTTAAGTTTAGTGGATTATGACAACGCATTATGGCAAGGTTACCTTACGGAAGAGAGGCGGAGGCTTTACGAAGAGCGGTTTAACGAAAAAAAGGCGAAAGCATATGGCGTGTTTGTCGATGGTACGTTGGCTTGTTCCGCTTGGATATTGTATGGAAAGGTGATTCTCACAGAGGAAAAAGTTTTAGTTGAAAATGACACATGTGCCTTATTACTCGATGACTATTGTTTTCCAGCTTTTAGAGGAAAAGGGTTTCATGGTTATTTGAATCAATGGCGGTTGAACGAGATGAAAATAAACGGAGCTCAAAAAGCATATGTGATCGTACTCTCTTATAATCGTCCGGCTATCAGGACGCAACGAAAATGTGGCATGGAGATAGAGAAAGTGTTCTATGCCTATACGTTTGGGAAAAAAGTGTTTATCAAAGGATACTAAAGAGATGAGTACGTTAAAATTTTTCTTGGTGTGTGTATATGTGCTTAGTCCATTCGTGGATATGTATAATGGGTATGTGCAACAATTTTTCGATTCACGCACTATAGTTCCGGTTATTTTTAAAATGATGATCATTTTGTTCTCATTTCGATACATATTGCGAACCAATAAGGCGACTATATTGCTCCGAGTTTTTTCCCCCCTATTGTTGTTTTGTTATCTTTACTGGGAGTCCTCTTGTTATGTGGATGATCTTATTGAGCTTTTGCGATATGCGAGTAAGTTTATTTATCCATATAGTATCCTTATCGTATTGTATGTGTTTAGGAGGCAATTGAATACAGACACGTTACTACATTATGTGTTAGCATATGGGCTGATTTGCGCTGTTTCAATTTTGCTATCAGATCTTCTTGGATTTAGTACGGATTCTTATGGTGAGGATTATGGCTACGGCGTAAAAGGATTATTTAACGCAGGTAACGATATAGGATTGTCTCTTATTCTATGCAATTGTGTATCAGCTTATTATATAGGTAAAGGAGGTGATGCTAAATATATTCTATTCAATGTGATCCTTTTAATAACTAGTTTCAGGATCGGATCTGTCGCAGGAATGATGGGAGCGGTTTCCGTGGTGTTGTTTTTAATTATGCAACCTTTTTTTGTGCGGAACAAATATTCTAAAAACTTTTATAGATATAAACATCTTTTGCTGTGGGCTGGCATACCATTGATCGTTTATTCGGTTTATTTGATCATGAATACGGATGCTTATACGTTAGAGAAATTCAATATAGAACGTTTGATATCTGGTGGGGCGAGAGCGGTTTTAGCGGAAGCCTTTTACGCCGTTTCCTCTGATTTTACGGTAGCAGATGGACTGTTTGGCATTGGTTCGAATGAACTGTTTGTAAGAATAGCCCATTATTTGGGTTTATATGGAACAGAACGAGCGTTGGAAGTGGACCATTTAGAGTTAATAGGTTCGTTTGGGTTTATCTTAGGTGGGCTATTGTTGTTATATCCCATCTTCTATTGGTTAAGGTATATAAATTATTATGTCAAGGAGAGGGATGGTTTATCGTTTTGGATGGCGATAGCATTTTCGTTATTTGTTTTTCATGGAATATTTGCGGGGCATGCCTTTACGTCTATCGTGGCGATGACGGTATTAGTCGCATTCATTTTTGTTGCGGATAAAATGTATTATAAAATAGATAGGGAAAGATGATAGTGACAAAGGATGTGTTTTATGACACATTAAAGAAGATGGATACATACATTCCTTTTGAGCAGTCGGAAGGTTGGTGTGAATTTAAGTCCTCGGATAAGTCAAGCATAGTTTATTTCGTGGATAATATCGATAATCCAATGCTGGCTTATTTCGGACGTGTTTATAATAAGCCATTTGTCGGTCGTATAGTGGATATTATTGGTGAGGTTTGGAAGCCAGGGATCAGCAAGCGTCAGGTCACGAAATTTTTTAAAGGTGTGATTCAAGACGCTAAAGCAAGTATGATTTGTTATAATAGTGTCAGTTTATATGACGTGAATAAGGAGATAGGTTTGCGTTGTGCGGGTTTTGTGAGACCGCTTGGTAATCGGGTTTGTCCACTCACGCAGTTGATTGGGTTACAGGAACCTCGGAATTTTGATAGCGATTGGCGAAGGAATTTGAAGAAAGCTGAGAAAAATGCCTTGACGTTCGATGTGGTGGAAAACCCGAGTGAGAAAGATGCCGTATGTTTTGTATGTTTGTTTGATGAGTTGAGGCAACGAAAACAGTTGGGCTTTTCGTTGGATAAAAATAAAGTTACCTCTCTATTACTGCAACCAGGATTTAAGATTTGTTACGCAAGACTCGGTGAACAGGTGCTTTGCGCACGTATTATATACATATGTAAAAAGCAAGCGGCGGACGTGTTTGCCGCTAACTCGTTTAACTCGATGAGGTATTCTGCTACGCATTTTATTATGGAGTCAATTTTTAATTGGTTAAAAAAAGAGGGCGTTGAACAATTCGATTTCTCTCGTATTTCGCCCAGCGCAAATGAAACCAATACTATTTATCAATTTAAGGATGCTGCCGGAGGTTGTCCGGCTCAATACTTAGGTGAATGGATATGGACGAGGAATAGTCTCGTCAAATTATTGTTTTGTGTTTATAATTTTTTGACTCAAAGACATTCTTATTGAAAGCATGAATAAAATACTAAAGAAATTAAGCTTGTTTCATTATAACATTGGCTTTTTTGACTATAATCCAGAAAAGCTGTCGCAAGGGGAATGTTCAGTGGCTTGGTTGAGACATCCATATAAGGATCGCTTTTTCGCAGATCCCTTTATCTTGTCGGTTGATGATGATGAGATAAAGGTGTTGGTGGAGGATTTTGAGTATCGTCGCTGGAAAGGCTGTATTTCATTGTTGGTGGTTGACAGAAAAGACTATCACTTAAAGCGGAAGAAAACGTTACTCGATTTAGATACGCATCTTTCGTTTCCCTTTATATTGCGAAAGCCGGAGGGAATTTATGTGATACCTGAAAACTCAGAAAGTGGACGACTGACAGCTTGGAAATATGACCTGAATACAGAGACGCTCTCGAAAATCTCGGTACTGACCGATATGGCAGTGATTGATCCGGTTGTCCGAAAGATAGGTGAACACTATTATTTATATGGTTCGATCAAGGGTAAAAACGAGAATGGTGCGCTTTATCAGTGGGAGTCTATGGAGGAACTTTCCGGGTATAGGCTGATGCGAGAGGAACCTGTCAAACAAGGAAAAGAGGACGCTCGGAGAGGAGGAAACTTTTTTATGATGGACGGACAATTGTATGCCGCTACGCAATGTTGCACGCATAGTTATGGAGAGGCGCTGACTATCTGTAAGGTAAATGTTATGGACAACACTCTGCTAGAAGAGACTCCTGTCGTGTCGCTCTATCCTCAAAAGCCTTATACGGAGGGACTTCATACACTTAATATAAGTGAAGGTTTGTGTGTGGTTGACGGGCTCACCTATCTGTTCCGGCCGGTTGAGAAGATAAAACGAATGTTGTGTTTTCGTGGAATAAATATATGAGGATTTTAATCAATGCTCCCTCTTTTAAACTTAGGGGAGAGTAGCTAATCATTACTTGGGTTTAAAGCCATTTTTGAATTAAAATACAGTATAACACGGTAGGTAAGAGAAGTGAGAAAAGCGGTAGCGGAACAAATTGGTTGCCATGGAATTTATTGAAATTTTTTCCGTTTAGTTTTGTTCAGGCCTGAAACTGTATTGCAGTATTCTTAATTGAGTATGGTATAATTAAAAATACATTTTTATGCTTGCTAAAGAAATAACAGATAGCATATTGACTATAGGGTGTGAATATCGTTCCCCAAAAGGAGGAGTAGCACAAGTGATAGATTCTTATTTTAAGCTTGTGTTTGCAACTTTTTTATTTTCTGCAAATTCAGCGGGTGAAAGTAAAATGTACAAATTTATTAAGTGTATTAACGCACTTATAGAGGTGTTCCTCCGTTTGACTATTCAACGGCGGATAAAGATTGTACATATTCATACAGCTTCATGGAACAGTTTTCGACGTTCCATACTCTTCATCCGATTGGCGAAAATGATGAGGAGGAAAGTTGTGGTTCATATTCATGGAGGTGGTTTCAAAGAGTATTATGCTTCAAATCCGGAATTCGTTCGGAAATACTTGCTTATGGCGAATTGTGTGATAGCTTTGAGTGAATCATGGAGAGAATTTTTTGTTAGTAAAGTAGGACTTAGTAACGTACAGATAGTTCATAATATTGTGCCGCCACCTCAAAAAGAAAGTATCGAAGTTGATGGTGTATTACATGGTTTGTTTTTAGGAAAGATATGTAAGGATAAAGGAATATATGATTTACTACGAGCGATAGAACTGGAAAGAGATAATTTGACTGAACGTTTCTTGCTTCATGTAGGTGGAGATGGTGAAGTGGATCAACTCCAACATTTCATTTTGGAGCATGGTTTGCAGGATGTGGTATGCTATGAGGGATGGGTGGATTTAAGTCGTAAATCGTATTTGCTAAATCTCTGTCGTCTGTATATATTACCTTCATATATAGAAGGTCTGCCTATTTCTATACTTGAAGCGATGTCTTATGGTGAGGCTATCCTCTCAACGCCTATAGGTGGAATACCAGAAGTTGTAACACCAGATATTGGCAAACTGGTTTCTCCGGGAGATGTGAGTGCGTTGGCTGTTCAACTTCGAGAGTTTTCATTTCATCCCGAAATGGTCTCAGTACTGGGAAGGCAAGCTGAAAAGAATATTACGCCCTATTTACCTGAAAGCGTGTCACGGGAGCTCCTTGAAGTCTATATGCCGTTGCTCTGAAAAGTTCTTAACAAAAAAAGTGAATATTGTTTCGGACCACACTTCAGTGAATTAAAAAAACATACAGAATCGATGAATTTAAGAAAGTATTTAAAGGAGAGTTGCAAATATATGCTTCGCAGCTATCCTATTATTCGCCCATATGTCAAAGAAGTAGAAGGCCTGTTTACCATGAGTCAAGAAGAATTGAACAAGCGTAACGAACAGCGCTTTTTGGAGATTTTTAGTAAGGCTTATGATAAATCACCGTTTTATCATAAATTATATACAGAAGCTGGAATAAAGAAAGAAGACATTACTTGTTTGGCTGATATAAAGAAATTACCCATTATTACCAAAGAAATGGTAAAGCAAAATAGGGAGGCAATGTTAACAGTTCCGAGATTTATGGTTCATGGGGGATGTACAAGTGGTACAACTGGTACGCCTCTCAAGGTATATAAAGATTGGAAAGCTATTTGGCGTTCGCAAGCATATCTATACGTGATGCGCAAAAAATGCGGATTCACCTATGGGCAATCATTTGTTTCGTTAAGAGGTAATTTGGATAAGAGAGATATGATGCTGAAAGTTCATATAAGTAATACAGTCTATTTTTCCAGTTATAATATTAATCCGGAAAAAGTGAATTTCTACCATGAACAGATTGTCAAGCAGAAACCTGTTGCTATTGAAGGTTATCCTAGTTCGCTCTATACTTTGGCTTTGATGCTTCGCAATGCGGGACTAGAACTATATATTCCTATCGCTTTCACTTCGAGCGAAACATTGCTTGACTATCAACGTGAACAAATTGAACAACAATTACATACTGAAATATTCGATCTATACGGAATGACAGAAGAAAGCATTTGTTTGCACGAAACACTTAACCACAAAGGCTATTACGAAGCTCCTGGATTTAGCATTAACGAATATTTGGAAGATGGGGAAATTTGTACCTCCCTTATTAATGATGCATTTCCTTTAATTCGTTATCGCTCAAATGATGTTATAGAATTGTATGAAGGAAACGAATTTGGAGAGAATGAGGTTTTGATACAACGTATTGAAGGACGTAAGGAAGATTATCTCATAGGAAAACACGGTGAAATTTGTCAGCGTTTAAATCAGATTGCAAAGAAAGCACATCATAGCAAAGCCATGCAGATGATTCAAGACAAAAGAGGACAAGTCTCTGTTTACATTGTTCCTGATGGAGAGTTTACCAAAAGTGATGAAATCCAATTTGTTCTTGCTTTTGAAGAGTTAGTTGGCGTAGGAGTACTTGATTATTCAATTTATTTGGTTTCTGATATAAAAGATCTTACGTATACAAAAAGAGGGAAATTTAAAATGGTAATAAATAATATAATAAACAAGAAACCATGAATTTGATTAATTTATATCGGATACAAAGTAGTTGTATCACATCCCATTGATGCCTAAGGTTATGCAGTTACTAATATTATTAGTACATAATAGTAAGCTGGTAGGTGATACAGTGATTGGTTAGAGAGCTTATTTCGTTTGCAAAGGTATTGCCACAGTGTTAGTTCCTAAAACAATGGTTGTGTGTGTTAGGATTGAGGTTTGCCACTGTGAGGTTATTCCCTTATAAGGCTGTTCCAAAGATCGGTAATCGTGTTCTGAGTGTGGTAATAGCTGGCCCAGTAATCATTGGTGATGATATGGTTATTGCTGCAAATTAATTTATTAATAAATGTTTAATATTAAGGGAGGTAGTCTCTGGTAGTCCTGTTAAAGTGATAGGCTGTACTAAAGATTTGAATTACGATTTATTTGCTAATGCAAATTATAAAGAAGGAACAATGCCTTATGTTGAAATGAAAAAAGAAATTAAATCAAGGATTGTTGATAATGATTAATGCTGTTTTCTTTTACCATATATCTATGGTATCTGCATTCATGTACCGTTTTTGCCAAAGTTGATTATGCTGATTATCTGTTTGCCGATAATAGATAATCATGTACGTATTCATAATGGAGCTATTGCGTTTGGCGGTAGTACGATTGGTGATAATGCTGAAATTGGAACTAATGCGGTTGTTGCAGGAATACCGGCTAAGATTATCAAAATAAGAGATGAAGAATCGAATAGTAGATAGTTTTAAATGCTTGAAGCATTATTGTGAATCAGAGCACTTCAAAGGTTGGGATCCATATGATGGATTGAATTCTAAGGTGTTTCAAGCTCTCCCTTTCTTGAAAAGAGCGGCTATTTGCCGATTGGTGGTAATTCAAGGTTTTAAGCGTTGTCCCATTAACTTGAGGCGTATAGCGCTTGTTCCGAAAGAGTATAATGCGAAAGGTATTGGCTTGTTCTTATCAGGTTATTGCAATTTGTATGCTTCTTTGTTGGGATCGAGATTGTTGAGTTATTGTTATCATTATACACGTAATAATACGTATCGTGATTTGGCTGGGCAAAGTATAAAAGCGTGTTGTGCCGGACAACGGCAGGATGGAGCATGGGTGTACGGAATGTTACCGGTTCAGAATTGGGTGGATAGTTTTCATACGGGTTATAATTTGGATGCGCTTATCGCTTATCAAGAATTGACCGGAGATAGGCAGTATAATACCTATATAGAAAAGGGATTTGATTACTATATCCGTCATTTTTTTGAGCCGGATGGAACTCCAAAGTATTTTGATGACAAAATGTATCCGATAGATATTCATTGTCCGGGACAGTTGTTTGTGACTTTAGCACGGTTACATAAATATGATGAATATGCGAGTCTAGCAGAAAGCGTGTTAAACTGGACTATTTTGAAGATGCAGGATAAGAAAGGATATTTTTATTATCAACTGAAACCCAGTTTCAGTTCCAAAATTTCATATATGCGATGGAGTAACGCTTTTATGTTTAATGCAATGTCACATTATTTGATGGAAAGTGAATGTATATGAAAAGGAGATTTTTTATTGCTGTAATAGACTACAAAAACCTTACCGATCGAATTTTTACAATCAAAAACATATATGGAAAGAGTTTCTTTGAACGGGGTGAAGGTATATCCTTTTACTTCGCATGAGGAATTGTTGGCTTTTGTGAGTCGACACAAGGGGATATTGGTGGCTATCAATGCGGAAAAGATTTTGCATGCTACGGATCAGACCCGTTCTATCATCAACCGAAATATAGGTTATTGTGATGGTTTCGGAGCGGTCATGGCGTTGAAAGAGAAAGGGCATAAGGAAGTGATCAAGATTCCGGGGTGCGAGTTGTGGTTGCGTATCATCAATATGACCTATCAACAAGGAAAGAGTTATTACTTGGTTGGTGGAAAACAAGAAGTAATCGAACGGACCGTAAAAAAGCTAAAAGAGGATTATCCCGGTATACGGATTGCCAACTTCCGAAATGGCTATATTAAAACAGAGGAAGAGCGAAAAAATTTATTGGAAGATATCGTGACAAAACGGCCGGATGTGGTTTTTGTGGCGATGGGCTCCCCAAAACAGGAATTGCTAATGGAAGAGATGGCCGAACGACATAAAGCTGTCTATCAAGGTCTAGGTGGTAGCTTTGATGTATATACCGGTAACGTGAAACGTGCCCCGCAATGGTGGGTACGACATAATTTGGAATGGGCCTATCGTTTGGTGAAGGAACCGGTTCGAATTAAAAGACAAATACATTTAGTGAGGTTCTTGCTTCGGGTGAAATTAGGACTGATTTAATTTATATCTCCGTTTTCTTATTCTAAATCAATATAACATAATAACATAATTTTTATGAAAGCATGTTTCATGGGTTTGGGCTATATTGGCCTGCCCACGGCTATTATTGCCGCAAAGCACGGGGTGGAGATCGCCGGAGTGGATATCAACGCCCAGGTGGTGGAGGTTACCAACCAAGGGAAATTGCATATCATCGAGCCGGGTATGGAGGATATGTTGCGGGAGGTACTGGCCTCCGGACATTTCAAGGCTTACACCGAGCCTCAGGTGAGCGACGCTTATTTCATGGTGGTACCCACTCCTTTCAAGGGGGATCATGAGCCGGACGTATCGTTCGTTGAGTCGGCTACCCGTATGGTGCTTCCTTTGTTGAAGGAGGGGGATTTGTACGTGATCGAGTCTACATCGCCGGTGGGGACGACCGAACGGATGGCTAGTTTGATTTTCTCGGAACGGCCGGAGCTGAAGGGCAAGATCTATATCGCTTATTGTCCGGAGCGGGTGCTTCCGGGTAACGTGATCTATGAGTTGGTGCATAACGACCGGGTCATCGGCGGCATGGACGAGGCCTCTACCCGCAAGGCGATGGAGTTCTACGGCCAGTTCGTGAAGGGTACGCTTCACCCAACGAATAGCAAGACGGCTGAGATGTGTAAATTGACCGAGAACTCAAGCCGGGACGTACAGATCGCTTTCGCCAATGAGCTGTCGTTTATCTGCGATAAAGCGGGAATCAATGTGTGGGAGCTGATCGATTTGGCGAACAGGCATCCCCGTGTGAATATCTTACAGCCGGGTTGTGGTGTTGGTGGTCATTGCATAGCGGTGGACCCTTATTTCATCACGGCGGAGTTTCCGATGGAGAGCCGTATGATCTCGACGGCCCGTGAGACGAATAATTACAAGGCTTTCTGGTGCGCGGAGAAAGTGAGGAACGCCATGCTACGGTTTGAGCTGAAGCGTGGGCGTAAGCCGGCGGTGGCAATGATGGGCTTGGCTTTCAAGCCTGATATCGATGACTTGCGCGAGTCTCCGGCCAAGGGAATAACGACGAAGGTGTTGCAATCGTGCAACAACGCTGACATCATGGTGGTGGAGCCGAACGTTTCGGAGCATAAGTTGTTTAAGTTGACCCCTTATAAGGAGGCCTATGAGAAAGCCGATATCGTGGTTTTCTTGGTGAATCATAGGGAGTTTTCGGGGTTGAATTATCGGGATGACGTGGAAGTACTGGACTTTTGCGGGACATTCAAGAAATAATCGTTCGCTAAATAGAAGAATACGCTGTAATGAGGAAAATAATGTTAGTCTTCGGGACCCGTCCCGAGGCGATCAAGATGGCTCCGCTGGTGAAGGAGTTCCAAAAACATCCGGAGTCGTTCGAGACCATCGTGTGCGTTACCGGACAGCATCGGGAAATGCTGGATCAAGTGTTAAAATTGTTCGAGATCACGCCGGATTATGATTTGAATATCATGAGGCAGGGTCAGGACTTATATGACGTGACCGCCCGTGTCCTTGTGGGTATGCGTGACGTGTTGCGTGAGGCGACACCCGATGTCGTGCTGGTGCATGGGGATACCACCACGAGCACGGCGGCCGCCTTGGCCGCTTTCTACCAACAGATACCTGTAGGTCATATAGAGGCCGGCCTTCGTACCCACAACATCTATAGCCCATGGCCGGAGGAGATGAACCGTCAGGTCACGGGGCGTATCGCCACGTATAATTTCGCACCCACGCGGTTGAGCAAGCAGAACTTGATGCGAGAGGACGTGAATCCGGACTCAATCTTGGTTACCGGCAATACGGTGATAGACGCCTTACGGCAAGTGGTGACTAAGATAAAGACGGACGCTGAGCTGGACAAGGAGCTGGAAGGCGTGCTTTTGCGTTCGGGGTATGACGTGAACCGTCTGGTTGAGGGTAAGAGACTGGTGTTGATCACGGGTCATCGCCGGGAGAACTTTGGTGATGGATTCATCCATATGTGTACCGCTATCAAGGACTTGACCCGGAAGTATCCGGAGGTGGATTTTGTCTATCCTATGCACTTGAATCCCAATGTGCGCAAGCCGATTCACGAGGTATTCGGCGAGGATCTTTCTCATTTGGAGAATATGTTCTTCATTGAGCCATTGGAATATCTGTCGTTTGTCTATCTGATGGAGAAATCAACGATAGTGCTGACCGATAGCGGCGGTATCCAAGAGGAGGCCCCCGGATTGGGCAAGCCCGTGTTGGTGATGCGTGATACGACCGAGCGTCCGGAGGCTCTCGCGGCAGGTACGGTGAAACTGGTCGGAACGGACTATGATAAGATCGTGAGCGAGGTCTCGGCGTTGCTTGATGATACTGTTTATTACGATGCGAAGAGCAAGGCGGTTAATCCCTATGGGGATGGATTGGCTTGTGGAAGGATCGTAGAATTTTTGAATCAGAGGAAATGAGGATATGGCAGATAGGCTACCCTCGAGATTGGTAAATAGATAATCCGTTGTTTTTTAACATGGGGCTGTCCAAAAAGTGTGACAGCCCCTTTTTGCTATTGTTTATTTCAGTAAAAAGTATTATCTTACCGTTGCAACAAACAAACATTATAGCGATGACTAAGATAGTATTTAAAGAGTTAACTTCCAACCAAAATGTACTTTTTCCGGTCAGTTTATCGGAAAAGATCGCTCCCAATCATCCCGTCCGTGTCGTAAACAGTGTTGTAGATGCGTTGGATATCAGTTGTCTGCTCTGGTCATATAAAGGAGGAGGCACCAGCAGCTACCATCCCCGTATGATGCTCAAGGTCCTGTTTTATGCCTACCTGAACAATATCTATTCCTGCCGCAAAATAGAAAAGGCCTTGCAGGAGAATATTCACTTCATGTGGTTGTCCGGTAATAGTACTCCCGATTTCCGCACGATCAATGATTTCCGTGGCAAACGTTTAAAAGAACATATAAAATCGTTGTTTTCAGCCATTGTTCTACTGCTACAGGAATCCGGCTATGTCAGTTTGGATGTACAGTATATTGATGGCACCAAAGTGGAATCGGCATCCAACCGCTACACTTTTGTCTGGCGTGGCAGCGTGGAAAAGAACAAGACAAAACTGGAATCGAAAATACAGGCAATCCTTAGTGAGGTTGACAAACATATCGAACAGGACAAACAGGAAAGGACCCCGGATACCTTACCGGATATGGATTCCTGTGGTTTGCGGGAAAAAGTGAGCGCTTTAAACAAACGGCTCTGCGGGATGAACAAAGCTGAGCAGAAGCAAGTCAAAAAGCTACAGGAAGAATATCTGCCCAGCCTTGCCAAATATGAATCGCAATTAGAGAAATTAGGGGACCGTAATTCTTTCAGTAAGACCGATGAGGATGCGACCTTCATGCGCATGAAGGAGGATCATATGAAAAACGGACAATTGAAACCCGCCTATAACATACAGATTGCTACAGAGAATCAATTTATTACCAATCTGGCGATTTACAGGCGTGCCGGAGATACGGGAACTTTAATTCCTTTTTTGAAAGATTTTCGAGAGACTTATCATAGGCAATCCTCTATAGTAGTGGCCGATGCCGGTTATGGAAGCGAACAAAACTACGAGTTTGTGGAAAATGCGGGTATAGAGGCTTTTGTCAAGTACAATTATTTCCACAAAGAGCAGAAGCGTTCCTGGAAGAAGGATGCTTTTGCCATACAGAACCTTTACTACAACCGGGAAAGGGATTATTACGTATGCCCGATGGGACAACATATGGAATATAAAGGTCAAAGGAAAAGTAAGTCCGATTTGGGATATGTATCCGTACTGAAGCGTTATCAGGCACAGAACTGTGAGGGTTGCCCGTTGAAATCTCAATGTCATAAATCAAAGACTAACCGGATCATAGAAGTTAACTATAACCTTAACAGGTATAAACAAAAAACACGGGAAAAACTCATGAGTGAAGAAGGTATTTATCATCGGGGCAGACGATGTATAGAACCGGAAGCAGTCTTTGCGCAGATAAAGCATAACTCGACATGGAACCGGTTTAGATTAAGAGGGTTGGAGAAGGTAAAAACAGAGTTTACCCTGGTTGCTATTGCACATAATATAAGGAAACTGGCTAAAAAAGTCAGTTCTCTTTTGTTTTTTACTTATTTCTGTAGGATGGCTTCTCGAAAAGAGATAATTGAGAAGACCAAAGATGGTTTAAAAATAAAAATGGATAATGAACGGGCAGCATAACAAAAAAGAAGGTATCCTTTTCAGACACCTTTTTTGTTTCCGGAAACATGACATTATGCTTCTCACCACCTTTGTATTACAAAAGACTACCACATCATACCCATGAGCCAGAATGGAATGGCGTTGCCTACAGGGTAGTCGGTGTTGTCTCTCAAGACGTAGTCCGCTTCTTTAGGATTTTTGTTTTTTCCTCCAACTTCTAGGGTTTGTGATACATGGTCTTTTGTAATCACATAATCACCTTTCTTCTCGTCTTTCATGGCGTTTATCTCGTAACCTGCCCTAGAAAAGCAGTGGACAATGTAGGCTTCACGTTCCGTTCCTTGGTCAGCATTCAAAACCTTATAAGCACATGGGTCTGCGAACAACATTTTTGCGCCAGTGCTACGGGCTTTCGTGTCATTGGGGTACCTTACTATTTTCAATAGATCTACACTTTCCATCACAAAGAGTAGTTGATAGAGTTTTTCCGCTCCTATTCCCCAGTCGGAACATAAGGAGGTGACTTGTACACGAGGTATTGAGGAGTTTGCCAGTGTGCCGATAATGGCTCGCATCACACGTAGGTTGTTTTCGGAAATGCTAGGCAGGAAGAACGGTATATCGTTATTGAGAATTTTGTCGATGATAGCCATGTAACGTGCTTCGAAATCTTTCTCTTGGTAGAAAGGACGTGTACCGTAACTACGATAATTGAGGAAATGGTTCAACAGCTCCGCATCTGGTTGTGTAGGTAGTATTGTGTCTCCCAGTTTATACTTGGGGTATATTTGGCCAGTTTCAAGATATAGAAATTCTCTGAACGACATTAAAGGCATCTGTATCGCTACATAACGTCTGGACAAGTCGGCTTTGCCATCACGAAGTACTAACGATGAGGAATCTGAAATCCAGATGATTTTTCCTGGATAGTCATCATACAAGGCCTTCAGATGTATGCTCCAGTTTGATGCGTAGTGAATCTCGTCGATAATAACACCTTCATAACCAAGCATGAATACGCTACTAACTAAGTCATAGAGCGGTTCGCCAATAATCTTCGGATTATCAGCAGAAAAGTATAATAAGCGCCTGCCTTGTGAATGATGGAGTAGAAATGTAGATTTGCCACATCCTCTGGCACCGGTTAGCATCAGGTTTTTAGGGAGCTCATCAAACTCCGTGGTAAATGGTCGCAATCTCTGCGGAAGAGCCGCTAATCGGCGTTGCATGGCCGTTACCAGTGTTTGGAGTATATTTGTATTCATTACTATGGAATTTATATTTACGCACAAAATTACCGAATTATTTCTGTGATAGAAAGAATTTATGCAAGAATATTTCTGTGCCAGAAAGAATATTGGTGTTTTTCTTTCTGTTACGGAAATATTACGGTTCTCGGATGGATATCTTTGAAAGGCCTCTTTCAAGAGGGAAATGAGTGGCTTATGGATTGAAAATAAAACCCTCCCTTTTGCTTATAAAATGTAAGCTTTGTTAACCAAACGTCCGATAAAAACATTTTTTCCGTGAAAGTGTCAATTATTTTATGTTTGTTTAAACAATATGTTAGGTATTGTCTGTATCTTTGCGGCAAAATCAAAAAGTTGATTCGACAATGGAAGTATTGAAGCACGAGTGTGGTGTTGCCATGGTCCGGTTACTGAAACCCTTGGAGTATTATCACGAGAAGTACGGTAGTTGGATGTATGGACTGAACAAGCTCTATTTGCTGATGGAAAAGCAGCATAACAGGGGGCAGGAAGGAGCGGGCTTAGCCTGCGTGAAGTTAGAGGCAAATGCCGGAGAGGAATATATGTTCCGTGAACGGGCCGTCGGGACCGGAGCTATTACCGAGATATTTGCCGCAGTTCACGAACACTACAAGGATTTAACCCCCGAGCAACTCAACGATCCGCTATTCGCCAAAGCCAACCTACCTTTCGCCGGAGAGCTTTATATGGGCCACCTCCGTTACAGTACCACCGGAAAATCCGGAATCTCTTATATCCATCCTTTTTTACGACGCAATAACTGGCGTGCAAAGAACCTTGCCGTTTGCGGAAATTTCAACCTGACAAATGTTCATGAAGTATTCGAGGAGATCACGGCGATCGGTCAGCATCCCCGGAAATATTCCGATACGTATATCATGCTGGAGCAGCTGGGACACCGGCTGGACCGGGAAGTGGAGCGCCTGTACCAAAAGTGTGAGGCGGAAGGATTGAGAGGGATGGATATCACGCATGCCATCGAGGATCAAATTGATTTGTCGAACGTGCTGAAACGCTGTACCCCGGGCTGGGATGGTGGTTTCGTGATTTGCGGTATCACCGGTAGTGGCGAGTCGTTCAGCGTGCGGGACCCGTGGGGAATCCGTCCGGCCTTCTATTATGCGGATGATGAGATTATCGTGTTGGCTTCCGAGCGTCCGGTTATACAAACCGTGATGAACGTGCAGGTAGAGGATATCCGGGAGTTGAATCGGGGAGAGGCGATACTCGTCAACAAGAAAGGCGAGTGGCATATCTCCCAGATCGTGGAGCCGAAAGAGAATAAGGCTTGTTCCTTCGAGCGTATCTACTTCTCACGGGGTAGCGACGTGGATATTTACAGGGAAAGGAAGCGTTTGGGAGATAATCTCGTGCATCCGATCTTGAAAGCGGTGGATTACGACTTGAATCATACCGTCTTCTCTTTTATCCCGAATACGGCCGAGGTCGCTTATTTCGGGATGCAGGAGGGGTTGAACAACTATTTGAATAAGCTGAAAAAAGAATGGATCGCCGATCGTAGTCACCTGCTCAGGGAAGAGGAACTGGAGCAAATCCTTTCCATGCGAGTCCGCTCGGAGAAAGTAGCTATAAAAGATATAAAATTACGTACATTTATCGCTGAGGGCAATAGCCGCAATGATCTGGCGGCGCACGTATATGATATTACTTACGGAAGTATTGAACCTTTTATCGATAATCTGGTTGTGATAGATGATAGCATCGTGCGGGGTACTACCTTACGCCAGAGTATTATCGGTATCTTGGATCGCCTGCATCCGAAGAAAATCGTGATCGTAAGTTCTTCTCCGCAGGTACGTTACCCGGATTATTACGGTATCGATATGTCCCGGATGAACGAGTTTATCGCTTTTAAGGCCGCGGTGGCCCTGTTACGTGACCGGGGGATGGAATACGTGATCTTGGACGCTTATCAGAAGGCGAAGCGACAACAAACAGCGGCGGATGGTCCGTTGGTGAATTACGTAAAGGAGATATACGCCCCGTTTACGGACGAGGAGATATCCGTTAAGATGGTGGAGTTGCTTACACCGGCCGGGACGCAGGCGAAAGTAGAGATCGTCTACCAGACTTTGGAGGGCTTGCATGCCTCTTGTCCGGAGCATCCGGGTGACTGGTATTTCTCCGGCGATTACCCGACACCGGGCGGGACTCGGTTAGTGAACGAGGCTTTTATTCACTATATGGAAGAAGAATATTTAGTGAAATGACACAACATACAGATTCTATGCAGACAAACAGAACAGCAACTTTGATGTTAGACGACGGTACCGTCTTCCGTGGCTACTCTTTCGGCTATGAGAGACCGGTCGCCGGCGAGGTCGTGTTCAATACCGCTATGACCGGATATCCGGAGAGCTTGACGGACCCTTCGTACGCAGGCCAGTTGATGGTGTTGACTTATCCGCTCGTTGGTAACTACGGTGTCCCGCCTCGTACGTTCGAGCCGAACGGGATCGCTACGTTTATGGAGAGCGAGAAGATCCACGCCGAGGCGATTATCGTTAGCGATTACAGCCATGAGTATAGCCACTGGAACGCCGAGCGCAGCTTGGGCGACTGGTTGAAGGAGGAGAAGATCCCGGGCATATACGGTATCGATACGCGTGCGTTGACTAAGAAATTGCGTGAGCATGGCGTGATGATGGGACGCATCGTTATCGGCGATGCCGATAACGAAATTGAAAATGGAGAATTGAAAATGGAGAATTATGAGCATGTGAACTATGTGGATCGGGTATCGTGCAAGGAGATTATTTGTTACCTGCCCGATGGTACGAGCCAGACCTGTTCTTTATCGGAAGCCTCCAATTCTCGATTCTCGATTCTCAATTCTCAATTCCTAAAGCGCGTCGTGCTTTTGGACTGCGGCGTGAAACATAACATCATCCGTTGCCTGTTGAGGCGTAACGTGGCGGTGATCCGTGTGCCTTGGGACTACGACTTCAATCAGCTGGAATACGATGGCTTGTTTATCAGCAACGGTCCGGGCGATCCGGATACTTGCGATGCCGCCGTGCGGAATATCCGTAAGGCGCTTTCCGGGGATAAGCCGATTTGCGGTATTTGCATGGGTAACCAGTTGTTGGCGAAAGCCGGCGGTGCTTCTATCTATAAATTGAAGTACGGTCATCGTAGCCATAACCAGCCGGTACGTATGGTAGGCACGGAGAAATGCTTCATCACCTCGCAGAACCATGGTTACGCCGTGGATAACGATACGCTGGGTGAGGAGTGGGAACCGCTGTTCATCAATATGAATGACGGGACGAACGAGGGTATCAAGCATAAGACGAAGCCTTTCTTCTCCTCTCAGTTCCATCCCGAGGCTTGCAGCGGGCCGCTGGATACGGAGTTCATGTTTGATAAATTCACGGAATTGTTGTAGCCGGGGATTTACGCCCACCCTAAACGAGGGATTAGGGCAACCCTAAATGAGTGTTTAGGTCTACCCTAAACGGGTGTTTAGGCTTACCCTAAAAGAGAACATTAAAAAAAGTAAAGCAATGAAAGAAGATATAAAGAAAGTCCTGATACTCGGTTCCGGAGCCTTGAAGATTGGTGAGGCGGGCGAGTTCGATTATTCAGGCAGCCAAGCCCTGAAGGCTATTAAGGAAGAGGGGATTCAAACGGTATTGATCAATCCGAATATCGCTACGGTACAGACATCGGAAGGAGTTGCGGACACGGTTTATTTCCTGCCCGTTACTCCTTTTTTTGTGGAAAAGGTGATCGAGAAGGAACGTCCGGAAGGTATCTTGCTCGCTTTCGGCGGGCAGACGGCGTTGAATTGTGGCGTGGCTCTTTACCAAAGCGGCGTGCTGGAGAAGTATGGCGTGAAGGTATTGGGTACCCCGGTGCAGGCTATCATGGATACCGAGGATCGGGAGTTGTTCGTACGCAAGCTGGATGAGATCGACGTGAAGACGATCAAGAGCGAGGCCGTGGAGAACGCCGCTGACGCTCGTCGTGCGGCCGCTGAGCTGGGGTATCCGGTCATCGTCCGTGCCGCTTATGCGCTGGGGGGCTTGGGTTCCGGTTTCTGCGACAATGAGGAAGAATTGGACGTGTTGGTAGAGAAGGCTTTCTCTTTCTCTCCGCAAGTATTGGTGGAGAAAAGCTTGAAGGGCTGGAAAGAGGTAGAGTACGAGGTGGTGCGCGACCGCTTCGATAACTGCATCACGGTATGTAACATGGAGAATTTCGACCCGCTGGGAATCCATACGGGAGAGTCTATCGTGATTGCCCCCTCGCAGACCTTGAGCAATACGGATTATCATAAATTACGTGAGTTGGCGATCCGTATCATTCGCCATATCGGTATCGTGGGCGAGTGTAACGTGCAATACGCTTACGATCCGGAGAGTGAGGATTACCGGGTGATCGAGGTGAACGCCCGCTTGAGCCGTTCTTCGGCCTTGGCTTCTAAGGCGACCGGTTATCCGTTGGCTTTCGTGGCCGCTAAATTAGGCTTGGGCTACGGTTTGTTCGACTTGAAAAACTCCGTGACGAAAACGACTAGCGCTTTCTTTGAGCCGGCTCTCGATTACGTGGTATGTAAGATCCCTCGCTGGGACTTGGGTAAGTTCCACGGCGTGGCTCGTGAGTTGGGTTCCAGCATGAAGTCGGTTGGCGAGGTGATGGCGATCGGACGTACCTTCGAGGAGGCTATCCAGAAGGGCTTGCGTATGATCGGGCAGGGTATGCACGGTTTCGTGGAGAATAAGGAGTTGGTGATCGAGGATATCGATAAGGCGTTGCACGAGCCTACCGATCGCCGCATCTTCGTTATCTCGAAGGCATTCCGGGCCGGTTATACGGTAGACCAGATTCATGAGCTTACCAAGATAGACCGATGGTTCCTACAGAAACTATATGGAATCATGCAGACCTCCAAGGAGCTTCACGCTTTCGATATGAAGGGGATCCAACGTTGGCGCATCAATCCGGAGTTGATCCGCCGGGCGAAGATACAAGGGTTCTCTGATTTCCAGATCGCCCGTGCGATCGGTCTCGACGGGGATGTGGAGAAGGGTATGATGTTGGTTCGCCAGTTCCGTAAGGAGCATGGCATTCTTCCGGCGGTGAAACAGATCGATACCTTGGCCGCCGAGTATCCGGCGCGGACGAATTACCTGTACCTGACGTATAGCGGTACGGAAAACGACGTGACGTACTTGGGCGATCATCGCTCGATTGTCGTGCTGGGTTCCGGCGCTTACCGCATCGGTAGCTCGGTGGAGTTCGACTGGTGTGGCGTGCAGGCCTTGAATACGATCCGTAAGGAGGGTTACCGCTCCGTGATGATCAACTACAATCCCGAGACGGTGTCTACCGACTATGATATGTGCGACCGCCTTTATTTCGACGAGCTTACCTTCGAGCGTGTGATGGATATCCTCGAGCTGGAGAACCCGCACGGCGTGATCGTCTCCACCGGTGGCCAGATCCCGAATAACTTGGCGATGCGTTTGGACGAACAGCATGTGAATATCTTGGGTACGTCAGCTAAGAGCATCGATAATGCCGAGGACCGTGAGAAGTTCTCCGCCATGTTGGATCGTATTGGCGTGGATCAACCCCGCTGGAAAGAGCTTTCTTCCATGGAGGATATCAATGGCTTCGTGGCGGAGGTAGGCTTCCCCGTATTGGTTCGCCCGAGTTACGTGCTGAGTGGCGCCGCCATGAATGTCTGCTCGAATCAAGAGGAGTTGGAGCGTTTCTTGAAATTGGCCGCCAACGTCAGCCAAAAGCATCCGGTGGTGGTAAGCCAGTTCATCGAGCATGCGAAAGAGGTGGAGATGGATGCCGTGGCCGATCATGGTGAGATCGTGATGTATGCCATTAGCGAGCATATCGAGTTTGCCGGGGTTCATTCCGGCGACGCTACGATTCAGTTCCCGGCCCAGAAATTATATGTGGAGACGGTTCGTCGTATCAAGCGTATCAGTAAGCAGATCGCTAAGGAGCTGAATATCTCCGGCCCGTTCAATATCCAATATCTGGCGAAGGGCAATGAGATCAAGGTGATCGAGTGCAACCTTCGTGCCAGCCGTTCCTTCCCGTTCGTGAGCAAGGTGCTGAAGATAAACTTCATCGAGTTGGCTACCCGTGTCATGCTGGGCTTGCCGGTAGAGAAACCGAATAAGAATGAGTTCGATTTGGATTACGTGGGTATCAAGGCCTCTCAATTCTCGTTCAATCGCTTGCAGAAAGCCGATCCGGTATTAGGGGTCGATATGGCTTCCACGGGCGAGGTGGGTTGTCTGGGCGACGATGTATCCGAGGCGGTGTTGACGAGTATGCTCGCTGTCGGGCAACGGGTTCCGGAGAAGAATATCCTCCTGTCCACCGGTACGCCGAAGCAGAAGGTAGCCATGCTGGATGCCGCTAAGATGTTGGCGACGAAAGGCTACAACCTATTCGCTACGGGAGGTACGCACCGTTTCTTGGCGGAGAATGGCATTCCGAGTACGAAGGTGTACTGGCCGAGCGAGAAGGGAGAACCGCAGGCGCTTAAGATGCTTCATGAGAAGCAGATCGATATGGTCGTGAATATCCCTCGTGACCTTTCCGCCGGCGAGCTTGACAACGGCTATAAGATCCGCCGTGCCGCCATCGACCTGAATATCCCGTTGATTACGAATGCCCGTCTGGCGAGCGCTTTCATTCAAGCCTTCTGTACCTTGAGCGTAGATGATATCTGCATCAAGAGTTGGCAGGAATATAAATAAATGGGGGCTTGATGTAAATCAAGTGGTATTTATTTCGTAAGTTTGCGGAAACAAACAAAAACAACCATGAATATGGATACAGCGATATTTATAGCTCGCAGGATTGCGGCGCAATCGATTCTACTCAGTGAGGAAGCCGCCCAGAAACTGGCCTCTATCTTAATCCGGACAGAATTGAAAAAAGGCGCCCTGTTTTTGAGCGAAGGAGAGGTTTGTACGCAACTCGGTTATGTCTATAAGGGAATGGTTCGCCAGTTTTACTTCAAGAATAAGAAAGAGCTGACCGAGCATTTCGCCAGCGAGGACAACATCTTCATTTGCATCGAGAGCTTCTTGCGCCAACGTCCCGCTAATCTGTTGGTGGAGGCCTTGGAGAATACGGTACTGTATGGTATTCCTCATGATCCTTTATTGGCATTGTGCGCCGAGGATTACGAGATCGAGGTCATGTATCGCCGCCTGTTGGAGAATTCGCTGATCCTGTCTCAACGGAAAGCGGATTTCCTTCGTTTCGAGACCGCTAATGAACGTTATGCCCGCTTATTGAAAGAACACCCTGAGATCGTGCAGCGTGCCCCCTTGTCCCATATCGCTTCTTATTTGTTGATGACTCCCGAGACGTTGAGCCGGGTTAGGGCAAATATGCAGTTGTGATGGGCCTTTAGGTGTTAATTATATACGGTGTCGTATATAAGGATATAAAGATATAATTAGTATGAAGGTAGGATTATTTATCCCATGTTACATTAACGCGGTGTATCCCGAAGTGGGTATCGCCTCGTATAAATTGTTGAAGCATGTGGGTGTGGATGTCGATTATCCGATGGACCAGACCTGCTGCGGACAACCCATGGCGAACGCCGGCTTCGAGGATGAGGCGGCTCGCTTGGCCCTCCGGATGGAGGAACAGTTTAAGAACTATGACTACGTGGTAGGCCCCTCGGCCAGTTGCGTAGCCTTCGTAAAAGAGAACCATCCCCATATATTGGGAAAGCGGGATCACGTTTGTATGAACAGTAAGAAGATTTATGATATCTGCGAGTTCTTGCACGACGTGGTGAGACCGGGATCCCTGCCGGCCGTTTTCCCGCATAAGGTGAGTATCCATAATAGTTGCCACGGGGTGCGTGAGTTGCATCTCTCGTCGCCCAGCGAGCGTAATATCCCGTACTATTCCAAGTTACGTGATCTTCTTTCCTTGGTGAAAGGTATCGAGGTGTTCGAGCCGAGGCGGGTGGACGAATGTTGCGGTTTCGGCGGTATGTTCGCCATCGAGGAGCCTGAGGTCTCTACTTGCATGGGACAAGACAAGGTAAAGGATCATATGAGTACCGGCGCCGAGTATATCACCGGGGCGGATAGCTCTTGCCTGATGCATATGGAAGGGGTTATCAAGCGGGAGAAACTTCCGATCAAGACTATTCACATCGTTCAAATATTAGCGTCCGGATTATGAGTACGAAACATGCTATAGCTGCGGCCCGTTTCCTAGAGAATAAGGAGAATGAGGCTTGGCACGACCATACGCTTTGGATGGTACGTACCAAACGGGATAAGATGAGCCATTCGCTTCCCGAGTGGGAGCGGTTGAGAGAGTTGGCTTCGGAGATCAAGCTTTACTCCAACAGCCATCTGGACACGCTTCTGGAGGAGTTCGAGAAAAATGCGATCGCCAACGGGGCTATCGTGCATTGGGCGAAAGATGCCGAGGAGCATAACGAGATCGTCTTGCGGATCTTGCGCCAGCATGATGCCCGGAACCTGATCAAGAGCAAATCGATGCTGACGGAGGAATGCCATATGAATGAGTTCTTGATGTCGAAAGGAATCGATGTGGTGGAGAGCGATTTGGGTGAGCGTATCTTGCAATTGATGCATTTGGCCCCGAGCCATATCGTGATGCCGGCGATCCATATTAAACGGGAGCAGATCAGCGAGATGATGGAGCGTGAGATGGGAACGGAGAAAGGGAATATCGACCCTACCTACCTGACGCATGCCGCCCGTAAGAATCTGCGTGAGAAATTCCTGCATGCCGACGTGGCGATGACGGGCGCTAACTTCGCCGTCGCCTCTACGGGCGAGATCGTGGTTTGTACCAATGAGGGAAACGCCGATATGGGAACCTCCTTCCCGAAGGTGCATATCGCTACGATGGGGATGGAGAAGATCGTACCGAATCTGGAGGCATTGGGCGTATTCACTCGTTTGCTGGCTCGTTCGGGTACGGGGCAACCCATCACGTCTTATACTTCCCATTATCGCCGTCCGTCCGAGGGACAAGAGTTCCATATCATTATCGTGGATAACGGGCGTAGTGATATCTTGGCGAAACCGGATCATATTCGTACGTTGAATTGCATCCGTTGTGGCGAGTGCATGAATACCTGTCCGGTATATCGCAGGAGTGGTGGCTATTCGTATACGTATTTCATTCCGGGACCGATCGGGATCAACTTGGGTATGCTGAGGAATCCGGAGGAATATTCGGATAACGTATCGGCTTGCTCCTTATGTCTTTCTTGCTCGAACGTTTGTCCGGTAAAGATCGATTTGGGCGAGCAGATTTACCGTTGGCGGCAAGATTTGGATAAGATCGGTAAGGCGAGCAAGGAGAAGAAAGTGATGTCTTTCGGCATGAAGTTCTTGATGGAACGTCCGGGATTGTTCAATACGGCGTTGAAGTTTGCTCCGGTAGTGAATCATTTGCCCCGTTTCATGGTCTACAATGGCTTGAACGCTTGGGGCAAGGGACGTGAGCTTCCGGCTTTCGCCAAGGAGTCGTTTAATGATATGTGGAAGAATAATAAGGTGAGATAATGAGTAGTAAAGATTCTATATTGGCGAGTATCCGTCGTCATACGGGTACATGCCACGAGATGCCTGAGCTTACGTTGGAGGCGATTACCTATGCGGATAAGTTGGCTACGTTCTCGGAGGTGTTAGCCGGGGCGGGTGGCAAGGCCATCGAGTTAAAGCCCGGCGAGGATGTGAATGAGGTGATCCGCCGTGAGTTTCCGGAGGCGAAACGTATCGCCTCGAATTTGAAGGAGATTACTTGCGCTACCTTTAACCCGGATGGGCTGACCGATCCCCGGGAGTTGAACGGAACGGACGTATCTGTGGTGGAGGGTAGTTTCGGCGTGGCGGAGAATGCCGCTGTCTGGTTACCCCGTCAGGTACGTTATAAAGGTCTGTACTTTATCTCGAACGCTTTGGTGATCTTGTTGGACAAGACTCAATTGGTTCATACGATGAATGAGGCTTACCGCCGTACTGCCACTATGGATTATGATTACGGAGTCTTCATGTCCGGTCCCTCAAAGACTGCTGACATTGAACAAGCCTTGGTATTCGGGGCGCATGGCCCGATCCAAGTAGTAGTCCTGTTAAGATAAAATCTATACCCTTTTGAGGGGATGAGACGGGGCACGCCCCGTCTCTACAAGTTGTACGTTATTTACAGCTCTCCAATATTTCCCGTGCCACGCTACCCGTTACATTCTTCGCCTCCCCGAAGGCGGCGTTTCGTTCATTGAAGCGATTCTCTATCTCGGTGATCGTCGCATCGCCAATCTTCTCTTGGCTGAGGCGGGTAGATAAACCGAGGCTTTGGAAAAATTGCTCAGTCTTCTCGATGGCTTGGCTTACCCGTTCCTCTGTTGTTCCACTATTGATACCCCATACCCGTTCGCCGTATTGCAGTATCTTGCCCTCTTTCTGCTTGCGTAGGGTGCGTAAGGTTCCGGGGAAGACGATCGCTAGAGTCGCTCCATGCGTCAATCCGTGAAGGGCGGTTAGCTCGTGTCCGATCATATGGGTAGCCCAGTCCTGCGTTACGCCCATAGCGATAAAGCCGTTCAAGCCCATCGTGGCGGATAGCATGAAATCTGCCATCAGGTCGTAATTCCTCGGATCTTCCTTGATCTTCGGGGCGATCTCAACCAAGGTACTTAAAATACTTTCCGCCCAATGATCCATCAAGCGGGATTGGTCGGTCGTAGTCATATATTGCTCCATCACGTGGACGAAGGTATCGGCGATACCGCAAGACACTTGATACGGGGGGAGGCTGAAGGTCGTCTCCGGGTCCAAGATCGAGAACACGGGGAAATTACTGTAGAACGGGAATTTCTCTTGCGTCTCTTTCCGGGAGATCACGGCCCCGCTATTCATCTCGGAACCCGTGGCGGGCAGGGTCAGTACGGTACCCATGGGCACGGTATGATAGTAATACCCTTTCTGTACCAATTCCCAAGGATCACCGTCGTACTGGATGCCGGCGGAGATTAGCTTCGTCCCGTCTATGACGGAGCCACCGCCTACCGCCAATAGAAAATCCACCTGCTTGCCTTTCGCTATCTGGATAGCTTCTCGCAAGGTCTCGATGGTGGGATTAGGCTCGATGCCCCAGAACTCGATATAGTCACGATCCTTTAGCGCCTTGATCACTTGGTCGTACACACCGTTTTGCTTTACGCTACCTCCTCCGAAGGTGATCATGATGCGATGCACCATCGGGATGGCCGTACTCAGTTTCTCAATCATGCCCTTACCGAATAATAAACGGGTTGGGTTGTGAAAAGTGAAGTTATTCATAGGACTATTTACTGTTTTTATATGTAAACATGAATAGGGTTCCTATTGTTTTAGGGCTTCCAGTAACTTATCGACCGCCTCGGCGGGAGTAGCTTCGCTCTTTAGTAACTGTACGAACTTACTGCCGATGATGGCACCGGAAGAATGGGCTATCGCCGCCTCGAAAGTGGCTTTATTGCTGATGCCGAAACCTACCAAGCGGGGATTCTGTAGGTTCATGGCGTTGATACGACGGAAATAGGCCTGCTTCTGCTCGTTGAAGTCTTGTTGGGCTCCGGTCGTGGCTGCGCTGGATACCATATAGATAAACCCGCTGGTATGGGCATCGATCAGCCGGATTCGTTCCTCGGAGGTCTCTGGGGTGATCAGCATGATCATTTTTAGGTCATGGCGATCGGCGATCTCCTTGTAGTCGGAGATATAATCGGCATAAGGCAGGTCGGGGATGATCATTCCGTCTACGCCGGCCTCTATGCAACTCTCGCAGAATTTCTCGAAACCGTATTGCATGATGGGGTTCAGGTAGCCCATCAAGATGATCGGGATCTGTACTTCGCTCCGGATCTCTTTCAATTGCTCGAATAAGAGATGCAGTGACATCCCGTTACGCAACGCTTGCGTGGCGGCCTCTTGGATGACAGGGCCGTCTGCCATCGGGTCGGAGAAAGGGATTCCTACTTCTACCATGTGGATACCTTTAGTCTGTAAGGCTTTTAAGATGCTTGCCGTATCGTTTAAGTTCGGATAACCGGCGGTGAAATAGACGGAGAGTATTCCGTCTTTCTGGGTCTGGAATAAGTTTGTGATGCGATTCATTTTGAATTCTATTTTAAAAATACTATCAGACGGTGGGAGACGGGGCACGCCCTGTCTCTACAGCTGGATGTAAAATTTGTTGGATGAAATTCTTTAGTTTGTCGACGTCTTTCAATCCCGGCTCAATCTCGAAGCCACTGTTGAGGTCGATACCTGCGAAACGGGGATGCCGGAAGTTCCGGATCGCCTCTGCGTTTTCCGGACGGATGCCTCCGCTGAGCAAGAAGGGAGTCTCTCCTTTATACTCGGTTAGGATGGACCAATCGAAACGTTTGCCTGAGCCTCCATAGCCCTCGCATCTCGTATCGAAAAGGAAATAATCCACCCGGCCCTCATACTCCCTTGTTTTTTCGAAGTCCTCTTTCGTAGCGATGGGGAAAGCCTTGATCAAGGAATAGCCCCTTTTTTGCAAGGTGTGGCAATCTTCCGGCGATTCGTTACCGTGAAGTTGGAGATAGTCTAGCTTGTAGGCGGAGGCTTTCTCCATCATGGACTCGATGGTAGCGTTGACGAAAACGCCCACTTTTTTAGTTGATAGTTGACAGTTGACAGTTGACAGTTGCGACAAGCGGTATTTAACTGTCAATTGTCCACTGTCCACTGTCCACTGCTTCGTCGGGCTTTGCCCGATGAAGCGCGGGGAGCGTTCGTAGAAGATGAGGCCGATCCAGTTGACGGCTAGGGCGGAGACTTCTTGGATGTTCCGGGAGTCTCGCATTCCGCATACTTTGATGATCATGCCAGTCCTCCTATAAAATCGGCTAGGGTATCGCCCGGCCTCTCGGTTTTCATGAAGGTCTCTCCGATCAGGAATCCGCGGAAACCGGCCTCACGCAATCGGCGTACGGTATCGGTCTCGGAGATTCCGCTCTCGGACACTAAAAGAGGGGAGAAGCCTCGCATCTTATCGACCAACTTGAATGAGTTGTTTACGTCCGTATGGAAGGTGCCGAGATTGCGGTTGTTCACGCCGAGCATATCGATATCCGCATTCAGGTATTTGAGCTCGTCCTCGCTATGGACTTCCAGCAAGACTTCCAATTGCAGGCTATGGGCGGTCTCGGCGAGTACCCGGCATTCTTCTTCTGTAAGGGCGGCGGCGATCAACAAGACAGCGTCGGCGCCTATCACCCGGGCTTGGAAGAGTTGGTAGGTATCGATGATGAAGTCCTTGCGAAGTAACGGGAGATCCACCAGCTTGCGGGCCTTTTGCAAGTCGCCCAAGGAACCTCCGAAGAAATCCCCGTCCGTAAGGATCGAGCAGGCGGAGGCGCCTCCGGCCTCGTAAGCGGGCACCACGTCGGCGATATTCGCACCCGGATGCAGCCAGCCTTTGGAGGGGCTTTTACGCTTGAACTCGGCGATAATACCGGAGGGGGATGATTCCAGCGCCGCACGCATGGAACGTGTGTCACGCTCCATACGGTCGCTACCTAGAGCCAATAAGGTCTGTAAGCTTACGGCCTGTTTTTGCCGGGCTACCTCGATGCGCTTATTGGCGATAATATCTTGTAAGATGTCCTTTTTCATAGGATATGTTTCTTTATCAATGGTTCAAAGATATAAATTTACGGAATGTAGCCAATGCTTTTCCGCTTTCCAGTGATTCACGTGCCTCGGCGATACACGTCTCGATCTTTTTCTCAGGACAGATCACTTGGATGGCGAAGGCGGAGTTGGCGATCACGCAGCTCTTTTGGGCCTCGGTAGCCCTGTTCCCTAATACGGCGTCGAAGATACGGGCCGCTTCCTCCGGGGTCTCGCCGCCGTCGAGGTCCGCTTCCGTGCAACGTTTGAATCCGAGCATCTCCGGGGTATAAAGCTTCTCTTTCTCCGGCATGGCTACCTTGAAATCGGCCGTGAGGGAGATCTCGTCGTAACCGTCCAAGCTATGTACCACGGCGAAACGGGTACCGCTCTCTTGATACGTATAATTATATAGGCGGAGTAGCGGGAGGTTATATACGCCTAACAATTGGTAAGTAGGCATGACCGGGTTGACCAGCGGGCCGAGCATATTGAAGAAGCTGCGCACGCCGAGGCTCTTCCGTACCGGAGCTACCGCTTTCAGCGCCGGGTTGAACAAGGGGGCGTGGAGGTAGGCGATATGGCAGGTATCCATGGAGGTACGTAGCTTATCGATATCGTTCGTGAATTTTACGCCGTGTTGCTCCATCACGTTGCTGGCACCGCTCACCGAGGTAGCCCCGTAGTTACCGTGCTTTACGACATGGTAACCGGCACCGGCCACTACGAAGCAGGAACAGGTACTGATGTTGAACGTGTTTTTCCCGTCGCCTCCGGTACCTACGATATCGATCGGCTTGTATTCGCTTAGATCTACCGGTACACGCATCTCCAGCAAAGCTTCCCGGAATCCGGTCAATTCCTCTACGGAGATACTGCGCATCAGGAATACGGTGATCAGGCTGGCGATCTGGGAATCGTTGTAGCGTCCCTCCGCTATGTTCTGGAGGATATTCCGGGCTTCTTCCCGGCCTAGATATTGGTGCTCGAATAATCTGTATAAAATCTGTTTCATGTCTGTAATGTGTTGAATGATAAATTATTGCAGTTTTGCGATATTTCTTTATCGAAAAACTTTTGTTTCTCTAGGGGAAAACTAATGTTTCTTGCTTGAGAAACATTAGTTTCACTATAGGGAAACTGATGTTTCGTTAGGAAGAAACTATAAGTGCCTTAGGAGGTAATTAGCGTTTCAGCCAGTTCTCTAAAATTGTCTTCCCTTTGGGTGTCAACACGGATTCCGGATGGAATTGGATACCTCGTACATCATACTCACGATGGCGCAAGCCCATGATCTGTCCTTCTTCCGTATCAACCGCCGTGATTTCCAGACAATCCGGGAAGTTTTCCTTGGAGACCGCCCAAGAATGATAACGCCCAACACGTATACCCGGTTCCAGTCCCTCGAAGATAGGATCTTTAGCGACAATCCGTATATCGGAGCAAACGCCGTGATGCACGTCGGTAAGGTTTATCAATGTGGCGCCGAATGCCTCGCCGATGGCCTGCTCGCCTAGGCAGACACCTAGGATGCTCTTTGTCGGGGCGTACCGGCGGATCAAGGGGAGGAGGATGCCGGCTTCCTCGGGGATGCCCGGTCCCGGGGATAGTAAGATCTTATCGAAACGCTCTATCTCTTCCAAGGAGATCTTGTCGTTGCGGTGTACCTCTACGTCCGCACCCAGTTCCTTCAATATATGTAGCAAATTGTAGGTGAAGGAATCGTAATTATCAAATAATAATATCTTCATTTTATATGTATTGTTGTTGTTGTAGAGACGGGGCGTGCCCCGTCTCTACAACCGGATAATCAATTGATTAATTTCTCCGCTAGGTCTATCGCCTTCTTCAAGGCTCCCAGCTTATTGTTTACCTCTTGTAATTCACGCTCATCGTTGCTTTTGGCCACGATCCCGGCTCCCGCCTGATAGTAAAGTACGTTGCCACGGCTGACGAAGGTACGGATCGTGATCGCTTGGTTCAAATCACCGTCCAGACCGATAAAGCCGATACAGCCGCCGTAAGCGCCCCGGTTATGATGCTCGATGTCGGTGATCAGTTGCATGGCCCGTACTTTGGGGGCACCGCTCAACGTGCCGGCGGGGAAGGTATCGACGTAGGTCTTTACCGGGTCGCTATCGGCGTTGATCTCGCCGCTCACACGGGATACGAGGTGGATGACGTGGCTGTAGTATTGTACCTCCTTATAGAAATCCACTTGCACGTCGTGGGCGTTCCGGCTTAGGTCGTTGCGGGCGAGGTCTACCAGCATCACGTGCTCGGCGTTCTCCTTGGGGTCGGCTAGCAGGGCCTCGGTACGTTGTTTGTCTACCTCGATATTACCGGTACGGAAAGCGGTCCCGGCGATCGGGTCGATGCTGGCGTGTCTGCCCGTTACCTTGCAATGCGTCTCGGGGGAAGAGCCGAAGATACGGAAACCTCCGAAATCGAAGTAGAACAAATAAGGAGAGGGATTGATGCTGCGAAGAGCCCGGTACACCTTGAAGTCGTCTCCCTTGAACGGTTGCTCGAAGCGACGGCTCAATACGATCTGGAAGACATCTCCCCTGAGGCAGTGCTTGATGCCTTGGCGGACCATCGCCTTGTATTCCTCGCCGGTGATCGGGGAGGTCTCGGGACCCGCTGTCTGGAAGTTGTAGGAGGCGAAGTTACGGTTCTCTATCAATGTCTCGATTTCTTCCAGCTGGCTAGCCTCGTCCTCTTGGAGCATCTCCACTAGGGTCAGCTCGTTCTTGAAATGATTGAAGACAAGGATATACTTATATAATATGTATAGCATATCGGGGGCGTCGTTCTCCTCGTGATGAACTTCCATGACCGGGATGTTCTCAAAATAACGGACGGCATCGAAAGCCGTGTAGCCGAATAATCCGCAGACCTTCTTGTCCGCTCCCTCCACCTTGAAGCGGCCGAGGAAAGCGTTCATCGCCTCGGGTACGTTATAGTCTTCGGTGAGCGGGGTAACCTCACGGGTCTCGTCCGGGAAGGTAGCCGTGCATTCCCCGTTGTTGATACCGATGCTCGCCAAGGGGCGGAGCGCTATAAAGGAAAGGCTATTCTCGTTTCCGTGGAAGTCCGAGCTTTCCAACAGGGCCGATTCCGGGTAGATATCCCGCACTTTCAGATAGATGCTTACGGGAGTGTGAAGGTCGCCCATCACCTTCTTGCTTATTGTCCTAAAGGTATAATCCATCATATAATTTTCAATTTTCAATTTTCAATTTATAATTAATGTAAGTGTCCATATCTTTATCGCCACGGCCCGAGACAGTCAGTACCACCACCTCTTCCGGCTTGAAGTTTACCTTGGCCAAGGCTCCCAAGGCATGGGCGCTTTCCAAGGCCGGAATGATTCCTTCCAGACGGGTCAACTCGAAAGCGGCATCCAACGCCTCGTCATCATCGACAGCTAGGATTTGCGCACGGTGCTCTACGGAGAGGTTCGCGTGGATCGGGCCGATGCCCGGGTAATCCAAGCCGGCGGAAACAGAATAAGGCTCCTCGATCTGCCCGTCCTCGTTCTGCATGACCAAGGTACGTGCCCCGTGGATAATGCCCTCCTTGCCCAATTGGATCGTAGCGGCGCTCATGCCGGAGTGGATGCCCTTGCCGCCGGCCTCGGCCAAGACGATCTTCACCCGCTCGTCGTCCACGAAATGATAGATCGTACCGGCTGCGTTACTTCCCCCGCCTACGCAGGCGATCAGGTAATCCGGGTGATCCCTTCCTTCCTTCTCCAGCAGTTGCTTCTTGATCTCCTCGCTGATAACGGATTGCAGCCGGGCTACCATATCCGGATAAGGATGGGGCCCTACCGTAGAACCGATAATATAATACGTATCCGAAGGATGACAGCACCAGTCACGAATCGCCTCGTTTGTGGCGTCTTTCAAGGTCATGTTGCCCGAGGTCACGGGCACGACGGTAGCTCCCAGCATCTCCATCTTCTGTACGTTGGCATGTTGGCGTTCCACGTCTGTCTTCCCCATATAAACGATACATTCCATATTCATCAAGGCACATACCGTAGCCGTAGCCACTCCATGCTGTCCTGCACCCGTCTCGGCGATGATACGGGTCTTCCCCATGCGGCGGGCTAGGAGGATCTGGCCGATCGTATTGTTGATCTTATGTGCTCCGGTATGGTTCAAGTCTTCCCGTTTCAAATAGATCTTGCATCCGTACTTCTCGCTCAACCGTTTGGCCAAGTAAAGAGGGGAGGGGCGGCCTACATAATCACGCAATAACTGATCGAACTCTTCCTTGAAGCTATCGCTCTCCAACACTTGCAGATAGGTGTTCTGTAAATCTTCCACGCATTGATGAAGGATCTCGGGAACATAGGCCCCGCCGAACTCACCATAGTAACCTTTCTTGTCAACTTGATACGTTTTCATCTTTTGATTTATGATTTATGATTTATTATTTCCAAGTAAAAAAAAGAGGCCTGCCGCAAGTGCGACAGACCTCTTTATATCTTTATGTAGTGCTTATATATACATACGAGTCTTCGTCCCTTACGACCTTTTGAGTTGTACGGAGCGCCACCACCAATATGTATTTACTACGAATGTTCTCATGACTCTGTTTTGTTATTACGGCAGCAAATATATGGAATCTTTGACAAACAGCAAATAAAATCGTGCTTTTTTATGAATGAGATAAAAAAGATCAGAAGGTCTATTAAAACTGCTCTGTTGACAAATTGTAATTCATTGAGCCTTACGTAGACGTGTATTGGTGTTTTTGGTATTTGTTTTTATTATTTCAAAGAATAATTTGCTTTCAAAATAATAGTTTCTACCTTTGCGGAAACAATAAGAAAACGATTAATATTTCTAATATGGATACTAAATTAACTGGAAAAACTCGCATAGAGAGCGATTTGATCGGCGCTCGTGAAATCCCCGCCGAAGCATTATACGGAGTTCAAACCTTGAGAGGAATCGAGAATTTCTCGATCAGTAAATTCCGTTTGAGCGAATATCCTTTATTCATTAAAGGATTAGCTATAACAAAAATGGCGGCTGCCATGGCTAACTTTGAATTAGGCTTGCTTACCGTGGAGCAAAAAGACGCTATCATCGCCGCTTGCGGGGAGATCATCGATGGCAAGCATCACGACCAGTTCCCGGTGGATATGATCCAAGGCGGAGCGGGTACGACTACAAATATGAACGCGAATGAGGTAATCGCCAACCGTGCCTTGGAATTGATGGGGCATGAGAGAGGTGAATACCAATACTGCTCACCGAACGACCATGTGAACTGCTCGCAATCCACGAACGACGCATATCCGACCGCTATCCATGTCGGTATGTATTTTAAGCATCTTCAATTGCTTCCCCATTTGGAGGAATTGATCGCCTCTTTCCGTAAGAAAGGGGAGGAGTTCTCGCAAATTATCAAGATGGGACGTACGCAGTTGGAGGATGCCGTACCTATGACGTTGGGACAGACCTTTAATGGCTTCGCCAGCATTTTACAGGATGAGATCGCTCACTTGAATGAGGCCGCCGCCGATTTCTTGGTGGTTAACATGGGAGCTACCGCTATCGGTACGGGTATTTGTGCCGAGCCGGGATACGCGGAGAAATGTATCGCGGCTTTACGTGAGATAACCGGATGGGATATCCGTCTCTCCTCCGATTTGGTAGGAGCTACCTCGGATACTTCTTGCTTGGTAGGCTATGCTTCCGCCATGAAGCGGGTTTGCGTGAAGATGAATAAGATATGTAATGACCTTCGCCTGTTGGCAAGCGGCCCTCGTTGCGGTTTGGGTGAGTTTAACTTGCCTGCTATGCAGCCGGGTTCGTCTATCATGCCGGGTAAGGTGAATCCGGTGATCCCGGAGGTGATGAACCAGATCGCTTATAAGGTAATGGGTAATGAGCTATGCGTGACCATGGCTGGGGAAGCCGCCCAGATGGAGCTGAACGCCATGGAGCCGGTGATGGCACAATGCTGCTTCGAGTCCGTGGATTTGCTGATCAATGGTTTCGATACCTTGCGTACCCGTTGCGTGGACGGTATTGTCGCTAACGAGGATCGTTGCCGTGAGGAGGTACATCATAGCATCGGCGTGGTGACGGCCTTGAATCCGGTAATCGGCTATAAGAACTCGACCAAGATCGCGAAGGAGGCGTTGGAGACCGGCGTTAGCGTTTATCAATTGGTACTGGATCATGGTATCTTGACCAAGGAGGAATTGGATACGATCTTAAGCCCGGAGAATATGATCAAGCCGGTGAAGTTGGATATCAAGCCTCGTCGTTAATCGAGTCCTTATTATATAATGTATACCGTTTGTAGACCGTATAGGTGGATTTTTCCATCCTATGCGGTCTTTTTTAGATTATAATCTCTATCTTTGGACTGACTTAATTCTAATAATTATGACAAATAGACGAGATTTTTTAAAGAACGCGTCCCTTTTTACCTTGGGTGGCTTGATGGCCGGAAAGGTCGGGAGCGCAGATGCGGCTAAACCTGTCACTTCTGAAACGATGGCCGCTAAGACAGTTGGTTTACAAATCTATTCTTTAGGCAAGGAACTTTATGCGGATGTACCCGGTGGATTGAAAAAGATCAAGCAAATGGGGTACACGAATCTGGAATTGGCCGGTTACAAGGAAGGCAAGATCGGCGGTGTAGACATGATGGAATTCAAGAAGATGGTGGATGATGCCGGATTGAAGATCACCAGTTCCCACGTGAATCCTCCGGTACGTGAGTACACGAAGGCCAATCGCTCCCAGATCTCCGAGTATTGGAAGAAGACGGCTGATGACCATGCCAAACTAGGCGTGAAGTACCTGATCCAGCCCGGGCAACCGAGTACCCGTAGCACCGAGGAAACCGCTTTCGTCTGCGAGATTTTTAACGAGGCGGGTAAGATCGTGAAAGCGGCCGGTATTCCTTTCGGCTATCACAACCATGAGATGGAGTTCGCCAAGGTAAATCCGGGTAGTACGGAGGCCAAGCTGGGAAGGCGTGTGAAAGGAGATTGCATCTATGAGTTGTTCTTGAAGAATACTGATCCTTCGCTTGTATTTTTCGAGATGGATGTTTATTGGGCCGTGATGGGACAACAAGATCCGATAGAGTGGTTGAAGAAATATCCGAACCGTATTAAGGTATTGCACATCAAGGACCGTGCTATTCTAGGCGAGTCCGGGATGATGAATTTCGAGAATATATTCCGGCAAGCTTACGCGAATGGAATCAAGGATTATTTCGTGGAGTTGGAGGGTATGCCTGACGGACGTTCCCAGTTTGAGGGCGTGAAAGGCTGCGTGGATTATTTATTGAAAGCACCGTTCGTGAAATAAGTCTTTTGACTCATTAAAAAAACGCTCATGGCGGTAGGATGCTTCCTCCGTTATGAGCGTGTTTGTTCGTAAAGCAGCCATACCAATAAAGGGATATAGTCCTTTAATTTCGTCCGTAATATCTTGAGCGCTTGAGAGATGCGGTATGCGATTGTTTTGGGGGATACGCCTGTCCGCTCGGCGATCTCGTTGTAGGTCATTTCCTCGAAACGGTTCATCTCGAATGCCTTACGGTATTCATCCGGGAGCTCCCGGATGGCCTTGGAGGCCAAGGCCATCAGTTCTCCTATATAAAAATCAGGATTCTCGAATTGTTCTTGGAACTTGGCGTACAGTCTCTCGTGCACTTGTTGCTTAACCTGTATGTGGCTGATCGTATTGAGGCATTTATTGCGGACAATCGTGAAGAGGAGTGATTTCAGGGACATGTCCGCTACTAGGGATTTTCGGTTTTCCCACAGCCACATCATCACGTCTTGTACGATCTCCTCCGATTCTGGTACTGTTACATATTGGGAGGCGAAGGCGCACAATCCCCGGTAATATTGTTTGTACACGGTGTCGAACGCTTGTTCGTCTCCTGCGATAAGTTCTAGTGAAATTCGTTCTGCGTTCTCGTCCACAATAGTGTTTAAGTTTGTTTGGTTGCAAACTTAATGAATAATTCCGGATAAGAGGCATGAATCCCGCTACTTTTTCTTTCCTTGGTTGGCTACGGCTTCCATGAGTTTCTTGATTTCCTCCGGGTCGCCAAGGAAATAATCATTCACGAGTTTTAAGTCATCATCGAACTCGAACACGTATGGAACGGCTGTTGGGAGATTCAGATGAACGATCTCTTCATCGGAGATGTTTTTTAAATATTTGATGATTCCCCGCAAGCTGTTTCCGTGAGCGGCGACAAGGATCTGGTCGGCGGTCCGGAGCGTCGGGAAGATAACCTCTTTCCAATAAGGGAGAATCCGCTCAACCGTATCTTTCAAGGATTCCGTACGGGGCAACTCTTTATCCGGCACGTCTTTGTAGCGGATATCGAAGCGAGGGTTACGAGGGTCGTCTTCCGATAGGGGAAGCGGGGCTATATCGTAACTGCGACGCCAGATCAAGACCTGCTCGTCTCCATACTTTTGGGCGGTCTCGCTCTTGTTCAACCCTTGTAGCGATCCGTAATGTTTCTCGTTCAGCGTCCAGCTCTTCTCCACCGGGATCCAGTCTTGGTCCATGCGATCCAATACACAATTCAAGGTTTTGACGGCCCGTTTTAAATAAGAGGTATAGGCTTTATTGAACACATATCCTTTTTCTTTCAATAGGTTGCCGGCCCTATAAGCTTCGGCCACGCCTTTTTCTGTCAAATCCACATCGGTCCAACCGGTGAACCGGTTCTCTTTATTCCATATACTTTCGCCGTGGCGAAGCAATACGATACTTTTCATAGGTCTTTTTATTTTTATGATTTGTTTTTTTCGAAATCCTCGATGACTTCTTTTAATATAGGTAGATGACTATGTTGTACATCCTTCGCTGCCGTGAGGAAAGTGACAACCGGATGCTTCTCGATCTCTCGTAAGAAAGGAATGAAATCCGGGTTCTGCTTGATCTCCATCCCGTAGCGACCTTGGAATACTTCCCAATGCCTGTCTTTATCCTCGTGGAACCATTGGCGTAACTCCTTGGATGGAGTGATGTCTTTTCTCCATTCGTCAAACTTCGCATCCTCTTTCTTCAGTCCTCTGGGCCATAGCCTGTCGAGAAGAATGCGATAACCATCCGCCTCACTTGGCTCCTCATAAATCCGTTTTAAAAGAATCTTTACCATTAGAAGTCTCATTTTGTGGTAAAACAGTAGAAAGAGGGATATTGTTGAGCCTTTCTTTAGGAACGGTATTTTTGCCATTATTCAATTTTTTTGAAAAAGAATGACTAAAAAAGCAAAAAATAGCAGATTTGAGCTTTTGTTTTGAGTTTCAAGTGGTTGTGGCAGTCGTTGGCTTTTTGTGGCATTCGTGAGGAAATGCGAAAATGGCGGATTTGAGAAGTAGAAACGCTTTCAAGTCATTACCTCAAAGAAACGCTCTAATAAGCATTTTTAACGGCTTCGGTTTTTACTTCTCAATTCTGCACAGGTTGTGAATTTGCCATGCAACTCTCATGATTTAATTTTGCACAGAACAAAAAGCAAGGAATTATGAGAAGTACATTCAAGACAGTCTTCTATGTAAACGGAAGCAAGGAGAGAAACGGAATTGTCCCTATCATGGGACGTGTGACAATCAACGGAACTATCGCACAGTTCAGTTGCAAGCTGAGCGTGACCAAAGCGATATGGGATGCCAAGGGCAACAGAGCCAAAGGCAGAAGCAAGGAAGCCAATGAGGTGAACTTTGCGCTTGATAACATCAAGGCTCAAATCGCTAAGCATTACCAACGGCTTTCCGACCGTGAGGCGTTCGTTACCGCTGAAATGGTGAGAAACGCATATCAAGGCATAGGTACGGAGTATGAGACATTACTCAGAGCTTTTGACAAGGAGAACGCAGCCTTTGCCCAACGCGTGGGAAAAGACCGAGCTGTCCGAACCTACCGCAAGTATCTGACGGTAAGAAAGTACGTTGCCGAGTTCATCAAATTTCAGTACAAGCGCAGCGATATGTCCATGAATGAGCTTACCGAGGAGTTCATCCGTGATTTTTGTCTGTATTTGAAGAATGTCATTGGACTCACGCAATCTACCATTTGGATATACTCCATACCATTGAAGCATATCGTCACGGCAGCACACTACAACGGCAAGATACAGAGAAATCCGTTTGCCATGTACCACGTTGACCCAGACCACAAGGAGCGTGAGTTCTTGACAGAGGAAGAATTGGACATATTTGCAGGAATAGAGTTGGAAAATCCCAACTTTGCTTTTGCGAGAGACTTGTTTATGTTTGGTTGTTGGACAGGTATCTCTTTCGTTGACATCAAGAATCTTACAGAGGACAATGTTGCCATTATAAGTGGGTCTCCATGGATAGTTTCTCAGCGTCAAAAGACAGGCGTACCATTCAAAATTAAACTGATAGATGCAGCCATACAGATAATTGAACGTTACAAGCCATTGAGAAAAGATATGCACTTGTTTAATATTGGCTCACTTGACATGGTAAACAAGCGTATAAAGAAAGTGGCAAAAATGTGTGGCATCAAGAAGCGAATTTCATTTCATGTAAGCCGGCATTCGTTCGCAGTTTTGGCTTTAAACTACGGTATGCCGATAGAGAGTGTAAGCAAGATACTGGGACATACGGACATCGCCACAACACAAATTTACGCAAAGGTGACAAGTACTAAATTGGAGCATGACATATCAGCTTTTGAAAGTCGAATCAAGGGGCATATGCCGACAATGGGGGGAATGGCATGAAAAGGACTGTAATCACCGTGGACGGAAATGGAATGTTATCCATTCCGTCCAACTTGCAAGACTTGTGGATGAGTGAGGGTGAATTGGTTGATATGCTCCATGTCACCGCCCCGAAACTCCATGCTGTGATAAGGTCGATATACGAGGAAGGTTTGTTGCCCATGTCGGAAGTCCAACAGAAACAGGAAACCTCCAAGGGCATTTGGCAAACGATGTATGGTTTCCCGATGGTTGTTGCCCTTTGTTTCCGTATAAACTCATACGGGGCAGCTCGGTTTCGTGTCACCATCTTCAAGAGATTGTACGGGGCAAAAGAGAAAAGTAGTGTCATTATCCTACAACTCAATAGAAGAACAACCGCCTTTAGTTGAATGTCCTCTTGCTTGTTTGTTGGCTTGGCGCTGTCGTACTGTCGTGAATAAGTACTGAAGCATAAGCATGACATTCTTACTTGTAGGGGGATTAGTTCTGTTCATAAAAATGACGGACAAAACACCCCTTATTTTTGTTGAATTGTTGAATATGATGAAAGAAGTATTGAACATCAGGCATTTACGGCTCAACATATTCTCAACAAATCTCTCAACAAAAGAAAGATAATGTTGAAAAGAGAAAACCCTGAACACCATTCCTTTCTTTCTTTTTTGCCCAGTAATTTGTTGTGTAGAGCTATTTGTTGAGAGTTTGTTGAGGGTATAAGTGGTTGGTTCTCATAAAGATAACACCTATCTTCAACAATTCAACGTTTTACATGCCCTCACTTGGTACGCTGTAAAATGTGCTTGTGGATTAATTGGCAACCGCTCTATTCTCCGAAATGGTTGCAGCAACGTTCCTTGGAGGCTTTGCGCCTCCAGCCACTTGGGCGAACCTCCGCAGTGTTTTAGCATGGCATTAGATTTATGCAGACTATACCGAGGACACACAGCACACATAACACACTCGGCATAGTTCACAAAGGAAATCAACAACACACAACTGAAACACTTGGCAAGTTTCACACTGAAAATATCACCTTTTCCTTTGCAAACTCCATGTACAAAGCAGCTTGTGTCTGTGACCTTGTTCTTTCAATGTGGCAGCTTTGATGTTTGGCGCAAATTGAGAGAATTAAGGTCTGCAACCTTGGGCATGGAAAGCCGAAAGGCAAATATCTCGTCTTTTGTTCTTAGAGGAGGGAGCGAGGTTATGTTTTGGGAACCCCAAAACTCCTCGCTCCACCATGAGGGCGGAGAATTTTTGCTCCCAACGGTCGCAGATAGTGAGTGTACCAACTATAAGCAGCATATCGAATGGCAAACATACAGAAACAAGATTATTCTTTGCGTAAATGTTACATTAAGACAAAGAATGCTTCCTTTTTATTTTCATCAATATCTGCCTTTTTGCGGAAGCTAATCCAGGGGATAGCGTCTCTTGTTCCAACATGTCCAATGCCATCTTTAACTCGCTGAGAAGTTCGGGATAATACTTCATTTGCTCATAAGCAAGCTTCATGCAATAGGCTCGTATAGCATAGGGTTGAGCGCAAGCGGTAATCTTACTTACACAGAAGTCTATGAAATCCGAGTGGAGGAATTCTTCTTCAAACGGTTGGCGTAAGAGAAGATTAAGCATTAGACGGCACTTCCCAACATGTTCTTCTTTCATCACTCGGTCAATCAGCTCATCATGTTTGCTGTAAAGCCACTCATTATTTGCTAAATCAAAATTTGATAGAACGTGCAGTGCATTGAATGCTACACGATTATCCTCATCGAAAGTGAGCCGATAGAACTCTTCCTTTCGGTGGTCATTCTTATCACCTTGAGTGAGAAAGCACAGCTCAAGGATATTATCCTTGCTTATTCTACCAAATAGTTTTTGTTTCATATCATGTGGCTTAATGTCCCATTCTTGATGTATCAACTTCCTTTACTTTCTTTTCTTTGTAGCCTCCGAACTTATAGATGACAGCAAAAGTGGCAGTAGCCCAATTATAGTTTACTTTCATACGGTAATCTTGATTGCCTTGTACGGAGCGGGTGTCTGCCTTGTTGTTGAAAATATTGCTGCCATTGATGCGCAATCCCCATTTTCCATCATGTGAAGTCCATTGTAATTTGGCGTTCATTCTAAAGATTGGACTTATATCATAAACACCTTGTATTGCTTTTGACTGAAAGAAAGGGTTTAGTATGAGGCGCAAGTCTTGTGTGCGGCAAAGTTTTATAGATGCAGTACCTCCAAGAGCTGCCGTCAGTTTCTTGCGGTTGAATGGCAAATCGAAGAAATGGTCACTTTTGGCATGCTTGTAGATTCCAACGGCAAACACATTGCCATTGAGCCATTTGCCTGCGCTGAATATTGCAGAGGCTTGCAATCCAAAGCTATTTTCGTAGTTGAAGTTAGTTTCTTTCATTATTACCGCCATGCGGTCTGTTGGCTGGTATGGCATCTGCACAGAATAATCTGGCTTCAAATTTGCAAAAGCCATCAAAGTATAGCGTCTCTTTATCTGCCACATAAAGTTGACATTATAATTTGAGTATGGTTTCAAATCGGGATTGCCATGTATCTCAGTATATGTTGATGAGTAAAACACGCTGCTCATTGTTGACCAATAACTCGGGAACTCAGAGTTAGAGCTGAACGACAAGTTGAGTAAATGATTCTCGTTGATATTCCACAGGGCGTTGAGTGAAGGATATATGCGCCATTTGTCCCATATCGGGGAGTGGTATTGCTCGGCAGCTACGGATGCTTCAATACTAATCGCCTTGTTTATCTGTTTGCTGAAACCTGCATATATATTCCATATCCGTTCGTTGATGTCCACACTGCTTGTTGCATTAGGCAGAATATTTCCCTCCTTATCGAGGGTGTTCTGATAACTCTTGTTGCTTGTGAACTGTCCCTTTACGCCATACGACAATCCCCAGCCATGTGCCAAAGAATGGGTTTGGTCTGCCGTGAACATCCATTTGCTGATTGTCTGTTCACTGCCACTTGTAAGGTTGCGTTCCGTTTCTGTCGTATTTTCATTTGTATAAATCGTACCGTCAAGTTTTTGTTGTTGGGGGGTACGATAATTCGTGTATGAACCATTAATATTAAGTCCAAAAGGAAGTGAGTAGTTTACATCAACATTGTGCAGATACTCATGGCTGTCATTATGCATTCCGCTTTCACTTGAGCCTGCGGTGTTGCTGTTGGAACAAGACTTGTCCCATTTACCTGTATAGGCAACTTCAAGACGATGATTCTTGCTAAAGGCGTAATTCATGCCAAGTCGGTAGTTATGAGCAATTCCAAATGATTTCTGACATGTTTCGTCGTTGTAGTGTACCCGTTCGTTACCCAACGGATGGTTGGCTATGCGTGAAGACTCACCGTATGAATTGCCGTCAACATATTGATATTGTGCATCCAACCCAAACTTTCCTCTTTGTATAGAAAGGTAAAAATCACCAAATCCTTCTGCATATTTGCTTTGCTGTAATCCTCCAATTATCTGTCCAGACAACTGATTAGTACCTGCATAATCTTTCGTGACGATATTTATAGCCATGCCACGAACATGATAACGTGCGGGAGCTGCAAGCATTACCTCTGCCTTTGCCAATTGTGCGGCAGGCATAGCTTTCAATCTGTCCGTCAACTGTTCTTGTGTCAGAGTGGTCGCCTGTCCGTTGATAATAAGCGTCACCTCATTGCCGGAAAACTTTATGCCACCATCGGCATCGCTAACACCTGGAATGCGGGTGAGAGCCTCATAAGCGTTGTCGGCAGGTAGTTGCTTCATAAGTAACGGCATGTTATAGGATAACATACCTCGCTCAGCCTTGACGATAGGACGCGAACCTTTGACCATTACTTCGGGAAGGTTGTGCATCATATTCTCCATTGTGAGCGAATCATTCTGCGTCTGAGTTTGAGCTTTCACGTTAGCAACTGAAAGCAGAAATAATCCTAAAAGGAATACTTTATTGTCCATATTTTACCTTTCTAATCTACATTCTCTTTCTATAACTTTCAAAAGTACGAAAAAAAATCCATAAACGAGAACGTTTTGCTTTGTATTGTAGGAATGAGGACGACATTTAACATTTCTCTTACTTTTAATGCCGTATATGAAATTTATCTATGCTGCATAGACAATGTGTTGCTACATTTGGAATAAGCACACTTCCAACCCAAAATTAATAATCTATAAAAACAAAGCAAAAAGTGTCGTTTTTCAGATTTTAGGTTTAACTTTGCATCCGAAAAGAGTTGTTTGGCAAGCAAGGCAAACTTATGTAGAATGTAGAAGTTAAAACTATTGCCAAGTCATTACCTCTATTGAGGAAAGACACTCATAAATCGCTCATTTTAAGCTATTCAGAAGATTTTAGCAGAATTTTCTTGAAAAAAATCGTTTTTTTGTTTAGTACATCTTTTGTCTTAACTGTATTAATTATAGAAACAAGAAAAAATGGAAATAAACGAAGACATATTGATCCGATACATCAATGGGATGTTGACCGAGGAGGAAGCTGCGGAGGTGAAAAACTGGCGGGCCGCCTCTCTAGAAAACGAGAAACTGTTGGAGCAGGTCTATTTTACAGCTCAAGTGGCAAGTCGCCTAAAAGTCATGCGGACCGTGAACCCGGACGAGGCGTTGTCTCGTTTTAAATCAAGAATCCATAAGAAAGAGAAAAGATTAGCTTTAAGACAAGTGTTAGGTGTTATTCAACGGGCTGCGGCCGTGTTATTCATTCCAGTCTTTCTTTTATCCGCTTATTTGTTCATACAGCAGGGTCAAGGGAACGTGCGTACGCTAGCCGTACGCACGAATCCTGGGGTGGTTTCGGCATTCGATTTACCTGACGGTTCTAAGGTTTGGCTGAATGCCAATAGCGAATTGAGATATCCTTCGGACTTCAATGCGGATACCCGTACGGTGGAATTAACCGGACAAGGATATTTCGAGGTGACGAAGAATGCCCATAAGCCTTTTATTGTGAAAGCGGATAAAGATTACTCGGTAGAGGTGTTGGGTACTTCTTTCAATGTATCCGCTTACAAAGACGAGAGTATGATAGAGACCACCTTGGTAGAGGGATCGGTAAAGTTGAACGTCGTGTCCGGAGGAAAGCGAATGACACAGATGTTGAAGCCAAACGAGAAAGCTGAGTATCAAAAGGGTGCTGACAAGATCAAGGTGTTCGACGTGAATACCGAATATGACACGGCTTGGAAGAACGGGGAGATTATCTTCAGGAACCATCCGATGGATAAAGTATTGAAAACGCTGGAACGTCATTATCACGTAGTATTCGAGGTGAAAGATAACGAGATACTCAAGTCCATAATAACAGCCCGTTTCAAGGACGAGCAATTGCCTCAAGTATTGGAATACCTGAAATTGGCGTCGGGAATCCAGTATGCGATACATAAACCTACCGTTAAGGACAGTGGATCGGGAACCTCAGTCGTGGAAATATCAAAATGAGAAATAATGTGTAACCTTCTAAAATACGTCTGCCCATGAAGAAAGAATAAATAAGGATTAAAAACATACGGAAGAATATTGGCGTATTCTCCCGTACGAAAAGTCAAGAAGAGCTGTTGGCGCAGCTACAAATAACTTTATTATAAATAGTAACACTACAAAAATATGAATAAAATTGTAACCTTAAATGCTTTAAGGGGGAATAGTTATTCTCTTTTTCGAAAAATTCCGTTAATGATTAACATGGGGGTATGCGCATTCTGTTTGGTACCGGCCATGGTTTTCGCAGAGAACACGCATGAAGTCACAGTCTTAAACGCTCAACAACAGACACGAAAAGCAGTCGGTGTCGTTACGGACAAAACGGGCGAGGCTATTATCGGTGCTAACGTAATTGTCAAAGGAACTACCAACGGTACCATCACGGATATGGATGGCCGTTTCGAGTTGGATGTTCCTAACAATGCGACTTTACAAGTTTCCTATATCGGCTTTAATACGCAAGAGATCGTCTTTACCGGACAACCTTCTATAGAGGTTCAATTGGTCGATGATACGCAAGCCTTGGATGAAGTCGTGGTAACCGCTTTGGGTATCAAGCGTGAGAAAAAGGCTTTGGGATATTCTATGTCTGAATTGAAAGGTGAGTCCCTGACGCAAACCCGTGATGCTAACGTGGCCAACGCTTTGGCTGGAAAGGTAGCTGGTTTGCAGATCAAGCAAAATGGTACCGGTGTCGGTGGTTCCTCTCGTATCGTGATTCGTGGTAATAACTCTATTACTGGTAATAACCAGCCGTTGATTGTTGTGGACGGTGTACCTATCGATAACTTTAGCGGTGGTACGGATGACTATTGGGGTAACGGTAACGTGGATAAAGGTTCCGGTATCTCTGATATCTCCCCAGATGATATCGAGAGTATGTCCGTATTGAAAGGCCCGGCAGCCGCGGCGTTGTATGGTAGCCGTGCAGGTAACGGTGTCGTGATGATCACGACTAAGAAAGGTAGCCAGAATAAAGGTTGGGGCGTAAGTATCAATTCGAATTTCACGGCTGAGAACCCGATGCAAACTCCGAAGTTCCAAGATGTATACGGACAAGGTATCGACGGCGCTTTCGATAATAATAAAGCGACGAGTTGGGGTGCCGTTATGGATGGTTCTCCTAAGGATATGGCGATGGGATCTCATCCCTATGCGGCTAGAGATAATAATCTGTACAAGGACTTTTTGCGCACTGGTACCACTTGGACGAATAGCGTGGATTTGAGTAAGAGCTCCGAGGATATCACTTTCCGTGCCGGTGTGACACGCTTGGATAATAAGGGGGTTGTCCCGAATAGCGGAATGGATCGTACGTCTATTAACTTGCGTTCTACGGCTAAGCTGTCTAAATGGTTATCGGCTGACGTGAAGGTCAATTATGTAAGCCAGCATACGAACAACCGTGTGAAATTAGCGGGCGACCCGGATAATATCTTCCTTAACTATTTAAGTATGCCTCGAAGTGTGGGCTTCTCTGACTATGACGCCTATAAAGATAATGATTGGAAACGTGCGGACGGAAAGCCCGCTGGTTATCTGATCGACACGGGAGCCAACGCCAATAACCCGTATTGGTCCGCTTACCGCAATACGAACAAGGATAAGAAAGACCGCTTTATCGGATTCGCGGCCTTGGATTTCACGTTTACGGATTGGTTGAGCTTGAAGCTTCGCTCTGGTATGGATAATTACACCATCCAGTATGAGACGATTCGTGCGACAGGTAACCCGTATTGGGAGAACAACGGTAGCATGACTGCCAATATGGAGAAATTCACCGAGATCAACTCTGATTTCTTATTGACTGCTAAAGGCAACTGGGATCGATTCGGTATCGTAGGTACGGTAGGTGGTAATATGATGTACCGTAATTCTACATGGTACAAGGAATCATCCGGTGAGTTTGTGATTCCCGATTTCCATGCGATCGCCAACGGTAAGACACATGGTGGTGAGTATACTCGCAACCGTAAACAAATCAACTCGCTATATGCTACGGCATCATTGTCTTGGGACGACTATTTGTATTTGGACTTAACCGCTCGTAACGACTGGTCTTCAACACTTCCGAAAGACAATGACTCTTATTTCTACCCGTCGGTAGGTGTTAGCTGGATTTTCACCCAAATGTTGAATAAGATGGGGCATAACACGGGTATTCTTTCTTTCGGTAAGATCCGTGCGTCTTGGGCTCAGGTAGGTAATGATACGGACGCTTATATGCTGCGTGACTATTATAATATCAGTTATGATATTAAAGGGGGTATTTTTAATGCCAGCAACGAGGATTGGATGGCAAATCCAAATTTAAAGAATGAGACGATCAACTCTTGGGAGTTAGGCCTTGAGTTGAAGGCGTTTGAGAATAGGGTTGGTGTCGACGTAGCGTATTATAAAAAGAACGCCAAAGACCAGATCTTAAAGATCGATGTTCCTTCCGCTACAGGGTTCAAGAAAAAGATGATCAACGCCGGTAATATTGAGAATAAGGGTGTAGAGGTTGCGTTTAACGCTACTCCTTATATCTCCGAGAGTGGTTTCCAATGGGATACTCAGTTGAACTGGTCAAAGAATATCAACAAGGTAATTTCATTGACAGATGATACGAAAGAGCAGATCCTTAGTGACGCATCAGTAAGTTTCTTGAAGATCGTCGCTCACGAGGGTGGAGCCTATGGAGATATTTACGGTTACGCTTATCAACGGGATGATAACGGCAACATTATTATCGGTGCCGATGGTGTTCCTTTGAGAACGGACGATATGGTATTGTTGGGTAACAACCAGCCGAAATGGATGATGGGTTGGAGCAATACCTTGTCATATAAGAATTTCGTGTTGAACTTCATGTTCGATATGCGTTATGGCGGTGATGTGTATATGGGATCTATCCGTGCGGGTGCTTCATCCGGTAATTTAGAGATGACGTTGGATGGTCGTGATGGTATGGTTGTTCCGGGGGTATTGGCCGATGGTACTCCCAATACGAAAAGCATTACGGCTCAAGCTTATTGGAATGGTCTTTCTAGCAATAACGTGACAGAGGCTTATATGTACGATGCGACAAACATCCGTTTACGTGAGTTGAGTTTGGGTTATAATTTCCCGAGAACGATGTTGGCGAAAACTCCATTTACTTCCGCTCGCTTGAGTTTCGTGGCTCGTAACTTGTTCATGATTTATAGTAAGACAAAGGGATTCGACCCGGAGGCTGCTTATACATCTGGTAACGCTCAAGGTATCGAGTACGGTTCTATGCCTACTATGAGAAGCTTAGGTTTCAATATTAATCTGGCATTTTAATGAAACATAAATCTAAAAATGGAATTATTATGAAAAGTAGTATAAAGATATTAGCAGCTTGTTCGTTTATGATGCTGGGTGTGACTAGTTGCGACCTGACAGGTATAAATGAGAACCCGGATAAGCCGACAGATGATGTAAATTACAATATGAACGAACCTCGATTGGCCTCTACGCTACGTGGTGGGATGATTATCGATGGTGATGTGGAACAACGCTTGAAGCCTTTGCAAATTGATTTCTACTCTCAAATGTTGATCGATGGCGGTGGCTGGGCAACTAAGAATTATATCCAAAATGACGAGTGGAACAATTTAACATGGCAAGCGTATCTGACACAGATTTCCTCTATCAATATCGTGATCCGTAGTTTGATGGAAAAAGATAAGGACTTATATGCTAATACGATCGCTTTCGCTCGTATCTGGCGTGTGTATATCCATAGCCAGGCTGCGGATAAGTTTGGTCCGATGCCTTTCCCGGCCTATGCTACCGTAGAAGATAATCCTCCTTATAAATCGGTGAAGGATATCTATTATGAATATTTCACGGAATTGGATGAGGCGTTGAATAGCTTCAGCGATAGCGCTGAGCCTATATTCTCGGATGCAGGTATCGACTTGGTCTATAAGAATGACGTTTCTCTTTGGAAAAAATTTGGAAACTCCTTGCGTCTTCGTTTCGCTGTTCGTCTATCTGAGGTGGATCGAGAGAAATGTGTCGCTGAGGCAAATGCCGCTTTGACATCCCCTTGTGGCTTGATCTCAAGTAAGGCCGATAACGCTTATATGCCTCCAAAAGCGGATGGTTCTTGGGGACAAGACTATAACTATACGATGTTCCAGATTACTTGGAGCGGTCCGATCTGTATGTCCAAGTCATTTGAGAAATTAGTGACTAATATCGGTAATATCGATTGGCCTGCCGGCGTGGTAAACCAGACATCCGGAGTTGCGGTATCGAATGTACATCCCGCTAAGGTAGACCCTCGTGCCCCGAAGATGTTCCAGCCGGGTATTGAGAATGGTGATTGGAAGGGTTTGGTATACGGTGCGAAAGCCGAGGAGGCGAATACTGGTATTTATCAGTCTAAGCAATGTGCAGAGATGGGCTTTATTATTAAGGATGGTGCTCCGTATAAATCTCGTCCTTATGACATGTTCCTTTCTGAGGAAGTTGATTTCTTGAAAGCTGAGTTGTTCGCCCGTAATTTGGTCGCCGGTGATGCTAAAGCTGCTTACGAGGCAGGTGTACGTGCTTCCTTCGAGACTTGGGGTGTATCGGGTGATGTTGAGGAGTATTTGGCTTCCACGGAAAAGAATGAGGCTGGTACCAGTGCGAAATATGACGATCAACAAGGCGCGGGCAATACGGCTTTAGAAAAGATCATCACGCAGAAATATATCGCCGGACTTCCAGATTTGGCGCAGGAAGCTTGGAATGACAAGCGTCGTTTGAACTTGCCTCGTTTGGATGTGGCTGTTTATCGAGATCAAGCTGTATACAATAATAGTGATACAAATATCTTGAATCCTCAAAATTTCATCAAACGTATGAAATACCCGATGAAAGAGCAATTGGTAAATGCTGCTGAATATGAGAAAGGCAAATCCATGTTAGGTGGGAAAGGTGATGTGGTTTCGACCCCGATTTGGTGGGATAAGAATTCCAACTATTGCACATCTTCTAAATAAACAGACAGACAGATTGATTATATTGGGCTTTAACAGAAGTTGATGGTTATTCTCGTTTGGAGATACTTATCTGCGAAGAACAGTACTCCAAACGAGAATTTTTTGTAATAATTGAATAGTATTAGATAATAATTCTTACATTTACCCATGATAAATTGTGTGTGTAAATTATGAAATTATATATTTATATCTTCATTCTACTATTATTATGTATATTCCCGCTGGACGCCCAACAGGAACGTTCGGAATCCTATATTCGTATCTCCGCTCCGGTTAGCTTGGCAGGCGCTTTGGATGAGATCGAGAGCCAAACCAATTATTCTTTTATTTATGACGCTCAGGTGATCAATTTATCGGAGAAAGTGCGTAAACCTTTATCCGGGCGTTCGGTTTTCGAGATCTTAAATTTATTGTTTAAGAACACGGAGATCGTCTATACGGTCATGAATGACCAGATCATCTTGAATAAGAAAGAGGCGATAATCCAAATGCAACAAAAGCTGGATGGTAAGGTAAAAGGTATCGTGACCGACCACAAAGGAGAGCCTATTGCTTGCGTGAATGTGGTGGAGAAAGGAACGAGAAACGGTACGATTACGGATATGGATGGCAGTTTTGTCTTGGAGCTTCCCGAGGAGGCTACTTTGGTTTTTTCTTATATCGGTTATCGTTCACGGGAAATTGAGTATGAGGGGCAATTGTCATTGAATGTGCAGTTGGAGGATGACGCCCAGATTTTGGACGAGGTAGTCGTTACGGCTCTTGGTATCGAGAAGAAAGAATCTTCCTTGCCTTATGCCACCCAGTTAATCACAGGTGGGGAATTGGTAAGGGCCAAGGATTTTAATTTTATGAGTACGCTTTCCGGAAAGATGGCCGGACTCCAGATTAACCGGACTTCCGCCGGTCTGGGTAGCTCGTCCCGGGTGATTATTCGAGGTAGTCGTTCCGCGTCCGGAAATAACCAGCCTTTGTATGTGATAGACGGTGTCCCGATCTTGAGCATTAGCAGTGAGCAAGCCTTGACAACGATCGGAGGTACGGCCGATGCCGGCAACCGGGATGCGGGAGATGGTATCTCTAATCTAAATCCCGATGATATAGAGAGTTTGAGTGTCTTGAAAGGGGCTTCGGCCTCTGCGTTGTATGGGGGACAAGCGGCGAACGGTGTGATCTTGATCAAAACGAAAAAAGGTAAGGCCGGGGTACGGAATATTCATTTCTCCTCGTCGCTGACTGTCGATCAAGCGATCAGTCTCCCCAAGTTTCAGAATGAGTTTGGACGGATGGAAGGGGCGGAAACTTGTTGGGGAGACTGGGCTTCTCTTCCGGTCTATGACCCTGTCGGCGATTTCTTCCAGACGGGTATTACCGCTATTAACTCATTGATATTTACGGCAGGGAATAGCCATGTGCAAAATTATTTCTCGTATGCCAATACGACCGCACGGGGTATCGTTCCTAAGAATAATTTAAGCAAGCATAATTTTAATCTCCGTGAAAGTTCTTCTTTCTTTGATGATCGTTTGATCTTGGAGGGGCAGGTAAACTTGATACTCCAAACAATCAAAGGAAAACCTACGGCCGGGGGATTTTATATGAACCCGTTACAAGGTTTATACACGTTTCCTAGAGGGATGGATATGGCGCCTTATAAGGAGAACTTTGAGGTATATAACGAGAAACGGAATATGAACGTCCAGAACTGGTATACTACGATTACTGATTTTGAGCAAAATCCTTATTGGTTGGTCAACCGTACGGAAAACGAGGACAAACGTGCCCGTGTGTTGGCGTTGGCTTCCGCTAGTTTCAAGGTAACAGATTGGCTTACGTTACAGGGCCGTGGAAATATCGATTATGTGAATGATAAGTATCAGCAGGAAATATACGCTTCTACCTCTCCGGGTATCGCCGGTGAGAACGGGCGTTACATTTATTACACCTACCAGACTACGTTGCTCTATGGGGACTTGATGGCCAAATTGAATAAAAGCTGGGATGATTTCTCCTTGAACGCCGCTATCGGTACGAGCATAACGGACACACGCACCAGTGCGTTGAGGCTGGATTCGAAAACGGCTTCCTTGTATTATCCGAATGTCTTTACGATCGCTAATATTAACATGTCGTCCAGTGCCTACATTGAGGAGTCGGATGACGCGCGCCGGCAAATGCAATCCTTTTTTGCTATGGCGCAGTTGGGATATAAGGAAAGCCTTTACTTAGATGTGACCGCACGTAATGACTGGTCATCTACCCTTGCGTTTACGGAACGTAAATCAAGAGGTTTTTTCTATCCTTCAGTCGGTCTTTCTTGGATTATCCCTAAATCCTTCTCGATGCCATCCTTGATATCTTTTGGGAAAGTACGGGCTTCTTGGAGTAAGGTGGGTAATGATATACCCTTATTCGTTAGCAATACGGTAGGCCATATCGCCGCGGGCGGGATTCCCCAGCCGAATGATACGGCTCCGTTCGGTACCTTGAAGCCGGAGATGAGCAGCTCTTTTGAGATAGGTACCGAATGGAAATTCTTTGATTATCGTATGGACGTGGATCTTACGTTCTATAAGACCAATACGAAAAATCAACTCTTCTCTTTGCCTTCTTCCGCTGGAGCCGCATACAAGTATTATTTTGTGAATGCGGGAAATATACAGAATATGGGAGTGGAATTGACGCTTGGTGCGGTTCCTATCTTAACGAATCAGTTTAAATGGAATACGACACTCAACTTTTCCCGGAATAAAAATGAAGTAAAGAAACTACATGATGATTTGGCTAGCTTTATTCAAGGAGATGAAGGATTCTCCTCTAGCTATACGATGCGTTTGGTGGAAGGTGGCTCGTTTGGTGATATCTATGGGAAAGCTTTTGAGCGGGATAAATATGGCGCGATCGTGTATGGTCGGGACGGCTTGCCCCAAGAGATCGGCAGCGGGAATACGGCTAAGGTGGGGAATTGCAATCCGGCGTTCTTATTGGGTTGGGGAAATAGTTTCACGTATAAGGATTTCTCGTTCTATTTCTTGATTGACGGGCATTTTGGGGGAGATGTACTGGCCCAGACTCAGGCTGTGCTTGACCAAACGGGAGTGAGTAAGGTTTCCGGAGAGACCCGTACGATGGGGTATGTGGATTTGGAAGGGCATCATATTTATAACATAAAAGGATTTTATGAGCAGGTGGGAGGACGAAACGGTGTGACTGAATATTATATGTACGATGCTACCAATATCCGTTTGCGGGAGTTATCTTTGGGATATACGCTACCGAAGAGATTGTTGGGAAGGAAACAATTTGTTAAAAAGGCGGAACTGTCTTTTGTCGCCCGGAATCTGTTCTTTATTTATAAAAAGGCTCCATTTGATCCGGATGCCGTCCTTTCGGCGAGCAATAGCAATCAAGGGATCGATATATTCGGGATACCGACTACGAGAAGTGTCGGCTTTAATGTGAAACTTTCATTCTAAGCGTATGAAGACGAGATTTCTGAATAAGATGGCAGGTCTGTTGGCCGTATTACTCCTTTTTTCCTGTACGGGTAAATTCGAGGAGTATAATACCGATAATACGGGTTTTACCGATGAGCAGAAAACGTATGATTATAATACGTTCGGTGTCTGGCTAAAGGTAGTCCAGATGGGGATTTATTTTAATTATGATTGGGGGAGTGGCAAGAACTGGCATTTCCAGACGATGCAAAATCTGAACGCGGATATGTTTTCCGGTTATATGCATGATTTTAAACCCTTCAACGCCGGATTGGGAAATACGGTCTATAATTTGCAGGATGGCTGGAATGGCACGATGTGGGATAATACGTATGGATATATCATGACGGAGATAAAGCAGACGGAAGATCATTCCCGTGATAAATATCCGGCTTTCTATGCGATCGCTAAAATACTGAAAGTAGAGGTCATGCATCGGATCTCGGATTATTATGGCCCGATCGTGTATACGAAGTTCGGGGAGTCGGATGCCGGGGTAATGCCGGATTCCCAGAAAGACGCTTATTATGCTTTTTTCCGGGATTTGGGGGAGGCTATTCACCTGCTGTCTGAATATGATGGAGAGGAAACCTTTTCTCGTTTCGATATGATTATGCCGGCGAATTACAGGACGTTTGGGGAATGGATGCGTTTCGCCAACTCATTACGTTTGCGCTTGGCGATTCGTATCGCTATGGCCGAGCCTGATAAGGCGAGGGATGAGGCGCATAAGTCGCTGACACATCCAGCCGGTTTGTTGGAGGAGGCTTATGAGGTCGTCGCAGTTTCTACCGCCGGAACCGGCTACTCGAATCCGCTAGGGGAGATCAATAAGGCGTGGGGAGAGGTTTTTATGAACGCTAATATGGAATCGATCCTTAAGGGATATAAAGACCCTCGGTTATCTCGTTATTTTGAGCCTGCTACCGGACAGGGATATTCCGGGGAGTACCGGGGAATCCGGCAAGGGACAGGATTTAATCATTCCCGCTATAGTGAGCATTCGAGAAGCACGATTACCCAGAAAACGGACGCTATCTTAATGACGCCCGCGGAAGTTTGGTTCTTACGTGCGGAGGCAGCCTTGCGGGGCTGGTCCGGGGAGGACGCCGGGACTTGCTATGAGCAAGGCGTACGATCATCGTTCAGCCAATGGAGGGTAGGAGAGGCCAATGCTTATTTGCGGAGTGATCATGTAGCCGCCGATTTCGTGGATACGTTTACTCCCGAGTATTCGGCGAAGGCGCTTTGCTTGGTGTCTCCGGCATGGGATGAAGAAGCCTCTAGGGAGACCAAGCTGGAGAAGATTATTACCCAAAAATGGATCGCTTGTTACCCCGAGGGCTGTGAGGCTTGGGCGGAGCAGAGGCGTACCGGTTATCCTCGTTTGTTCCCGGTTTTGGTGAATAAAAGCAATGGAAAGATCGATACGCGAACGATGATTCGTCGCTTGAATTTCCCGGTTAGCATTATTTCCGGTAACCCGGCTCAGTATTCCGCCTTGTGTGAGTATCTGGGAGGTCCGGATACCGGAGGTACTCGTTTATGGTGGGATACCGGAGTGAATTTTCGTGATTAACGACTAATTTTTCCTCTTCCTGCCAATATAATACCGAGATTCCCCTAAAAAATACTACCTTTGACATCGAAAATTATAAAAAAAGGGTTTTATGTCTTTAAAACGTTTTGGTGTCTCTTTGGAAGACAATCTGTTGGAATCATTGGATCAATATGTGAATGAGAATGGTTTCGCCAATCGTTCGCAGGCGATTCGTTTTCTGATAGAGAAGAATGTAGCCGAACGTAAATGGCAATGCAACCATATCGTAGCCGGGACGATCGTGATCATGTATGACCAAGTCAAGAAAGAGATCTCATTGAAAATCACGGGTATCCAACAAAATTATAAGGATGTGATTTTGTCGTCTTCCCAGTATTATATCAATCAGAATTTTTGCTTGCATATAGTGACGGTGATGGGAACGGCTCACCGCTTGACAGAATTGTCGGATAAGTTGACGACAATCAAAGGCATTAAGCATGGTAAGTTGGTGATGAGCCGGGCGGATTAATGCTTTTTTTTGCGGGCTTGGTAACACGTTTTTTGGTAAACGTGCCACTACGGGATGTTTAAAATGATAAATATTATAGATGTAAGTAGTATATGAGAAAAGAACTTTTACTAGTTTCCGGACTGTTGATAGGCTCCATGGCGTTTGCGATAGATCCGGCAGAGATTGACAGTCTGATCAATTTGAAAGGGGTGGTGGTTTCCGCCAACAAGATCCATGTGAACCGGAACAGTGTGCCATTATCTATCTCGGTCATCGAACGGGAGGAGATTGAGGCTAGCAGTGAATCGGCGTTGCTTCCCGTATTGTCGGAGCGAGTACCCGGGCTGTTTGTCACGGAAAAAGGGATTACAGGTTTCGGCGTTTCCGAGGGAGCGGCCGGGACGGTTAATATCCGGGGTGTCGGACAGGGTAATAAGGTCTTGATGTTGTTCGACGGACAGCCTCAATGGGCCGGTATATTCGGCCATTCGCTTCCGGATACCTATGTGGCTTCGGACGTGGAAAGGGTGGAGGTGATCCGTGGTCCGGGTGCCTTATTATACGGTTCGAACGCTATGGGAGGTGTCGTGAATATCATTACCCGCCAGCATAATCAGCCGGGACGACGTACACAAGCCCGTATCATGTACGGCTCGTATAACACCCAGAAGTATATGATTAATAATGGGTACAATATCGGTAACTTTAGTAGTTATATCTCATTGAATCATGACCGCACGGATGGACATCGTCCGGATTCGAAGTTTCATATCACGAATGGTTTCGCTAAGTTAGGATATAAGATTGATGATCATTATAAGGTGACGGGAGACGTAAGCTTAGCTAAGTTCAAGAACCAGAACCCGGGAGAGATAACAAATCCGCTTATCGATAATATAATGAATATCCTGCGAGGTACTACCTCCTTCGCTTTAGAAAATAATTACGGGAAGACAAGTGGTGCCCTTCGTGCTTTCTACAACTGGGGCCATCATAGGATTGATGATGGGTATAATCCGGGCGGGACGCCTAATCCTTATCTGTTTTATTCGGACGATCATAACGCCGGTTTCTTGCTTTATCAGTCTTTCCGCTTGGTGAAAGGGAATAGTTTTACGGTCGGTATCGATTACAAGAACTGGGGTGGTAACGCATGGCAGGATAGTATCAATGGCAACCAGAATGAGTTGGTGAATAAGACCGTAAACGAGGTAGCCGGATACGTTATCATGCAGCAGGATCTATTTGACAAGGTAAGTTTGAACGCCGGGGTTCGTTATGAGCATAACAGTATCTTCGGCGGCGAGTGGATTCCGCAGGCCGGCTTCACGGTACGTCCGTTCGAGGGAAACGTGATAAAGGCTTCTTTGTCGAAAGGCTTCCGGAGTCCGAATATACGGGAGATGTACATGTTCCCGCCTCAGAACCCAGATTTGAAACCGGAGCGCATGATGAACTACGAGGTATCCATCGGACAGACATTCTTGGATGGCAACTTGTTTACGGAGTTGACCGCCTTTTTTATCGACGGGCAAGATATGATCGAGACGACACGTATAGACGGACGCCCTAAGAATGTCAATACGGGTACTTTTACCAATAAAGGTATCGAGTTCGATTCCCGCTACCAGATTCTCAAGAATTTAAGCCTCGATATGAACTATAGCTATTTGCATACGAGCAAGGCCCTGCTGGCGGCTCCGGCGCATAAGTTTTTCGCTGGCGTGATGTATGCCCCGGGACGTTTCACTTTCAACGTGAACGTACAATCCATTTTCGACCTTTATATCAATACGGCGGACAAGGTGAAAGAGGATTACACGGTTCTGAATGCGAAGGCAGCCTACCGTTTCGGTACACGTGATAAAGGCTTGAATCTATTTGTCAAAGGAGAGAATTTAACGGCTACCCGTTATTCCATCAACGAAGGATTCCCGATGCCGAAGGCGATATTTATGGGAGGTATAGACGTAACTTTCTAGCATGGGTGGAAAAAGAACTTCCCCGAATACTCATATCTCCTTGAATTTTATGTCTACTTTCTAATATTTGTTTTATCTTTGCTTCATCAGAGTTTATTTGATTTTGATTAAAAGAATAAAACGTTATATATATGGATGTGAAAAATGATTTGAGTGGAGGAAAGCCCACGTTGCTAATCGCGGAGGATGAGGAAAGTAATTATTTACTTCTGAAGACCATTTTACATAAATATTGTAATTTGATCCGTGCTAAAACTGGTTTGGAAGCTTTGGCTCTCTTTAAGGAAAACGAGGTGGACTTGATCTTGATGGATATAAAGATGCCTGAGATGACGGGTATCGAGTCTTTGAAAGAAATCCGTAAGCTATCGAAAGATATCCCCGTAATCATGCAGTCGGCTTATGTATTCGACTCTGATATGGAAGCCGCTAAAGAAGCCGGGGCTTCCGGTTTTATCACGAAGCCGATCAATCTAAAGGTATTGAAAAATACGATATCGCAGTATTGTCCGTCGATCGTATGGTAAGGATTTATTAAGATGTTTTAGATTTGTATAAACGGCATTTTGCCGTATTTTTTGTTATTTTTGTAGAAAATCGTCAAGAGGGCGCTTTACAAATGTATTCTAATCTACAAAAATGACATGCTTATGATAAAAAAAGAACATCTTGTATCCGACATTTCTAAACTAAAAAAAGTATATAATCAGAGCTTCCCTTGGTTGGTGACCTTAGCGGAAGAAAGTGAGAACGCAAAGTATTTTAAGGATGCTTTGCGTTCTCTTATTTTATCCCGGCTCACGGAAAAGGAAAGTACCCAAGAAAACGTAGGAATGGCGGTGGCGAGACGTATCCTTCTTTTGATTGAGCATGATGATACTTTCGTGGACGAGCTGTCTACGGGCGAGCGTCTTCCGGTGCGGACGGTCACTTATCTTTGGCAGTTCCTGATCGGCCATTTGGAAAATGAGGTCTCTCCTGATTTATTCATTGACCTATACCATCAGTTTGATTTATTGGAATATCCGGTTGAGATCCTACCGGACCGGGCATTGGTGAAAAGGCAGATGAGCCGTTGGCCGACCGGGCTTGACCCGGAGGTAATCGCTATCCGTGAGAGGAACAAGGAGCGTATCATCTCTTGCTTGATCAAGAAGATAGAAAGACGCCATAGCCCTTCGTCACGTTTTCAGTTCGCCGAGGGCATCTCCTATGAGGAGAAAGAGGCCCGGGTACGTGAATGGTGGAATACCGCTCGTTTCCATTTGTCGATGGCGATCAAGAGTCCTACGGAATTGAACTTCTTTTTGGGATATTCCCTGTCGGACGAGACGATGAGCTTATTGGCCCGTGCCAAAAAGAAGGGGATGCCCTTTTTTGTGACTCCTTATTATCTTTCCCTATTAAATATAGAACATGAGGGGTATGACGACGCTACGGTGCGATCGTACATCATGTACTCGAACGAGCTGGTAGATACGTATGGAAGCATTAAGGCGTGGGAAAAGGAAGACATGGTCGTTGCCGATGAGCCGAATGCGGCGGGTTGGCTATTGCCGGAGGGACATAATATACACCGGAGGTATCCGGAGGTGGCGATCTTGATCCCCGATTCGATGGGGCGTGCCTGCGGTGGATTGTGCGCTTCTTGCCAGCGCATGTATGATTTCCAGAGCGAGCGGTTGAATTTCGATTTCGAGGCCCTGAAGCCTAAGGAGAGTTGGGACCGGAAGTTACGTCGTCTGATGCGTTATTTCGAGGAAGACGCCCAGCTACGGGATATCCTGATAACGGGCGGGGATGCCTTGATGAGCCAGAACGCTACCTTGCGTAAGATATTGGAGGCGGTATATAAGATGGCGGTGCGGAAACGGAAGGCGAACGAGAGCCGTTCGGAGGGCGAGAAGTACGCCGAGCTGCAACGGGTACGGCTAGGTTCCCGGTTGCTGGCTTATCTTCCGCTGCGTGTGACCGACGAGTTGGTCGGTATATTGAGGGAGTTCAAGGAGAAGGCTTCCGCTATCGGTGTGAGCCAGTTCTATATACAAACGCATTTCCAGTCTCCACTGGAGGTGACACCGGAGGCGAGGCACGCTATCGAGGCGATCTTGGCGGCGGGCTGGACGATCACGAATCAGTTGGTTTATACGGTCTCGGCTTCCCGTAGGGGGCATACGGCGAAATTACGGCAGACCTTAAACGCCCTTGGGGTGGTTTGCTATTATACGTTCTCCGTGAAGGGATTCCGGGAGAATTATGCGGTTTATACCCCGAATAGCCGCTCGTTGCAAGAGGCTCGTGAGGAGAAGATCTTCGGGCAGGTGCCGGAGGAGAAACAGGCGGAGTTGTATGATATGATCCGTAACCAGCGTCCTTTAGGCAAGTGCTTGGTTCGTTTCCTGAAGGAGAACGGGTTGCTGTTCGCCGGGACGGATCGTAACGTGTTGAACTTGCCCGCTATTGGTAAGAGCATGACTTTCCATACCATTGGACTGACTTCCGAGGGAAAGCGGATTCTTAAGTTCGATCACGACGGGAGCCGTCGGCATAGCCCGATTATCGATCAAATGGGTGAGGTCTATATCGTGGAGAATAAATCCGTGGCCGCTTACCTTAGGCAATTGAAGGAGATAGGCGAGGATGTCAATGAGTACCGTACGATCTGGAATTATTGCGAGGGAGAGACCGAGCCTCGTTTCAGTATTTATGAATACCCGGCTTATCCCTTTAAGGCCACGGACCGAATGACTAATCTTGAATTATGAATTCTATCCTCATGTGTTTGCCTTGGTTTCGTATATTTTGCTTAATTTTGTTTCATTGAATTTAGAAGGATATGATACAGAACGAAAGAGAAATCAGGCATGAGCTTGTGTTACAGGCCGCACGCCGCATGATGACAGCCGCTCGCACGGCTCCTAAAGGCAAGGGTATTGATATCATAGAGATAGCGATGGTGACGGATGGGGATATCTTGCGCCTGTCCGATGAGATGATCCGGATAGCGGCCGAGACCGGATTCAAGTTCCTGCTTCGTGACGCCGAGAATATAAAGAGTGCCGACGCCGTGGTGATTATCGGTACCTCCCAGAAAGTACAAGGCTTGAACTGCGCCCATTGCGGTTTCGATACCTGCGTGGAGAAGCCGGATTTGGTTCCGTGCGCTATTAATTCCGTCGATCTGGGTATCGCAATCGGCTCGGCTTGCGCTACGGCGGCGGACTTGCGTGTGGATACCCGTGTCATGTTCAGCGCCGGCTTGGCGGCCCAGCGATTGGGGCTGTTGGAAGACTGTAAATGCGTGATGGCGATACCGGTCAGCGCCTCGTCGAAGAACCCGTTTTTTGATCGTAAACCGAAAGAAGAACCGAAAAACTAGAAACAAATGAGTGACTCTATTCTAAAATTTGCGAATAAGCTGGAGATACGTTATTCCTTTAATAATAAATCCAATTATATGGATGCCATGACCAAGCACCGGTGTGAGAAGGAGATTCTTACGCTGATACGTTCCTTGGCGGATATGCTGGACGTGAAGCTGACGGTTTACAACGAGCCTTACGATAAGGAGGGTGGTTTCCGTGAGAAGCTGGGCGTGGCCGGGGAGAGTAGCCGCTCTATCTCTATCGTGTTGAACTTGGTGATGCAGATATTGACCCGTCCCTCCTTGTCGGTGGGTGGACAACCGCTGATGGACCGTACGCCGGCGGACGAGGAGGAGATGCAGCGTGAGCTGTCCAAGTTACGCCGTGAACTACGACTGAAGACTCCGGGGGCTACGCCTTCACACCGCTTGATCGACCTGTTGAACGCCTCGCCCCGTTTCTGTAAGTGTAAGTCTAATTTCTACGAGGCTTTGAAAGGGTATCCGAAGGTGACGAAAATCTCGGTACGTGAGTTGAACGAGAAGGATCGTAGCCGTTCCGGTTCGCTGGAGGTGAAGCGGGACCAGTTCGATTATTTTATCTTGCGTAGCGACGATCTGCCTACTGTCAAGGATAATAAGGCCACGATAGAGATCATCTCGCCGGTACTGAAAGACAGTAAATATCGCTGGAAAGGTATTTACAACAAGGGAGGCGAGACGATCGATTTCTATATGCAAGATGAGGATTTTAAGAAACAGATGTTCGAGGATAAGATCTCGTTCACGAGCGGCATGTGCATCGATTGCGTCTTGGAGATCGTCCGCCGTCTGTCGGAGCTAGGAGAGGTGGTCAACGTGAGCTATACCGTGACTACGGTGATACGTACCCGTTTCGATAAGATGGAGATCGTCACCCCTCAAGGCAAGCGGCATCTTCGTAAACTGGAAGCCGCAAAGAAGCAGCTTACGCTGGATTTGTTCGGCTAATCCGATTGCCGTATTCCCATCGCTCCCAAGCACTACAGTGTTTCTACTTGAACACAGTAATATTCATCAGCGAACACAATAGTATTCAATCCCGGACACAATAGTCTTTTTGCTTTGAATACTATTGTGTTTTCACATAGAGGATCTGTACGTCTTATTTATTCTTCTCCAAGCTTATCTTGTAATAGTTTGGGATTATTACGGCAATCCCAAACCGCAACGATATGACAGGTATCTTTCTCGTGGAAGTAAATTAATTTTATTTTTACCATGTTTCGGCTTCTTTTACTAGGTCGTCGTGACTTTGTCCTAGGCCTTGGCGGGCATCTTGTACACCTTGGCGTACACGTTGTGTCAATTCGCCAACGTCATATTTACAAGGGCTGTCCCGTTCGACTTTATTTCGCAGCTGGCACAGATATTTTTTCAGCTGTGTCATCGCCTCTTCGTTATCTAGCAGGAAATTAAGATTCTCGAAGATGTCTGCCCTTAATTCCATCGTTGTCATACGGATCCTCCTTATTCTTTAAATGAGTACTGTGAGCAAAGATAATGTTTATCCATTTAATTTACCGTATATTTCCTCGGATAATTGAATGCGATCGCCAATAAGGCGCCTGCTCCCAATAGATATGGGTAGTAAAGATATTGCATGATCTCGATAGGGGAGACATGCCCGAGTCCGGCGGCCATCAACATCTGGGCGCCGTAGGGGATGATTCCCTGTATGAAGCAAGAGAAGATATCCAATAGGCTGGCGCTGCGGCGGGGATCTATCTTGAACCGGTCCGCTATATCCTTGGCGATCGGGCCGGCCATGATGAGGGCGATCGTATTGTTGGCCGTGCAAAGGTTGGCGAAGCTCACCAAGGCCGCTATGCTCATCTCGGCCCCCTTGGAGGAATGGATGCGGGAGGTAAGCTTGCGGATGATCCAGTCGATACCCCCGTTATAGCGGATCATCTCCAACATGCCTCCTGCCAGAAGCGTCACGATAATCAGCTCGCCCATATTGGTGATACCTAATCCCATGGAGGCGTTCCAGCCCCAGATATCGAAGCTACCGGTCCACAAACCTACTATACCGGACAGGACGATCCCGATGAATAGCACCAGCATGACATTGATCCCGCAAACGGCGGTTACCAACACCACCAGATAAGGGATCACCTTGACCCATTCGATCGGGGCCGGGGCGTAAGCGTTCTCCACGCCGCTTCCCACCAGCACGTATATCAATCCGGTCAGGATCGCTATCGGGAGGGCGATACGGATATTCACCTTGAACTTATCGGACATCTGGCAACCCTGCGTGCGGGTAGCTACGATGGTCGTATCGGATATGAACGACAGGTTATCGCCGAACATGGCGCCGCTCACCACGACACCTAGCATAAGGGCGTCCGGCATCCCCGTCTTGTCCGCTATACCGACGGCTACCGGGGCCAAGGCCACGATCGTGCCCACCGACGTACCTACCGAGATGGATATGAAACAAGCGGCCAAGAAGATTCCGGCCGCCAACAGGTTACCGGGCAGGATGGACATCGCCAGATTCACGGTAGCGTCTACGGCACCCATCGCCTTGGCGGTCTGCGCGAACGCCCCGGCGAGGATGAAGATCAATACCATCAGCATGATATTGCTATTGGCCGCCCCCCGGCAGAACTGCTCGATACGGTTGCTTAATTTGCCTCCCTTGGAGATCGCTATCGCTACGATCGAGGAGATGACGAAGGCTACCGTTATCGGCATCTTATAGAAATCTCCCGCCACGATAGATATCACCAAATAAGTCAATAAGAATACCACCAGCGGCGTCAATGCCCATGCGTTCGGTCTGCGTTCCAACTCCCCCATTTTCTTATCTCTCCTACATTTAACTGTCAACTGTCAATTCTCAACTGTCAACTCTTAGAAGGAGAACCGCAGCGCTATACGCACGCCCCCCTTCTTGATATTCGGTTGGTCCAGATACGTCAACCGGCGGTAATAATCGATCCGTAATATCTTGAAGATGTTCTCCAGACCTACGCTGGCCTCCAGGTAAGGTGTACGGCCCATCGGCGAGGTTCCCTCGGGGAAGCGGTATAGTCCCGTCGGGTCCAAGGCCGGGTTATTCTTATCGGTCAGTCCTCCGTAGAAACCGCTGAACGATATCACCTCACGCAAACGTAGCCACTTCACGCCGGGAATACGGTTTAAGATCCATCCCTTCATATAATACGTGAAGTAGAACGAAACATACTGGTCGCTTACGAACTCCAGCGCACGCATCATGTTGAAGGCTTGCGGCTGGATCGTGATGGACTGGTTGGTATTCGGCATGATGAGCAAGGGGAAAGGGACCTTGTCCCATACCTTGCCCGCTGTCACCAAGGCGTCGATATGTCCGAAGGAAGAGAGCCAGATCCGTTTCTCGGCGCTGATCTCCGTATGGTTGTAGTTGAAGTCGCCCCCCAACACGTTCTTCAATCCCATCTGATGGGATAGCTTGAATACGGGAGCGTCTTTTGAGAGGTTGAAAAGAGAGTTCTTACCCTCTCGTCCGTTATAGGCACGCTCGCCCGGGGCGAAACGAAGCTGGGCCCCTAGCTCCGTGTTGGTGAAACTCTTTAAGTTCGTCAATGTCCCGTCGGCGTTGTAACGGTCGTAGCGGAGCGTTCCGGCCGCCTCGTTGTTCTCGTTACGTGCCCAAGTGGTAAGGGTCAGGCCATTCAGCCATTCCTTCTGGTACTGGAGCATGGTCTTGCGGATGTATTGCATCATGGTGACGGGCTCGCCCACCTTCCATGCCACGAACATATTATCCTTGCTGGTGAAGAGGAAGTCTTGACCGGGCGTATATACGTCGTACTCTTGGATAGCGGAGATATTGTTCACCGGGCTTTCTCCCTCGTGATATTTCTTCTTGTTCACGCTATACGTCAGCTTGGCGTTATACTTTAGCTTACGGTCGTTTACGCCATAGGCTAGATAACCGCTACCGAACCAGTGCGGGTTGAGGTTTGCCGTCGTCATACCTCCCACACGCATGCGGAAGCCCTCCAGATGGTTGGCGCTGAAAGTGGTATTCATCGGTCCGAAATCGAACTTGCTCTTATCCTTGTCCGCCGTGGTCGGGATATAACCGGTGATCAATATCTCGGCGGTCTTGATGATCACGTTGAAAGCCGGTACCTTGCGGAGTTGCGCCAGCAAGTCGTCCAAGGCGCTCTCTTTCTCTTTCAAGGGGACATGGCGGTTGTGTATCCAGAAGGTGTCGGTCTGGGCGGTGGCTTCGGGCAGCTCATGGATCGGACCGAGAAGGCCGAAGATCGAGTCGGCGTTCTGCACGTCGAACTGATACTTATCGAAATTCCTTAGCTGGTGGGCATAGAGCTGTTGCGCCCCTTTTACGATATAGAAATTAACGTAGGTATTCTCGTTGGCGAGCACCCAAGTACTATCCGGCATCCGCTTGAACTCTTGTTCGATCCGGAGCTTGTCCACCCAGTTGAGGTTGATGTTCGCCGGGGTGTTCAAGAGGAATTTCTTGACGGCGTAATTACCGTCCAGCGTGATGTACAAGCGGCCCGTGAAGCCGTAGCTCTGGCTGTTTACGGGCACGAAGGCGAGATCCACACATTTATCTCCGGCTACGTCCACCGTATCCATGATATAATATTTGTAATAGGAGACGGCCAGCGTGGAAGATAACGGGCTCACGAAACGGTTCAACAAGATATTGATATTGTTGTCGAAGATATTGACGCCCTTGAATATCTCCTCAAGGTTGGCGGTGATGGCGCCTCCATCGTCCAATGTCTTGTCGATACCCTGCTGGCGCTTGGCCTTGGTGATCGTCTTCTCCGCCTTGGGATGTTTGCGGTAGTATTGGTCGGAGATCGTCTCACGGACGGAGATCGTCAGGATCGGTTTCCCGTTGAACTCCGAGGTATCCAGATAGTTCTTGATGAACTTGAATTTCTTCAGGAACTTATTCTTCTCGAGATTGGGGTTGAAGTCGTCCAGCGACATGCTGAGCTTCTCGTACACCTCGCTTTGGTACTCGTCCTTCGCCTCGATGCGGTTGTCGTTCTTATGCTCTATGACTTTCTTGATCAGTTCCACGGCGGGGTTGTCCTTGCGGGAGTATCTCTCCTTGGTAGGCCTCACCTCTACCTCCGCGATCTGGAAGGAGGTGGGGCTTAATAATATATCCAGATTGTCGTTCTTTTGCCCGGCCTTTAGGTTTACGACCTTATTGTCATATCCAAGCGAGGATACGACCAGCCGGGTAAGCCCTTTGTCGTTCTGGAGGCTGAAAGCCCCGTCATCGTCGGTCATCGCCCCGATCGTCGAGTTTTCGAACATGACGGATACGTAGGATAGGGGTTCCCCGCTTACGGAGTCTCTCACGATTCCGGACGCGGAAGTTATGCTCTGGGCGTATAGGACGGAAATGCCGGTCACGAATTGTAACAGGACTAGCAAAGTGATATAGCGAATAGATCTTATCATGTAAATGTCTCGTTATTCCTTCACGGATAATACAGTTGGCAAAGGTATGTTTTTTTCGTGGGAGGGAGGGGGGAGAGGCTATTAATAATCATTAATCAATGGGGCATCCCCTCCTTGGAGGGAGGGGAGCCCCATCATTCTTAAATCTAAAAAACATGAGGGCCTCACGGCTTTATATCTCTGACGGCGATTCGCTATCCGCTTGCTTCTTGGCGGCGGCGGCCCTCGCTTGTGCGATGCGTTGGTTGTAGAGGGCGTTGGTCTCGTCGATGAGGGTGTTGAGGCGGTTGATGAAGGTGGCGGTCGTAGCCGTTGGCTTCACCACGCTCTGGGCGAAGGCGTAGGTGGTCATCTCGTCGTATTCCTCGTCCATGCGGAGGCGGATCTTCTTGGCGCTCTCGATGGGGTTGTCGGCTTGCGCGTTGGTGCGCTGCTCGGTCAAGGCTGCGTATTGCTGGTTCTTCTCCTTCAGCGAGGCCACTACCTCGGTGAGGGTGAGCGCCGCCAGCGCCTCGGGCATGCCGTCCTTGTCGAGGTCTACCAGCAAGCCCTCGATGGCGGCCGTCTCCTGCAAGTTGGCGAGGCGCGCGGCTCCGATGTAGGGCTTCACGGGAAGGTATAGCTTCTCGGCCGCCGTGCGTTGCGCCGCCAGCGGGCTTTTCGTCATTTGGGTAATGGTGGAAGTAATGAAGATCAAGAGATCATCCCTCTCCTTGTCGAGGGTGGACATCTGCGCGGTCTCCTCGCTGGCCGAGGATTGGTTCACGGCGTCGGTCAATAGGGCGAAATCGGCGGTGAAAGCTGTACGAACTTCTTGGGGGATGCCCAGCGGGTCGTTCGGATCGAAGCTGATCTCGTCGGGCGATTCCGAGTCGCTTCCGCCACCCGCGAGCAGGTTCCCGTAGCGGGCCATGAAGGTTCGGTACTCGGCGTTGTTCAATCTTTCTAAATATGCGCTCTTTACTTTCGTGATTTTTGCCATGTCTGAAAATTTTTAGTTGGATAGATATATATGATTTAATTGTGCTAATGTAAGAAGATTTCCGGATGTATCGATCAAGAGCGGCATTGTTTTTTTAAAATCGGGCTTACATCCGGTGCGGGGTGGATTTAAAAGTTTAAATCGGGCTTGCGTCGGGCGCGAGATGGAATTTAAAAGTTTAAATCAGGCTTGCGTTAGGCGCGAGATGGAATTTAAAAGTTTAAATCGGGCTTGCGTTAGGCGCGAGATGGAATTTAAAAATTTCAGCGGGGCCCAACCGTGGTGGCCGGGCCTCGCGATAAATCATTTCTTCTTGATCACGATGATACTGGTGCCGCCCTCGGGCTGCACCAGATCCCCGATCTGCTTGCCATCGTCGTCCAGCGTTGGGACGAGGAACGGATAATATTCCGGGTTGTAATACTGCTTCGTGCTTAGGGAGCCTTCCTTAGGATGCATGGAATAAACTAGTTCTCCGTTGATCCAGATCTGATCCATAAGGAGCAAGGATGAAGTCCTGTATAGCTGTACTTTTATCTCATCCTCGTTTCCGTCGGGATACTGGATATAGGTATAGGCGATATCCCTATTTCCTTCCGTCACGAAAGGGGATGCTTCGATGTAATAGTATCCCATCGTATTTTGATTTACCATTCCATATACTTCATCATCCTTATACGGTGGATAGATCGTGCTCCATTCTCCTAGGATGGCTCCTCCGTGTGTCTGGAGGGGCCAAAGTAGGGGAAGGGTTAATTTTTGATCTTTATACCGATACATGACTTCTATTCCTTGGGTATACTCTTCTCCAAGGAAGCTAGGGGATCCCGGGTTCAGGCGATCGTTCAGCTCCGGGTCTGTCAGTACGATTTGTATAACTATATCCTCTACACAAGAGATTTGACCTTCTTGTGGTTCCGATTCACAGGCGCAGAGGCCGGCTAGCGCTACGCAGCATAGAAAAAATATACTTCTCATAGGACTCTATATCTAAAAGGGTTAATAAATATAACTGATTATCTTATTATTCCGATTGTAATTGCTTCCAGTAGATGGCTTTTCGAAAATACCGCTGGTAAACCAACCATTGTCACTCAAGGTTCTTCCTCCCCAATCATACCGGACAGTTCGAAAGGAAGTGATGGAAGAATTGCCGGAAGCTTCAAACACTTTCCCGTTATATGTAATGGTATAGATATCGGTACTGGTAGTTTTCGTGATTCGTACCCCATCGATTACCCAAGCATGGCCTTCATCATCAGCTTTTATTCCCATTACATATGTAGGGCCATAGCTTAATGCGCTCCAAGCTCTGTCAAATGTATAATCTTGAGCGGATCCGGCGGTATAGCCATTATTGTTTAGGAAGTCTCTGGCTTTGGATATAGTGCTACTTGTCCCATGCCCATCATATCCTGTGTTCATCGTATTAAACAAATCAAGCATAAGGCGCTTTAGCTCTACGGATGTATATCTATTATCAATCATTGTAGGCCACATCGCCGCCGTGATATAATTGCTGTAGGGCTTTTTGTGATATGCCATGATTTGCGAGACGGCTATCATACCACAACCCACATAGGCTCTATCTGTATAATCTGGAGGAAGCAATGGCAGTAAGTCATTGAACGGACTTTCTTGATGCCATCCTCCGGGAACTAGCTTGATCCTTTCGGTGACTTCGTTTTTTACGTCTGTCCGGTCATAACTCCAAGGGCTGTTCGGGTCGTCGGGGTCAAATGGCGGGAGCGCTTTGGTGATTACCTTGCCTTTATTTGCCGCTTTTATCTTTTGATTAGCCGAAGAAGCCAGACTTTCTATGTCTAATTCTTTTTGAGTTTGCTCCTCCACATACAATTCGACTAGCTCTAGGCAGTATTTCAAGCTCTTGTTAAACGAGGTGTCCGATATAGACCCGTTTTCTGAGTAACAAAGTAGCTTGTCTACACGTTCATCTGCCGATAATAGGGAGAATCCCGTTCCTTTGTCGTTTTCGAATATAACTTCGTAATATAGGTTTCTCCCGTTTTTCTTGTTCTTCTTCAATGAGAGAGCTTTTACTTTTACGGCTTTCTCCTTGTGGATGGTCTTAGCATAGCTCTCGAAGTTCTTTTTCGCTTCTTTTTCCGAGATATTGTATGAACCTTTCTGTTTTACGGAAAGGGCGATTTGCTCGGAGGCGGTTAAGACCAACTCCTTGTCATTGTTTGTCGCCGCGTTTAACGCTTGGGCGCCAGCATCTATAAGATCTTCACTTTGTGAACATCTCGTCATGATTATTAAAGTAACGCCGATAATAATCGTACTCAGTAAAGTATCCGTTGCTTTCATGTGAGATTGGATTTAGAGATTAGCATGAGAAAAAAGTGATTATCAACCTTTGTTGATCTTGAGAAGGAACTCCGAAGAGACGGGACCATTTATTCTTTGAATAGAATAGGTAAATGTTGAGTCGTAAAGGTCTGGATTAAATCGGATAAAAACAAATTCTGTGATCAGAATCTTGTATGAAATCTCGTTATTATCCATTTGTCGCGACCCTCTTGAAACAACAAAGGCCTTGCCGGGGTAGCAAGGCCCATCGCGGGGGATGAGACGCAGCACGCCGCGTCTCTACAACGCCTCCTTGTTCCACTTGTTCTGCGGGTTCTTCCCCTCGGGGGTATAGAGCTGGGCGATACGGGCGGCGTAGGCTTTCTCTACCTTGCCCCGGACGATCTTCATGGTGCTGTTTACCATGCCGTTTTGCTCGGTGAAAGGCTCGGGGAGGATGGCGAAGGTGGTCGGCAACCAACGATCAGGGAACATACTAGACAGGTCGCCTCCCTTGCGGAAACGGTCGATCTGGCGCTGGATGATACGGATGGCCTCTTCCCGGCCTTGATCGCTCGTGAGGTCCAGATTCTGGTGGGCCAGATGCTTCCGCAACCGTTCTTTGTTAGGGACCAGCAGGGCGGTCGTGTACGGACTCTGGTTATTGTATAGGATCAGCTGGTCGATGCAAGAGGAATGCTCTACCAAGGCCTCCTCTATACCCTCCGGACTGTATTTCTCCCCGTCGCTTCCGATCAGCAGGCTCTTGAAACGCCCCAACACATAAAGAAGCCCGTCACGCATATATCCCATATCCCCGGTGTACAGCCAACCCTCCTTTACGGTATCGGCCGTCGATGCCGGGTTCTTCCAGTAGCCGGCCATCACGTTCTCTCCCCGGATGACGATCTCGCCTTTCTCTCCCGGAGGAAGTACGTTGCCGTCCATGTCGCAGATCTTTAGGTCGAGGGGCCGCACCAATACGCCGCTACTGCCGAAGGTATGGCGGCGGGGGCCGTTGGTCGAGATGATCGGTGTCGCCTCGCTCAGCCCGTATCCTTGGTACATCGGGATTCCCAAGGCGTAATAGAACTTCTGCAAGTCCTTATCCAGCAAGGCGCCCCCTCCGATAAAGAACTTCAGCTCGCCCCCGAAGTTCTCACGGACTTTCGTGAACAATAGCTTGTCGAACAAACGGATCAGTGGTTTCAAGAAGACGCGGAAGCCTTTTCCTTTCTCCTCGTCGCTATCCCCGTTATAGATATAACCGATCCGTAGGGCTAGGTTGAAAAGGCGGACGGCGTTCTTGCCTTGCGCTCGGATACCTTGCTCGATATTCTTCTTGAAGTTCTTCGCCAAGGCGGGGACGCTCAGTATCAGGTACGGCTTGAACTCCTTTATATTGATAGGGATATTCTTCAAGGTCTCCATACCGGTACGCCCTACCTGCACGGTAGCTACCGAGGCTCCCTTCGACATGAAGATGTAGAATCCTACCACGTGGGCGAAGCAATGGTCCAGCGGGAGTATCACCAACGTACGCCACGTATCGTCTATATCCACGCAAGTGAGCGCTTGCTCCACGTTCGCCGTATAGTTACGGTGGGTGAGGATCACGCCTTTCGGATCGGCGGTCGTGCCGGAGGTATAGGTGATGGTGGCGTAATCATCGTTGCCCAGCGATTGCCCGATCGCCAAGAACTCCTCTAGCGGATGAATACCCAGATAGACCTTCCCCATCCGGCGTATCTCGGACAGAGGCATCTCACGGTCTTGGTATTCCGCCAGCTCGTCGAGTACGATGATCTTCCGTACGGCGGGGAGCTTATCCTTGATCGCCCGGATTTTCTTGAGTTGCTGGCCCGATACCATGATATATTTCACGTCGGCGTGGACGAGGCGGAATAAGAGGTCGTTCGCCTCCTCCAGCTTGATCGATAGGGGCACGTTCGTCGCCCCGGCGTAGAACATGGCCAGCTCGCCGATGATCCACGCGTTGCGGCCCTCGCTCAGCAAAGCCATGTTATCCCCTTTCCGCACGCCCAGCGATACGAGGCCTGCGCCTTCCTCATAGACGAGGTCGCGAACCTTGGAGTAAGTGGTTGGCTCGAATCGCTTGCCCGTCTTCTCCCATAAAAAAGGATTACCGGGGAAGCGCTTCACTGAACTCTCAAAAAGGTCTATAATCGTTTTCTTTTCCATATCTTTTCGTGTTTGTAAGAGGATGTGTCAAAAGTCGGTTGAGTTTATTTTTTCCATCTCTTGCAGGTAGCCGCATGCCGCTTCCACCGTAGGGACGTTCTTGATCACGATACTTCGCTTGCCGTTCTGCTCCCGGAGGTTACACTCACGGGGATGCTTTTGGATGAAGCCCAGCAGCTTGCCGAACGCCTCGCTTTGGTAATACGGGCTATCCGGGTTATTCACCAAGAAGAGGCTCATCTGCCCTTTCTTCAGGACCACTTTCTCCATGCCCAGTTTCTTGGCCATGCGGCGGAGGCGCACGATCCGGATCAACTCCTTGCCCTCCTTCGGTATCTTGCCGAAGCGGTCTTTCAAGCGCTCCGTGAAGGCGAGGATGTCACGTTCCTCCTCCATATTATCCAACTCCCGGTATAGGGAGATACGTTCCGAGTCGTTGGGGATGTAGGTGGGAGGGAACATCAATTCCAGGTCGCTCTCGATATAGGTCTCTCGGACGTATTCGCTGCCCGTATCCCGGTGCCCTTCGGCATTATCAGCGTAAAGATCGGCGAATTCCTCGCTTTTCAATTCGTCTACCGCCTCCTCCAAGATCTTCTGGTACGTCTCATAGCCTAGGTCGGCGATGAAACCGCTTTGCTCGGCGCCTAGCATATTCCCGGCTCCCCGGATGTCGAGGTCTTGCATGGCGATATGGATACCGCTACCCAGCTCGGAGAAGTTCTCGATCGCCTGCAACCTGCGTCGTGCCTCCTGTGTCAGCGAGGTGAGGGGCGGGGAAAGGAGGTAGCAGAAGGCTTTCCGGTTGCTTCGTCCTACACGTCCGCGTAGCTGATGGAGGTCGCTAAGCCCGAATTGCTGGGCGTTGTTGATGATGATCGTATTGGCGTTGGGCACGTCGATGCCGCTCTCCACGATACTGGTGGCTATCAATACGTCATACTCATAATTCACGAAATCGAGGATGATCTTTTCTAGCTTCTCCGGTTCCATCTGCCCGTGCCCCACGGCTACCCGTGCGTCGGGGACTTCTCGCCGTACCAAGGCTTCCATCTCGTAAATGTTCTGGATACGGTTGTTGATGAAGAACACCTGCCCGTTCCGGCTCATCTCGAAATTGATCGCTTCCCGGATAATATCGGGGTTGAAACGCTCCACCTCCGTCTGCACGGGATAACGGTTGGGCGGTGGCGTGGTGATGCTGGAAAGATCCCGGGCCCCCATCAAGGAGAACTGTAGGGTACGGGGGATCGGGGTGGCCGTCATGGTCAAGGTGTCCACGTTCACCTTCAGCTGCCGAAGCTTCTCCTTGACGGATACCCCGAACTTCTGCTCCTCGTCGATGATAAGCAAGCCCAGATCCTTGAAACGTACATCCTTGCCGACGATCCGGTGGGTGCCGATCAAGATATTCACCTCGCCCTCTTTCAGCTCTTTCAAGGTAGCCTTGATTTGCGCGGCCGTACGGGCCCGGCTGATATAATCGATCTTGCAAGGGAAATCCTTCAAGCGCTCACAAAACGTCTGGTAATGCTGGAAAGCCAGTACGGTGGTGGGTACCAACACGGCCACCTGCTTATTGTCCGATACCGCCTTGAATGCCGCGCGGATAGCTACCTCGGTCTTTCCGAAACCAACGTCTCCACAAATCAGCCGGTCCATCGGACGGGTACTTTCCATATCCGCCTTGACCTCGGCGGTCGCCTTCATCTGGTCCGGCGTGTCCTCGTAGATGAAGCTGGCTTCCAGCTCATGCTGCATGAAGCTGTCCGGCGTGTAGGCGAAACCCGTCTCTTGCTTGCGTTTGGAATAGAGGAGGATCAAGTCCCGGGCGATATCCTTCACCTTCGCCTTGGTACGTTCCTTCATCTTTTCCCAAGCGCCTGTGCCGAGCTTGCTCAACTTAGGAGGCTCGCCGCTCTCTTTCCCCTTGTATTTCGATAATTTATGCAGGGAATGGATGCTGACGAATATAATATCGTTATTCTGATAAATCAATTTGATGGCCTCTTGCATCTTACCGTTCACCTCGGTGCGTACCAATCCCCCGAACTGTCCTACGCCATGGTCGATATGTACGATATAATCCCCCTGCGAGAACTGGTTCAGCTCCTTGAGTGAAAGGGTGATCTTTCCGCTTCGTGCCTTATCGCTCTTCAAGTTGAACTTGTGGAAGCGGTCGAACAATTGATGGTCGGTGAAAAAGCAGATGCGTAGCGTATCGTCGGCGAATCCCTCGTGTATCGTGCGGTTTACGGCGGTGAAAGGGATATTGTCGCCCCTATCCTCGAAAATCATCCGGATACGGTTGGCTTGTTTCTCTTGATCGCTCAATATATATAATGCATAACCCTCGTCGAGGTATTTATGGAACGACTCGCTCACCCGGTCGAAATTCTTATGATAGATCGGCTGCGTTTGCGTAGAGAAGTGGATGGTAGCGTCCGCCGTTCCCATCGGCCGTACCCCGAAATGGATGCGACGGAAATCCAAGACCTCCCGTAGGAAGTCCTCGCCCCGGACTAATTTCTTCCGCATCTGGTCGATATCGGCGAAGGATTCCTCGTCGGCTACCACCGGATCGTCGTTCCATACGCTTCCGATGCGCTCCTTGCACCATGCGAGATCTCTCGCCGCTATGAAGGTGTTCCGGGGGAGGGAGCCTAGCAAGGAAGTACTATCCTTGGCGTTCTTGCTCATCTCCGGGACGATATAGATGCTGTCCAGTTTCTCCTTGCTGAGTTGCGTCTCCACGTCGAACGTACGGATGGTCTCCACCTCGTCGCCGAAAAAGTCGATACGGTAGGGAAACTCGTTGGAGAAAGAGAAAACGTCGAGGATACTGCCACGGAGGGCGTACTGCCCCGGCTCATATACATAATCGACCTGCTCGAAGCCATACTCGTCCAGCACGTCAGAGACAAACATATTATCCAGCTTCTCGCCCACGCTGATTTTTAAGGTATTCTCCTTCAATACCTCCCGGGCCACGACTCGTTCCGCCAAGGCGTCCGGATACGTGACGATCACGAAAGAGGCGTCCGGGTCTTGCAACCGGCTGAGTACCTCGGTGCGCAGGATCTCGTTCGCCGGATCGACATGCCCGTACTTGATGGCCCTCCGGTAAGCGGATGGGAAGAAGTATACCTCATTGCTGGCGGTAAGCTGCATCAAGTCGTGATAGAAATAGCCGGCTTCCTCTTGGTCGTTCAACACACACACATAGCTTCCCCTTCCTTTCGTAAAAAGAGAGGCGATCGTCATCGCCGGACCCGAGCCATTCAGTCCCTTTAGGAATATATTGCGGGACGTATCGTTTTTCAGTAAGGTGTCCAGCGCCGTCACTTGCGGGTGAGCGGCATATAGTTTCAATAATTCTTGTACTTCCAAAGCGAAATCTTGTTTCCGCGAAGGTAACCTTTTTTGAAAAAAAACAGTATGAATAATGCAGCGATTATTGCCCAGACAATGAACAATGCCGGATTTGACGTACTGCCGATGGAAATGGACTTGTCCTCACGCTCGTCTATTCTGAGCTTGATAGACGAAGCGCAGAAGCATGGAGAAATCTCAATGTTAGTAAATGTCGCCGGAGTATCTGTAAAAAGTCGTACGTGTTTGCCGAAAAACATGTACGACTTTTCAAAAAAACACGTACGTGTTTTTCGAAAATGATAATCGTCTTTTTAAAATGTTAGTATCCAATTATTTATGTATTCATGTCATTTGCATACTTATTGTATGGAATAGTTTAATAAATTTCCTCTATCTTGATATAAAAATTATCTGTTTGACAGCTACTTATACTTGCCGTATCTTTGCGGTATAAGAAAAACAAAAAGTATAACAAATTAAAAAGTAGCAATTATGAGAACATTAGATTATATCCACTTAGACGCATCAGCGGTAAGTAACGTAGTAGCAAGCTTGAAACAATTATTGGCGGACTACCAAGTATTCTATACGAACCTTCGTGGTTTCCACTGGAATATCAAGGGACACGGTTTCTTCGTTCTTCATGGTAAATTCGAGGATATGTACAACAACGCTGCCGAGAAGGTTGACGAGTTGGCGGAACGTATCCTGATGTTGGGAGGCGAGCCGGAGAACAAGTTCAGCGAGTACCTGAAAGTAGCCCGTGTAAAAGAGGTATCAGGCGTATCCTGCGGTGACGAGGCGTTAAAGAATATTCTTGATACGTATGGTCATTTGATCGGTGAGGAGCGTAAACTTCTTTCCTTGGCATCCGGGGCGGGAGATGAGGCTACGGTCGCTTTGATGAGTGATTATCTGAAAGAACAAGAGAAGTTGGTTTGGATGTTAGTAGCATATTTAACTTGCGATTGCAAGAAGTAAAAAAGGTGATTCATTGCGTTTGGAGAAGGTCGGAAGTGATTCCGGCCTTTTTCTGTTGGTGCCAATAGGGGTTTTTTATTGTTTCATGTCTTATTCATATATATCGTTCGATTATTTTATCAAAATAAAAAGTATATGAAAAGAGTTGTAGTATTTGCGATGGTGTTAATGCTGGGTGTAGTATCGGTACAAGCCCAGTGGTCGGTAGTTCCGGAAGCGGGTATGACAGTGATGAAGGCGGGTCCAATGGTTGATTGGAAACCGAGTTGGAAGATTGGGGTAGGAGTGGAATATCAGTTGAAGCCGGAATTTCTTTCTCTGAAGTCCGGTCTGTATTATACGCAAAGGGGATATAGTAATGACCAATTCCCCGGATATGGATATGGGCATTATTGGTGGACTGTGCCGGGACCTACTTATGATCCGTATGGATATGCGTATGATTACTCAAATAAGGTGACACGAAATTTCTTGCAATTACCGATTATGGCTAATTTATCGTTCAAATTAGCTGAGGATATTCGTTTGAATGTCGGAGTAGGCCCTTATATAGCCGTAAGCGTATTGGATAAAGGAATGTTCGGGGGATGGTCTGTCGCTTCGGAAGAATCCGCTAAGTTTTATACCCATGATCCCTGTGAAGGGCTTCGTGCTTTTGATTGGGGTATAAGTGCCACTGTAGGTGTGGAAATAAAACAATGCTTTATCAATTTTGGCTATGATGTATCGTTAGGTAAAGAGTATAAGGGAGGATCGATCGAGGCGAATTACCATACCTTGGTTCTTACCGCAGGATATAAGTTTAAATTGGGTAAATAGAAACCCAAGTTCTATCGCAAGTCTTCCTGCTGATCGTTTAAATATAGATTTTATCTATATATGTATAGGAATTATCTGTTTGACAGTTGTTTATATTTGCCATATCTTTGCGATATAAGAAAAACGAAAAGTATAACAATTAAAAAATAGCAGTATGAAAACATTAGATTATCTTCATTTAGATGCGTCAGCGGTAAGTAACGTAGTAGCGAGCTTGAAACAATTATTGGCGGATTACCAAGTATTCTATACGAACCTTCGTGGTTTCCACTGGAATATTAAGGGACACGGTTTCTTCGTTCTTCATGGTAAATTCGAGGATATGTACAACAACGCTGCCGAGAAGGTTGACGAGTTGGCGGAACGTATCCTGATGTTGGGAGGCGAGCCGGAGAACAAGTTCAGCGAGTATTTGAAAGTAGCCCGTGTAAAAGAGGTATCAGGCGTATCTTGTGGTGACGAGGCGTTAAAGAATATTCTTGATACATACGATCATCTGATCGGTGAGGAGCGTAAACTTCTTTCCTTGGCATCTGAGGCAGGCGATGAGGCTACGGTCGCTTTGATGAGCGATTATCTGAAAGAACAGGAGAAGTTGGTTTGGATGTTAGTAGCCTACTCAACTTGCGATTGCAAGAAATAAAAATAGTAGATTCATTGCGTTTAAAGAAGGCCGGAAGAGATTCCGGCTTTTTTGTTCTATGATATTTATGCTCTGCAACATGCTTAACACCTTTTTACATATTTCGTATCTTGTTTAAATTCATCACTGCTATATTTGATTCAAATCTGAAACGCAATTTCAAATATGGAAAACACGCTACCAAATATGGAAAAAGTGGATGAGAACTATAAAGTGCCTAATTTAGAGAAGGGCATTGCGGTTCTTGAGTACCTTTCCTTGCGGTCGGCGGGGGAAACATTGCAAGATATTAAGTCGGCGCTCGATATATCTCAGACTACGGCTTACCGTATTTTGAATACATTGGTGCGGCTGGAATATCTTAATTTTAGTGAAGACACGAAACGCTATAAACTTTCCCGAAAATTATTGACCCTTGGTTTCAGATCCTTGAATGAACACAATCTCTTAGAGACCGTCTTGCCACATTTGCGTGATTTACGTGATCAAGTGAAAGAGACCGCTTGCTTTGGTGTCTTGGGAGATGAGAAAGGGATTTTTATCGAACAAGCGCAAGGACATCATACGTTCCGCTTCGTCCTGTCGCCGGGAAAGCCGTTTGAGTTGCATTGTTCGGCTCCCGGAAAGGCGATTATGGCTTATTTGCCGAAGACGGTGCGAGATCGTTACCTGTCCTACATGACGTTTACACGGTATAATTCCCGGACGATCACTTCTCGTGAGGCCTATCTGGAGGAATTGGAGAAGGTTGGTAAGCTGGGATATGCCATGGATAATGAGGAGGAGCTGAGCGGCGTGATCTGCGTAGGCGCCCCGATCTTTAATTATACGGGATATCCTTGTGGAGCGATTTGGATCTCCGGCCCGAAAGACCGCTTATCGAAAGAGGTGGTGAAAAATACGGTGAAGGTGATCAAGGAGATTGCCGGGGTGATCTCGAACGAACTAGGATTTAGAAAATAAGGAATACAAAATATACCATGAACACACGAAAATACTTGATAAAAAACTCATTGGTGGCTTGTCTTGTCGGCTGTTGCGTTTCTCTCGCTTCAGCCGGCAACCCACCTTTCTTTACTACGGATGCCGTATTGAATGCGAAGGGGGAGCTATTAATGACACAGAAAGGAACGAGACATCTGGATATTTTTTCAGCGGACGGTAAGAGCTTACTTCATTCGTTTCCGTTTGATGAGATCCCGACCGGGTTGCTTCCGGATGGGGATAAGGTGTATGTGACGACCTTCGAGAAGACCGGCCGTTTACAAGTGCTTTCCTTGGAATCGGGTAGGGTGGAAGCGGCCATACCGACGGGATCGGGAGCCTGCCATCCGATGTTCGGACCGGATAAGAAACATATATATGTATGTAATCAGTTCGATAATTCGGTGGTCGAGATAGATCCGGTGATGCGTAAGGTAGTCCGGAGCGTGAAAGTGTTGCGTGAGCCTAAATCGGCGGTATTCAGCAAGGATGGCAAGTATATGTTTGTTACGAATTTCCTGCCCGCACAACGGGCGGACGTGGATGTGGTGGCCGCTTGCGTATCAGTAATCGAGATGGATGGGTTTACGAAAGTGAAAGATATCCAATTGGCGAATGGTAGCAATGCCTTACGAGGGATGTGCATCACGCCGGACGGGAAATATATATACGTGTCTCATAACTTGGGACGATTCACGGTGCCTACTTCCCAACTTCAACAAGGTTGGATGAACACGAGTGCTTTCAGCGTGATCGATGTGGCGAAGCAGGAATTCGTTGGGGCGGTATTGGTGGACGAGCCGGATCGTGGCGCTGCCGGTATCTGGAGTATCGCTTGCGATGACAAGCATATCTTTATCACGCATAGCGGTACGCATGAGGTAAGCGTGATCGATCATCCGGCGATGTTGGCGAAGTTTGAGTCTTATAAGGATAAGAGCCGTCTGGATTACGACTTGAATTTCTTGTATGGACTTCGTGAGCGAGTTACCTTACAAGGAAACGGTCCCCGAAATTTTATATTTTCGGGAGATAAGTTGGTAATCCCTACTTATTTCGCCGATATCTTGAATACCGTCGATATAAATACATTGGAGGTGACGGCTACCGACATGAATCCGGGGCGTACGGAAACGCCGGAGAACAAGGGCGAGAAATACTTTAACGACGCAAATCATTGCTATCAAGGCTGGCAGAGTTGTAACGGTTGCCATCCGGGGGATGCCCGTACGGACGGGATGAACTGGGACTTGATGAATGATGGAGTTGGTAACTCGAAGAATTGTAAGAGCATGTTGTATTCGCATGTGACTCCCCCAAGCATGATCTCGGGTGTTCGTGAGAGTGCGGAATATGCGGTACGTGCCGGTTTTAAGTTCATTCAGTTTTTTGAGCCAGAAGAGGAAATGGCGAAATGTGTGGACGCTTATATGAAATCCTTGCGTCCGGTGCCTAGCCCGTATTTAGTAAATGGGGAATTATCGGATAAGGCGAAAGAGGGAAGAAAGGTGTTTGAGAAACTGAAATGTGGCGAGTGTCATAGCGGTCCTTATTATACGGATATGAAGATGCACCGTATCGGCGAGGATATAGAATTTGAGAAAGGGTGGGATACGCCTACTTTGATCGAGGTCTGGCGTACGGCTCCTTATCTGTTTGATGGGCGTGCGGCTACCATGGAAGAGGTGTTCGAGGTCCATAAGCATGGCATCGATAAAAAGGTTTCCAAGAAAGATATCGAGGCGTTAACGGAATATGTAAACTCCCTGTAAAATAAAAGGATATGAATTATTGTGAGAAGATACATTATACGATATTAAGCACCAAGCGGGCCGAGTTCGCCGTTATGGTGGACGATCTATTGTCTCAATTGCCTCAAAACGAGGTGATCATGAGGTTGGCCTTTTTCGGTACTCCGGGTACAAATGAGGAATACGTGGCACGCCGGGTTTTGCTGCGGGAGAAAATCCGTCGGTATTATGGGGATTGCGAACCGGCTTTGAGCTATGTCTCCCAACCGCCGCTGAACGCTCCTTTGCTGATGGAGGTACATAGCTATGTGCCCGATGCGCAGGATCGGATTACTTTCCGTCATTATCAAGGTGTTCCTTATGTCTTGTTGGAGAATGCCTCGGGACGTTTCCTTTTTGCCGGCGGTTTTCAAGGGGATGTACTCCATTTTGGTATAGAGCCTCAGTCGGTGGAAGCTTTCCGGTTATTGGGGGATGTGCTTCGTCGGGAGGGTTTTCCGTTGAATAGCATTATCCGCCAGTGGAATTATATCGAGCGTATAACCGCTTTCGACGGTCAGGATCAGCATTACCAAGCGTTTAATAACGCCCGGTCTGATTTTTATAGTAAAACGGAATGGACGAATGGTTATCCTGCCGCTACGGGTATCGGGGCGAATCTGGGAGGTATCTTGATCGATGTGGATGCCGCCGTATTTACTACGCCGGACGCTTTCGCTACGCCGATCGATAATAAGTTGCAGGTGGCCGCCCATGCGTATTCGGAACAAGTACTGGAAGTTGCCCGACAAAAGAAGACGACCCCTAAGTTCGAGCGTGCCAAGAGCATGACTTTTCAGGATCGTAAATTGATTTATATCTCCGGTACAGCCGCTATCCGTGGTGAGGAGAGCTTGACGGGAGTAGGTCTGGAACGTCAGCTACGGATCACGATGGAAAATATAGCGGAACTGATCGCTGACGCTAAATTGGTTAAGTTACGAGTCTACTTGAAGAATAAATCCGACTACGAGGAGGCTGAGCGTTTGATGAATACCTACGGATTAAATATCCCGATCTCTTATATGTGGGCCGACGTTTGCCGGGATGAGTTATTGATCGAGATCGAGGGAATAGCGATACGTTGAAACAGATAGTACTAACAAATATACACAAAAACAAATGAGAAAAGGTTTGAACATGAAAATGGCGGCTATGGGATTGGCGTTGGCATCTATGGTCGCATGTACGGGAAAGACAACAACAGACGCTACTTGTTGCGCCGCTAACGGGGAGGGCAATTGTCCGGAAGGAACTTGCCGCAAAGAATGCACGAACGCATGTAATACTAACAATCAAAAAAATAAAACAATGGCTTATTCAAAGAAGTACACGAACGCCGATTTTTATAAAGACGGCAAGTTCCAACAAGATGTCGCTATGGAAGCGATGAAAGATATGTTTGCTTTTTACGATGTTCCTTTCACGGAGTTGATGGCGAAAGATATGTGGGTGACAGACTTTGGTTTGGGTGATTTCGAGAATGTAGGTATGGGGGGTATTTTCTGGATCAACGATCCGGAGTATAAGTATTTCGCTCACGCTATCTATTTGTTGCCGGGCCAGATGATTCCGGAACATGCTCACGTAAAGACTGACTTCCCGGCTAAACATGAGTCTTGGATGGTAGAGAAGGGTTGGGTATACAACTTCTCTGAGGTAGGTGACGAGACTCCGAACGCACCGGCTATCCCTGCTGGACACGGACCGATCAAGAGCAAGAATTTCGTGGTTCAGAAGGTCGGCGACGTATTACGTCTGAAGAAATTGGAGACATTCCACTTTATGATGGCAGGTCCGGAAGGCGCTATCGTAGATGAGTGGGCATGCTATCACGACAACGCTGGCTTACGTTTCACGAACCAGAAGGCCGCTTTATAAAAACCTATAGGGTTATGCTTCGTAATTCTAAGGGTTGTCGATCGTGATCCTTAGGGTTTCAATAAACAACCTTCTAAATTTAAATTTAATACATGAATAAATACTATATAATGGTATCACTCTTGTTGTCGACCTCTCTTCTTGTTTCGGCAGGTCCGAAGCAAAAGAAGGTGGATAACTGGATTGACGCCTCAGTAAAACAAAAGTCTGAGCTTCGTGCCTCTTTGGTGAAGGCGAACATGCCGATCATGTCGGCTTGGATCAAGGCGAAGCAGAAGGCTGTCCCGATGTCCGCCGATTTGACGGGGCTGGATCAGTTGGTGCTTGTTACGGCCGCCGGACCGGATGGTACGGATTGGGATTGGGGTACATGGGCGAACGCCCGTTTAATCAAGGCGGACGGTAGTTCGGTTTGGTTGGATGAGTTAGATCCTGATTATTGGGTTTCTGGCTCGGGCAGTATCCGCAAGAATACGGATTTATACGGGAATCCTTTGTTGATCGGCGGTAAGAAATACGATCATAGTGTATTATGCCATGCCAATGGCGTGATGGTGTACAATATCAATAAGGAATATGTACGCTTCGAGGCTGAGGTGGGTTTGGCCGATCAGTCGACGGTAGGTAGTGTATTCTTCCGTATCATGAATGTTTTCCCGAAGGAGGAGGCCGCACGTTTGCTAGCCGCTTATCCGAAGGAATTAGGAGCCTTAAACGCTAATATCGATGGGTTGGAGAATTGGTTGACTGCTAGTGACGCTTCCGCTGAGCGTGATATTGTCTTGAATCTGGCTTCTCGTCTGAAAGACGCTGCGTATGTAAAGAACGCTGTTAAGCAGATCGAGACAGAAAAAGATATTGATACTCAGATCCGTGAGTATTTGAAACTTTATGAGAAAACTCAACGTATCTGTAATTTGCAGAGCGACTTGAGTTGGTTGAATATGGAGGCGATTCGTCTGGCTTTCAATGATATGAAAAAACTGAAAGGTTTCGATGCCACTAAGTATCAACCGATTTTGGATGAGCTGGAACAGCAGGTAAAGAAAGGTTTCGATGGTATTTATAGTGGTGATGAGGCCGCTTTGGTTAACGCGGAGAAAGCGATTGCGAATAAACGTACGATCTTGCTGGCGAACCCGTTCTTGGATGGTGATAAAGTCTTGGCTGCCCGCTTTAAATTAGGTGTAAACGCTCATAAGGCAATGGCTCCGGATTTGGGTACGCAGGGTAATAACTGGAGCAACCAAGAGTCCGCCCGCCGTATGGGCTTCGACGCTGATATCGTGGAGTTGAGTAATTTACGCGGGGAGGATGTACAGGTACGGTCGATCTATAAACCGGGAAACGGTTCCTCTGTCGCCGACTTGCGGATGCATTGGGATGGCGATCGTGCTATGTTTACCCAGACGATGCCCGATAAGCGTTGGAACGTATTCGAGGTGAAATTGGATGGCTCGGGCTTTAAGCAATTAATACATAACGAGGAGCCGGATCTGGAGTTTTATGATGGAACCTACTTACCGGACGGACGTATCATCGCCAACTCGAATATCGGTTATCAAGGCGTGCCTTGTGTAAGCGGTGATGACCCTGTCGGTAATATGGTACTTTATACGCCGGATACGAAGAACTTGCGCCGTCTGACTTTCGATCAAGATGCGAACTGGAACCCGGTAGTGATGAATAACGGCCGTGTGATGTACACTCGTTGGGAGTACACGGACTTGACGCACTATTATTCCCGTATCGTGATGAACATGAATCCGGATGGTACGGAGCAGAAAGCGCTGTATGGTAGCGGATCGATGTTCCCGAACAGTACGTTCGATATTCAGCCGTTGCCGGGCCACGGTTCCGCTTTCGTGGGAATTATCTCCGGTCACCATGGTATTGCCCGTTCCGGTCGTTTAATCGTGTTCGATCCGGCGAAAGCCCGTAAAGGCGCCGCTGGTATGGTACAGGAGATACCGTATCGTAACCGGCCGATCGTGGAGGAGATTAAGGATGAGTTGGTAAATGGCGTATGGCCGCAGTTTATCAAACCGACTCCGCTGAATGATAAATATTTCTTGGTGGCCGCTAAATTAGATCCACAGGATTTATGGGGTATCTATTTGGTGGACGTATTCGATAACGTGACTTGTTTGCGTAAGGTAGAGGGTGAGGGCTATATCAGTCCGGTTGCCGTACGTAAGACACAGACTCCTCCGGCTATTCCGGACCGTGTGAAATTGAATGACAAAGAGGCTACGGTCTTTATTCAGGATATTTACGAGGGAGAGGGTTTGAGAGGCATTCCCCGGGGTACGGTTAAATCTCTTCGTCTGCACGCTTATGAGTATGCTTACGTGAAGACTACCTCCGATCATAACTGGCATGGAATCCAGTCCGGTTGGGACATCAAACGTATGTTGGGTACAGTACCGGTAGAAGAGGATGGCTCCGCTATCTTCAAGATCCCGGCGAATACGCCGATCTCTATCCAGCCGTTAGACAAAGACGGAGTGGCTATCCAGTGGATGCGTAGCTGGTTGACCGGTCAGCCGGGCGAGGTGGTATCTTGTATCGGTTGCCATGAGGACCAGAACCAGATTCCTATCCCGAAACGTGTGATGGCTTCGCAGAAAGCCCCGCATGCGTTGACTCCGCCGGAAGGGGGGACCCGTTCGTTCACGTTCGATCTGGAGATCCAACCGATCTTGGATCGTGCCTGTATCGCTTGCCATAATGGTGAGGGTAAGGCTTTCGACTTGCGTGGGGGCAAGAAGGATAAATTAGGTTATGGCACTTCTTACTTGAATCTGCATCCGTATGTACACCGTCAAGGTGGCGAGGGTGATATGGTGGTTCTTCAACCGTATGAATATCATCCGAACACGAGTGAACTGGTTCGTATGTTGAAGAAAGGGCACTTTAACGTGCAACTGACGGATAAAGAGTGGAAAACCCTTTATAACTGGATTGATTACAACGCTCCGGATAAGGGTTATTTCAACGCAAATGTGCTTTCGAAGGATATCATCCCGTATCAAGGCTTCGACCAGATCAAGCGCCGTAAAGAGTTGACGGATAAGTATGCGAATGGCGCAGGCGTGGATTGGAAGAAAGAGATCTCCGATTATGCCGCTTACTTGAAGGGTAAAGGTGAGATCAAACCGGAGATGCCGGAGAAATTGGCTCCTGTCAAGGAAAAAGAGTTGAAGGTGAAAGGCTGGCCTTTCGATGCGGACCGGATCAAGGCTATGTTGGCTGACGAGAAGGAAACCCGTAAGGAGATCGAGTTGGCTCCGGGTATCAAGATGACATTTGTTCGCATTCCGGCCGGACAATTCGTGATGGGCAGCTATCGTGGGCAATCCGATACTCGTCCGACGGCGAAAGTGAAGATTGACAAAGCTTTCTGGATGGGTGAGTTGGAGGTTACGAACCAGCAATTCAACGTGATTTTCCCGGATCACGACAGCCGTTTCGTGGATCAGCAATGGAAAGATCACGTGGTTCAAGGATATCCCGCTAATAAACCGGAGCAACCGGTAATCCGTGTAAGTTACAATGACGCTATGGATTATTGTAAGAAGCTGAGTGAGAAAACAGGCTTGAACATCACGCTTCCGACCGAGGCGCAATGGGAATGGGCTTGTCGTGCCGGTAGCGATCAAGATTTCTGGTATGGCGATATGAATGCGGACTTCGGCAAAAAGGATAACCTAGCCGACGTAACCACGCTCCTGCTTGCCGTAAGCGGTATCGACCCGCAACCGATGCCTAAGACTTCTTATTGGTACAAGTACTATACTTACTTACCGAAAGAGGAAGGCGTGGATGATGGCAATTTGGTTCAGGTGGGTGGTAAGCAATATGAAGCGAATCCGTTCGGTTTGTATTGCATGCACGGTAACGTGGCGGAATGGACTCGTTCAGATTACTTGCCTTATCCTTACAACGAGAAATCGAAAGAGGTCTCCGAGTATAAGGTGGTTCGTGGTGGTTCTTATATCGAGCGACCGAAATTCTCGACGGCTTATACCCGTAAAGGATATTATCCGTACCAACGTGTGTTCAACGTAGGCTTCCGGGTAATTATTGAGGATTAATAGACAAGGTCTATTTATAGATAGATAACATGGATGCGGCAAATTAATCGCCGATTCTTTCAAAAATGATTAATCTGCGTACATTTGTCGCATCAGTGTTATTAATAAATGAGCAAATGAAAACTCTAGAAAGATTTATCTCTTCTTCTGTGACGACTATCGTCCTCCTATTGATCTACGCCTTTGGCTTGGCTGTCGCTACTTTTATAGAGAAGTATCACGGTACTGCCGCCGCTAAAGCGATGATTTACTATTCTCCTCTGTTTTTCTTACTCCAATTCTTATTGGTAGCCAATTTCGTGGCTATCGTTATCAAGCACCAGTTGCTTAAACGGCGTAGATGGGGATTGATGGTCACCCATGCCGCCTTTATTGTCATCCTTCTGGGCGCCCTTGTTTCCCACCTTCTCGGCGAGGAAGGAATCCTTCACCTGCGTGAGGGAGAGGCTAGCGATCGTATCATGATCCGTACCTCGGACCAGACTCTCTATCATACGCTCCCTTTTAGCGTAGAACTCGTGAAATTTACCTTAACCCGCTATCCCGGCTCTGCCAGTCCCTCCGCTTATGAGAGTGAGTTGCTGGTACATGTAGATGGACAGACTCGCCATGCCCGGGTATATATGAATAATGTATTAGACGTGAAAGGCTATCGTTTCTTCCAAGCCTCCTATGACCCGGATGAGCAAGGAACGGTACTTTCCGTGAACCGAGATGTGGCCGGAAGGAATATTACATATACCGGTTACGTGATTTTAGTGATCGGCTTTATACTTTGCTTGGTAGGTAAAAACTCCCGTTTCATGAAATTAAGCCGTCAGTTGAAAGATTTAAGAGAGGGCGCTCGTAAAACGACCCTGTTAGTAGCGGTTCTTCTTTCCGTAGGGGGCTTGCGGGCGCAAGGTGCGGCCGCTCCCGAGATGAAGGAGGCCATACAGAAATATGCGATAAGTCCGGAACATGCCGCTAAGTTCGGTGCGTTGCCGATCCAATCGGTAAGCGGACGTATGTTGCCAATCAATACATTTTCTTCCGAGGTACTACGGAAGTTGCATAAATCGGATCAGTTCGGTTTCTTGAACTCTGATCAGTTCTTGTTGAGCGTCTTGGCTATGCCGGATATGTGGGTCCGGGTGCCGTTTATCGCCTTGTCTAATAGTGAGCTGGCTAATTATTACGACCTTACGGATAAGGAGTGTGCCTATATAGAGGTATTCGATAGCCACGGACGCTATAAATTGCAAGAGAAGCTGGACGAGGCCTACAATAAAATGCCGGCGGAGCGTACCCGCTTCGATAAGGACTTGATCAAGCTGGACGAGCAGGTGAATATCTTCCATCAATTGATCAATTACCAGATGTTGAACCTTTTCCCGAAAGAGGACGATCCGGATCACAAATGGTATGCGCCGGGCGATGATTTGTCGGCGTTTTCCGGAAAAGACTCCATGTTCGTTACCCACATTATGGGCTGGTATTTATCGGAGGTACAAGAAGGATTGAAGAGTGGTGATTGGGAGAAAGCGGACGAGGTGATCGGTATGATCCATACGTATCAGCAAGCCAAGAATAAGACGGTAGACATTCGCCCTGAGAAAATACAGGCCGAGATTAAATATAATCAAATGGATGTATTCCGGCAATGTAAGAAAGGGTACTTGATTTTGGGAGGCTTGTTGCTGATCTTCGCTTTCGTGGCCTTATTCAAGAAGGAAAAATGGGTTACCTATACGACTTGGTTATTGAGTCTGGGCATTTTGGCCGTATTCGTTTTCCATATGTATGGGATGGGAATGCGGTGGTATATCGCAGGTTACGCCCCTTGGAGCAATTCGTACGAGACGATGGTTTATGTGGCTTGGGCTACGGTGTTCGCCGGGTTGTTGTTCGTACGCAAGAGTACGCTTACGTTTGCGTTGGCTACTTTATTCGGGGGGATCATCTTGTTCGTGTCCGGCTTGAGTTGGATGGACCCGCAGATCAATCCGCTGGTTCCGGTCTTGAAATCCCCGTGGTTGATGTTCCATGTGGCGGTTATCGTGGGAGCTTACGGTTTCTTCGGTATTAGCTGTCTGATCGGCTTGACGAATCTGGTGATGATGAGCGTAAGCGGGGAGAAGAACAGCGTGATGCTCAAAGAACGGGTACGAGAATTGAGTATCGTGAACGAGATGTCACTTTGGATCGGATTGGCCCTGATGACGATCGGTACTTTCTTGGGAGCGGTCTGGGCGAATGAGTCGTGGGGACGTTATTGGGGCTGGGACCCGAAGGAGACGTGGGCGTTGATTACGATGGTGATATATGCGATCGTGACGCATCTCCGCTTGATACCGAAATGCAATAACCTGTGGTTGTTTAATTTTACGTCTATCTTGGCCTTCTATTCGGTGTTGATGACCTTCTTCGGTGTGAATTATTTCTTGAGTGGCATGCACTCTTATGGCCAGAATGACAACGTGAACGGGATATTTATTTATCTTTATCTGTCGATCATCCTAGTATTGGGGGCTGGCTTTATATCCTATCGGAAGAGAACGAATTTTAATAATATAATTGTCTAACTATAAATTGAATAGATCATGAGAACATTTAATCACGTAGGAATTGTCACTACGGAAAGTAAGGAAGGGGCGGTTTATAACGAAGGCCTGAGTGTATGGTTGACGGATTACAGCAAGAGTCCGAACCGGATCGAGTTCTTGAAATTCGAGAAAGGCAGCTGCCTACCGGAGTTGGTACAGACCAATGGCCATATCGCTTATACGGTTCCTTGTTTGGAAAAAGAGTTGGAAGGTAAGAAGGTAATATTCGGCCCGGCTGTTTGCGACGAGCACTTGACGATCGCTTTCATCGAGGAAGAAGGTATCGCTATCGAGATCATGGAACTAAAATAATTCGTAAATCAAAATTTATAAATCTAAAGGAGGATAATACCATGTCAGACATCAAGACAAAATTCATAAATGATCCTGAGAATATTACGGCAGAGTTATTGGAAGGCTATGTATTAGCGTATCCGAATCAAGTAAAGTTGGCGGCTGAGAATATCGTCGTACGTGCTAACCCGAAAGGCAATGATAAGGTAGCGATCGTTACTTTAGGCGGTTCCGGTCATGAGCCTGCCTTGAGCGGTTTCGTAGGAGAGGGCATGTTGGATTGCTCCGTCGTGGGTGACGTATTCGCCGCTCCGGGTGCCCAACGTTTGTTTCAGGCACTGCAATTGATGGATCGTGAGGCCGGGATCTTGCTGGTCGTATTGAACCATTCCGGCGACGTGATGAGCGCTAATATGGCTTGCCAGTTGGCTGCTCGTAAGGGTATCAAGGTGAGGAAATTACTTACGCATGATGATATCAGCGCAGGTATCGGGGCGAATGTAGATGATCGCCGTGGCTTGGCCGGTTGTGTTCCTTTGTATAAGATATTAGGTGCCGCCGCCGAGGAAGGGAAGTCTTTAGACGAGTTGATTGAGATAGGTGAACGCTATAATAAGAACGTGGCTACCTTGGCTGTCGCTATGCGTTCTTGTACGCATCCCCAGAACGGAGGTACGATCACGAATCTTCCCGATGGAATCATGGAGATCGGTATGGGCCAGCATGGCGAAGGCGGTGGTGGACAGAAACCGTTGGTATCCGCCGATGATACGGCAGCGGAGATGGTAGACCTACTTTGCCAGCAGTTACAGCCAAAAGCCGGTGATAAGATGTTGTTGATCATTAACGGCGTAGGCGCTACTACCCATATGGAATTGAATATCATCTTCCGCAAGGCTTATAAGGAATTAGAGGCTCGTGGCTTGCAGGTGGTGGTAAGCCGTATCCAAGAGATCTTGACCGTACAGGAACAAGCCGGATTCCAGATGATCCTAGCGATCTTGGATGAGGACCATATCGATTATTTGAATAACAAACGTGCGGACGCACCTTATTGGACAACCCTAGGTAAATAAATAATATATATGAAACAACTTACTATCGAGGCCTTCAAGGCCATGTTAGACAATGCGCTGAAACAGATCAAGGCACGTGAGGAGGAATTCTCTAAATTGGATGCCGTAATCGGGGATGGAGATCATGGTACCGCTATCGTTGCCGCTATGACTGCCGTGAATAAAAGCGCTCAGTCTGGAACGGAGTTCAAGCAAATGCTTGGTGATATGGGTATGGACGTGATGATGGAAGTGAGCGGATCGACAAGTACCTTGCTCGGCGCTTTCTTCTTGGGTATGAGCGATCATGCAGAGGGAACCGAGTTGGATGCCGCAGGCGTGAAAGCTATGTTCGCCGGTGGCTTGGCGAATGTGCAACAACAAACCCAAGCGAAACGAGGCGACAAGACGATGATGGATGCCTTGATCCCGGCGGTGGAGGCTATGCAGGCTTGTACATCGGATGATATCAAGGAAGTCTTGAATGCTGGCGCTAAAGCGGCGCTTGATGGAGCGGAGGCTACGGTACCGATGAAAGCTAATTTTGGCCGTGCCCGTAACTATGGTGAGCGTTCGATTGGTTTCGCTGATAGCGGGGCTACTTCGTGGAGCTGCATGTTCGCTTCTTTTGCGGAGGCGCTATAAAATAATACACAGCGTGAGACGGGGCACGCCCCGTCTCTACAAAATATAATAATATAACGAATAATAAATATGGCAGATTTAGATGATTTAAGAGAAGGTGCGGACTTCGGTTTGGGCATCAATTGTGAGAACCAGAGTTTCCATGTGAAGGGAGCCGAGAACTTACCTTGGGGTATGAAAGACCGTCTGTCCCGTATCTTCAACCCGAAGACAGGCAAGGCGGTTATGCTTGCTTTTGACCATGGTTTCATCATGGGGCCGACTTCCGGTCTGGAGCGTATCGACTTAAATATCGTTCCTTTGATTGAATATGCGGATTGCTTGATGTGTACCCGTGGTATCCTGCAATCTACGATCCCTGCGAATACGACGAAACCGATTTGTCTTCGTTCGGACGCTGGAACGTCTATCCTTACGGATTTGAATGATAATGTATTGATCGATATAGAGGACGCTATCCGTATGAACGTCTCCGCCATGGCGGTTATGTTGGCTATCGGCGATGAGGCGCATGAGGCTAAGACAGTGGCTAACTTATATAAGGCGGTCGATAAGGCTAGCCGTTACAATATCCCGGTAATGGGTGTTACCGCCGTTGGTAAGCAAATGGCTCGTGACGCTCGTTATTTCGGTCTGGCTTCCCGTATTTGTGCGGAGAACGGCGCTAATATCGTGAAGACCTACTATTGCGAGGGCTTCGAGAAGGTAGCCGCCGCTTGTCCGGTTCCCGTGGTAATTGCCGGTGGTAAGAAATTACCGGAGAAGGAGGCGTTGGAATTATGTTATAACGCGATCAACGACGGTGCGGCTGGCGTGGATATGGGACGTAACGTATTTCAGAGTACTTCCCCAGTCGCCATGATCCAGGCGGTTCATGCGGTCGTGCATCAAGGTATCACGCCCGATCAGGGATATGAGTTGTTCCGTGACTTAGCGAAATAAAGAAGAATGAACCAATGTGTCGTTTCGCTAAATGTGCCAATATGCCAATGCGAATACAACACACATGATCTTTTTTTGCAGGGTGGACTCCATGTGTCCATCCTGCTATAATTAGCACATTGGCATATTATCTAATTAGTACATTATTATATACCATGAAAATCTATACTTTTATATTATCCGCATGCCTGCTACTCGTATGTTCCGCATGCCATGAGGCGTCGCATCATCTTTTATTAGGCGGTTCCGGCTGGGACAAGATCGCCATCGTAAACAAGAACACGAAAGAGATTGAATGGGAGCATCCCTTGGAAAAAGGATGGGAATGTAATTCCGTAGCTGTTACTCCCGACCGGAATATTCTTTTTTCCTATTCGAAAGGGGCGAAGCTAATCACACGGGACCATGAGGAGGTCTGGAATATCTCCGCTCCGGAAGGGTGTGAGATGCAGACGGCCCGTGTACTTCCCAACGGTAATTATTTATTGGCGTGGTGTGGATACCCGGCGACGATCATGGAGGTGAATGCAAAAGGAGAGATCCTGTCGAAAACGGATTTCGACACCCATATTGAGCAACCCCATGCCCAATTCCGTCAAGTAAACAAAAATAAGCAGGGCAATTATTTAGTGCCCTTGTTCGCTACCTCCGAGATCCGGGAAATATCCCCGTCCGGTCAATTGCTGAAAAGCGTGAAAGTAGACGGTAACCCGTTTAGCGTGGCTGCGTTGGATAACGGTAATTATCTGGTCGCTTGCGGTGATGCCCATTGCTTCATAGAGCTGAATTTCGAGACTGGAGATATCGTTCGCAAGGTGAATGAGAACGATATCGAGGGAGCCCAGCTTTTCTTTGTTGCCCAGTTGCTCCCTAAACGGGACGGTGGTTTGTATATCTGTAACTGGCAAGGCCATGACGGAGAGGCTGCGAAAGGACATTACCCGCAGTTGATCGAGATAAACGGAGCCGGAAAGATGGTCTGGGATTTGAATGATAACGCTACCTTCGGGATGATCTCCTCTATTTGTCCGATCGATTAAAGATATATCCGGATTATTAATTATATTTGTACACCTAAATTCTAAATAAAGCATGGAAGAGAAAAACACGAATGCTACTAAACGTCGAAACCCTGTAACTTGGGTCCCTAGTGTCTATTTTGCTATGGGATTGCCTTTTGTAGTGCTGAACATGGTTACCGTACTCATGTTTAAGGGATTGGATATCTCGGATGCCCAGATTGCGTTATGGACCTCGGTTATCATGTTACCTTGGACCTTAAAGCCTTTATGGAGCCCGTTTTTGGAAATGTATCGTACCAAGAAATTCTTTGTCGTATTGACCCAGTTGTTATCCGGTTGCTTATTCGGTTTAGTGGCCTTGGCGTTAAACTTGCCGAGTTTCTTTGCTCTATCTATCGCATTATTAGGTATTATAGCGCTTAGCGGGGCTACGCATGACGTGGCAACGGATGGCGTTTATATGAAAGAGCTCTCACCGGAGAATCAAGCCAAATATATCGGTTGGCAAGGTGCGTTTTACAATTTAGCGAAGATCGTAGCCACGGGTGGTCTGGTTTATCTGGCGGGTTATATGATGCAATATTTTACCGGGATAGGATTGGAGAAAGAGGCCATGATATACGCTTGGATGATCGTTATGCTGCTTTGCGGTACGATCATGATCCTGCTTGGTTTTTATCATATGAAGATGTTGCCTTCGGGTGGAAAAGCCGCTACCGGAGAACATTCGTTGAAGGAAAGTATGGCTGAGCTATGGCTGGTCTTCAAGGAGTTCTTCACGAAGAAGTATATCGTGTGGTATATCTGTTTCATTATATTGTATCGTTTTGCCGAGGGTTTCGTGATAAAGATCGTACCTTTGTTCTTGAAAGCTCCGATAGCTGATCAAGGATTAGGACTAACGGAGCAAGAGATCGGTTTGTATTATGGTACGTTTGGAGCGGCGGCGTTTGTGCTGGGTTCTTTGCTCGGTGGATATTATATCTCGGCTAAGGGATTGCGAAAGGTATTGTTTACGCTTTGTTGTTGCTTCAACATACCGTTTTTGGTATACACGTTCTTGGCGTGTTTCCAGCCTGATAATGGTCTCATTATCGCTTCCGCCATCGTATTCGAGTATTTTGGCTATGGATTCGGTTTCGTGGGCTTGATGCTGTTTATGATGCAACAGGTAGCTCCGGGCAAGCATCAGATGGCGCATTATGCGTTCGCCTCAGGTATCATGAACCTTGGCGTAATGCTTCCGGGAATGATGAGCGGTTTTGTGAGTGACTGGCTAGGTTATAAGTATTTCTTTATCGTGACCTTGCTGGCGATGATCCCTTCATTCTTGGTAGCCTATTTCGTACCGTTCACGTATGACGATAAAGGTAATAAGTTAGTATAGTAATATTTTAATAGGATTAGTTATGGATAATTTGAAAATCGTAGGCGCTCCGCTGCCAGATATGCCTTGGGAAGATCGTCCCGAGGGTAGCAAAGAAGTATTGTGGAGATATTCGAAGAACCCGGTGATTCCTCGTGATATCCTCCCGACATCGAACAGTGTGTTCAACAGTGCTGTTGTCCCTTTCAAAGGTGGTTATGCCGGTGTGTTCCGATGCGACGATACGAATCGCCGGATGCGTTTGCACGTAGGTTTTAGCGCAGATGCCATTCATTGGAGTATCTCTGAGACAAAACTCGAGTTTGAGTGCGACGACAAGGAGATCGGCGAGTTTGTTTATGCCTACGACCCCCGTGTATGTTTTATCGAGGATCGTTACTATGTGACTTGGTGTAACGGTTATCATGGCCCGACGATCGGCGTGGCTTACACGTTCGATTTCGAGACCTTCCATCAGCTGGAGAACGCTTATCTGCCTTTCAACCGTAATGGCGTGATGTTCCCTCGTAAGATTAACGGAAACTTCGCCATGTTGAGCCGTCCGAGCGACAACGGTCATACTCCGTTCGGCGATATTTTCTATAGCGAGTCTCCGGATATGTGTTTCTGGGGTAAACATCGCCACGTGATGTCTCCGGCTGCGTTCGAGGATAGCGCTTGGCAGTGTACGAAGATCGGTGCGGGCCCTATCCCTATCGAGACTTCCGAAGGCTGGTTATTGATTTACCACGGCGTGCTTCGTTCTTGCAACGGGTATGTGTATAGCTTCGGTTCCGCTATCTTGGATTTGGAGCAACCTTGGAAAGTGAAATTCCGCTCCGGACCTTATTTGTTATCCCCGCAAAAGGATTACGAGTGCATGGGAGACGTTCCGAACGTAGTCTTTCCCTGTGCCGCCTTGCATGATCCGGAGACGAAACGTATCGCTATCTATTACGGCTGCGCAGATACGGTAACAGGATTGGCTTTTGGCTATATTGATGAGATTTTGGATTTTACGAAGAAGAATTCAATCATTTAACAGACTCGAGAAGAACAATATACTTTTGTTGTCGAAACAATATACTTTTACACACGAAAGTATATTGTTTTAGAACAAAAAGTATATTGTTTTTTTTATTAGGTAAAAGAGTAAGAGCTATGACAAAGATACAACAGTTTTTGGCAGATCTGCCCGAGGAGAAGAAATCCTTGTTTGTCCCTGTTTTCGGGAGCATGGAGAAATTTTATACGGTAGTTTACTTGATCGCCCGGAATGAGCACGTCACTGATCAGGAGAAGCCAGATCGTTATGAGGATCGTTTACAGGTGATTCGCCAGATACGTAACCGGGTGGAGAAACTAGTTTCCTCGTATGGCTTGGACGGAGGGGAGATCGTAGCCGATATCGCCAGCGACTATTTTGAGGATTATGTCAATTACAAAGAGCCGGAGCTAGACATTACGAATGATGAGTTTATCGCTATCCTCCAGAAAATATAGGAGATAAATATAATTTTATTGTGTGGTAGTATTGACATTATCCGGTATCACCGTGGCTTTGATGACTCTCCCGAACTTAATTGGTATCTTGCTGTTACATAGGGAAGTGAAAAACTCTGTCAAGGAGTATTGGCGACGGATGAAGGAGAAGTAATGACTGTGAATAACATTTTTTGTGTATAATACGCTTTGTATGTGTTTAATAACGCCTATCTTTGCCAATTACCGGAATTTTAGGTTCTGGGTATTAGTTGAGAAGAGTAATGATTGAGAGTTGGCAAAGTTTTATTGAATGAAGTATTTTACAAAGTTAATACGCTGGATATCTTCACAGGAGCATTTATATTTCTTATTTGCCCTGTTATTTATCATCCCAAACTGTGTGTTCTTTTTTACGGAACCGCTTCCCGTCACGGTCGGTATCGCCTCGTTGCTGATACCTTTGGCCTTTTGGATGGGTGTTTTGTTAGTGGCCCGTAAACCGGGGATCGTGGTTTGGTGCCTGTTGCCGAAGGTTATATTAGATGGGGGACAGTTGGTGCTTCTGTATCTTTTCGGGCAGTCCGTGATAGCGGTTGATATGTATTTGAACCTTACCAGCTCGAACGCTTCCGAGGCTAGCGAATTATTGGGGAATATCATTTTGGTGATCGGTTGCGTATTCTTTTTCTATACATTGCCTACTCTAATACTCGCTTATCGTTCGATACGGCAGAAAGAGAAATTGCGAAATCCTTTCCGGAAGAAATGGGCCAAGATCAGCCTAGGCATGTTTGTCATGGGCTTGATCCTTTGCTTCCTGTCTCCTTTGCAAGATCACCGGTTTTCATGGAAGGACGATGTGTATCCGGCTAACGCCCTATACAATTTATATTTCGCCATAAATAAGGCGGAGAGGAACCGTAAGTATCATATTACTTCCGCCGACTTTAAGTTCGACGCCACTAAGCTGGAACAAGCTGAGGGAAAACGGGAGATCTACGTCTTGGTAGTGGGAGAGACCTCCCGTGCTATGGAATGGAGCCTTTACGGATACGAGCGCAAGACGACTCCCCGTATGGAGGCTTTAGACGGATTGGTGCATTTCACGGATGTGGTGACGCAATCGAATAATACGCATAAAAGTGTCCCCATTATCCTGTCCGCTGCCAGCGCCGAGAATTATGGAGTCCTTTACGACGAGAAAAGTATCGTAACCGCTTTCAAAGAGTCTGGTTTCCGTACGCTCGTGATCGCCAACCAGAAACTAACGACCTCGATGATCGGCGCTTTTTACCGGGAGGCAGATACCTTTATCGATATGAGCGCATTTAATACGGGTTCTACGCTAACCTCCTTGCACGATGCGGCGATCCTGCCTTATCTAAAGAAGGAACTGGATAAAGAGGACGGTAATCTTTTCGTAGTACTTCATACTTATGGCTCGCATTTTAATTACCATGAACGTTATCCGAAGGAGTTCCGTTTCTATAGGCCGGATAAGGCGGAGGGAATTCGTGCCTCGTATAAAAAGGAGTTACGGAACGCTTATGATAATTCCATCCACTATACGGATTACGTGCTGGGGGAAATCGTGGATATGTTGGCGAAGACAAATGCCCCGGCATCCATGCTTTACTTAAGCGATCATGGAGAGGATATCTTCGATGATTCCAGAGCCCGTTATCTGCATGCCTCTCCGATACCGACCTATTATCAGTTGCATATCCCGTATGTGATCTGGTTCTCGAAGGCTTACCGGGAGTCATATTCCCAGAAATATCTGGAAGCGCAGGCACACGAGACTTATCCGGTTAGCACGAACAGCGTATTCCATACGATGCTTGATATAGCTGGCGTGCGGACTCCGGTGGCCGATTCCACGTTTGCCTTAACGAATCGAGCTTTCAAGGTACGTGACCGTATGTATCTGGGAGACCATGACGACCCGATTCCATTCTGGAAAGTCGGCTTGAAAAAGCAGGATTTTGAGATGATGGATAAATGGGATATCGCTTACGATAGGAATTAGACTGATCTCAACCGTATGAAAGAGCAAAGCGGACATATTACTAGCAAGGTGATATTAGGCTATATTTTGCTGATTACCATTGCGGTCTGCTCGGTCGCTTACATTTATAATATAGTAGAGAAAGTGGCCGAGGAGGACGAGCCGGATCATCAGGCACGCCGGAAGGTGTACTTGGTCACCAATACGCTCTCCCTGCTCTATGAAAGCGAGGCGTTGGGGCAGTTGGTAGGCATGCCCCAGAACGAGTTCCGCCACTTCAATCGTACGTTGAATAAGGCCCATAATAACATGGATTCGTTGAGGACCTTGGTGACGGACTCCATGCAACTCCTGAAAATAGATACGATCGACCTGCTGCTGGAGCGTAAGCGATGGAATACCCGTCGTTTGCTTGAGACTTGGCAGGAAGCGAACACGGAGCGTCTTTATACGGAGAATATCGAGAAAATAATTGCCGTCCGGGATACGATCGTAAACGAGGTGCAGATACAGGAGCGGGTAGAGGTCAAGCAAGATACGGTGGTAGTTCCCCGTAAGAAGCGAGGATTCTTCAAGCGTTTGGCCGACGTGTTCTCTCCCGGCAAGGAAGATACCAGCATCGTGGTGAACACGACCCGGGAGATCGTCACCGATACGCTGGTGAACGCTTATAATCCGACCGATACGATTGTCAGCGTGCTGAAAAGCATCCAAGACAGTGTGGCTTGGCAACGGCAACAACTGATGGATCAGTTGTTGGAAAGGGCCTCTAACTTACGGTATAACAATAGCGTGATTACCCGGGAGATCAACCAGATGCTCCGTAATATCGAGGAGGAGGAGATGGAGGCGTCGCTGGAAAGGGTCTATAAGAAGCAGGTACTATTAAGGGAGACCTCCCATTTGATCGCCGGAATCGCGATCGTCTCCATGGTAATCGCCTTTCTGTTCCTCTTCTTTATCTCACGGGATATCTCACGAAGTAAATATTACCGTATGCAACTGGAAAAGGCGAAACAGGTCGCCGAGAGCTTATTGCGAAGCCGTGAGAAGCTGATGTTGACGATCAGCCACGATATACGGGCTCCGCTCTCTTCCATCATCGGATATATCGAGCTTTTGCTACGCCGCCATCCGGACGAGCGTCAGCGATATTATCTGGAGAACATGAAAGGTTCCTCGGATCATATCCTTTCCTTGGTGAACGACCTGTTGGATTTCCAGCGGTTGGAGTCCGGCGAGATGGAGGTGCATAGCGTTCCCTTCCGTGTCCCGGCCTTGTTCGACGAGATCTATACCAGCTTCCGGCCGATAGCGGAGGCGAAAGGCTTGCGGTTTGTCTTGAACCTGAAACCGGAGGAGACCGGGCAAGTCTATATGGGCGACCCGATCCGTATCCGGCAGGTCGTAGGAAACCTCTTATCCAACGCTATCAAGTTCACGGAAGCGGGGCGAGTCGTTCTCCTCGTCTCCCTCCAAAAACTTTCAATTATCAATTATCAATTATCAATTACCGTCAGCGATTCCGGTCCGGGCATCCCGAAAGAGGAACAAGAGCGGGTATTCGGGGAGTTTACCCGCCTTGCCGATACGGAAGAGGCGGAAGGTTTCGGTCTGGGCCTCTCCATCACCCGTAAGCTTCTGTCCTTGATGAACGGTACGCTTGCTTTGGATAGTACCCCGGGGAAAGGCAGTGATTTCACGATCTTGCTACCTCTTCCCTTGGCTGATAACCAATCTTTGCCGGACGTAACGGCGGAGGCTCCGGATGCCGGTGGGGCCGAGGCTTTACCCTTGTTTAGGGGGCAAGATGTCTATTGCCTTCTGGTTGATGACGATCCTCTACAACTGGCCTTGACGGAGGAACTCTTGAAGCAGAGTCACGTGCAGGTGGTAGGTTGTACGAATCCGCATAACGTCCTCGAGCTATTGCGGAACACCGTATTCAACGCCATTATTACCGATATACAGATGCCGATGATGGATGGCTATCATTTACTGGAGCGGATACGTACGTCCGGTATCCCCGGAACGGATAAGATCCCGGTGATCGCCCTATCCGCCAGTATCGCCAAGGAGCACGAGCATTATCTGGAGGCTGGTTTCACGGGCTTCTTGAACAAGCCGTTTACCGCCGCCCAATTAATCTCCTTGCTGAATGAGTTGCTGACACTTCATCTGGAGGCAAAGAGCGAGTTGAATTTCTCTTCGTTGACCGCTTTTGCCGGAGAGGATCCGGAGGCCTCAGCCTCTATACTGAAAACCTTCTCGGAGGAAACCCGCAAGAGCATCGACTTACTTCGGGATGCGTTAGAGGGAAAAGACCGGGAGGAAGCCTCCCGGATATCCCATAAGTTGATCCCCCTGTTTACGATGCTGGGGGCCAATTCATTGGTACAACACCTGCGGATCTTGGAGAAGAACGATGAGGAACTGACCGATTCCGGCTGGTACCACCTGCTGGGCGAGGTAATCGAGCAAGCACTTGCTATCGTGAAGGATGCGGAGTCCGCCATCGGGTAATCTTGTGGAATCCGGTGTGGAATAAATACCCATCCGTGGAATGCCTTTCCCCATGCTTCTGAAATAAAATTCCACTTTATAGAAACAAAATTTATCTATTACTTGTTAAAGGATAAGTAGTTAGATATTCATTATCGTGCGTTTCGCTGGCTTTGGCACGATATTCGCTATCTATTTAATGAAATCGCAAGTGGGCGTTTCTACATTTAAACCGTTAAAAACGAAAGTCATGAATTTATTCATGGCGAAAGATTAAGTCCTGAGTATTCAATTTAAGTCTGCAAAAGAAAAAGGCATCCTTTCGAGGATGCTTTTTCTATTTAGTTTCGTTACTTTTGCCACGAAATAATAAAATCTACTGAATCATATCATGGAACACGCACTACAATCCCGACCTCGTATCGAGGTGGTCGACGCATTACGAGGATTTGCCGTTATGGCTATTATCCTATTGCATAATATCGAGCATTTTAACTTGTATAATTTTCCGGAGGCTACTACCGATTTTATGAAAGCCTTGGATAAAGGGGTATGGGATACCTTGTTCTTCCTCTTTTCCGGGAAGGCATACGCCATTTTCGCCCTGCTGTTCGGTTTCAGCTTCTTTATCCAGTTTGATAACCAAGCGAGGAAAGGGAAGGACTTCCGGCTTCGTTTCTTCTGGCGGTTGGTGCTCCTATTCTTTATCGGTTGCTTCAACGCATCGTTCTTCCCGGGGGAGATCTTGGTGCTTTATTCGATCTTGGGTATTGTGTTGATACCGGTTTGCAAGTTGAGTAATAAGGTGGTATTGGCGATCGCCGTGGTCTTGATGCTACAGCCTATGGAGTGGGGTAAATTCATGTATGCCCTGATGCATCCGGAATATGTGGCATCCAAGGAACAATGGCTGGTGCACTGTATGCGGATCTTTCCGTATATGGAAGGTACCAGCTTTTGGGAAATGGTCAAGTCCAATCTGTGGGACGGGCAGCTGTATAGCCTTCTCTGGGCTTGGAGCTATGGACGTTTCTTCCAGACATCGGCTCTCTTTATGCTGGGTATGTTGTTGGGGCGCAAGGGATTGTTTGTCGATCCGGAGAAGCACCGGACGTTTTGGACAAGGACCTTTGTTATCGGGGTAGTTTGTTTCATTCCCCTCTATTATCTGTCCCTTTCACTACCCGGTTTGCTGGAGCGTACCGAAGAGCTTCGCCCGATGAGCACGATCGTGTCTTCCTTGCGTAATTTCTCGTTCATGTGCGTATTGGTATCCTCCTTTATCTTCTTGTGGCAGTGGAAGGCGCCGCATAAGGTGCTTCACGGGCTTGTGCCTTACGGGAAAATGAGCTTGACGAATTACCTCACGCAATCGATGGTAGGCTCTTTCATCTATTTCGGATACGGTTTATCCCTGTATGACGATCTGGGAACGACCGCCAGCTTCGCCGTAGGAATCCTTCTTTTCATTCTCCAGCTAGGTTTTTGCCACTGGTGGCTGGCCCATCATAAACAAGGTCCTTTCGAGGGAGTATGGCGTAAAGCTACGTGGATGTTTTCTTGATTCGTTTTATTTATTTACCTTTGTGGTTACTATAAATAATCTGAGTGGGTATGTTGTCGATTCTAATCGTTGAAGATGATATAACTTTTTCCTTGATGCTTACCACATGGCTGGGTAAGAAAGGGTTTGTCGTAAGATCCTCGTCCTCTGTCTCCGACGCTAAACGGAGGCTGGGGGAGGAAGCGTTCGATTTGGTTATATCGGATTTACGCCTGCCGGATAGTGACGGGATCGACTTATTGAAATGGCTGAAGAATACCCATCCTTCCTTACCCCTTATCATGATGACCAGTTATGCGGAGATACAAACGGCGGTTCAGGCGATGAAGCTGGGAGCGGCGGATTATATCGCCAAGCCGTTGAACCCGGATGAGTTGCTGGGAAAGATCAGGGAGCTTGCGCACGTGGAGGAGAAGGCTCCGGCGAGAGTCCCGGTTCCCTCGGCCCCGGATCTTTATATCGAGGGGCAGAGCCAAGCGGCCCGCCAGCTTTATGAGCATGTGCGTTTGGTGGCCCCGACGGATATGTCGGTATTGGTGACCGGCGCTAGCGGTACCGGTAAGGAGTACATCGCCCGTCGGATTCACGAGCAAAGTAATCGTAGCAAGGCTCCGTTTGTCGCCGTGGATTGCGGCGCTATCCCCAAGGAATTGGCGGCTTCCGAGTTCTTCGGCCACGTGAAAGGTTCTTTTACGGGGGCGATCGAGAACAAGACCGGGGCGTTCGTGGCGGCCCAAGGCGGTACGATCTTCTTGGATGAGATCGGGAACCTGACGTATGAGGTGCAGGTCCAGCTATTGCGTGCCCTGCAGGAGCGCAAGGTGAAGCCGACCGGGAGCAATCAGGAGATCGCCATCAACGTACGTCTGATATCCGCTACGAACGAGAACTTGCGGCAGGCGATCGAGAAAGGAGATTTCCGTGAGGACCTGTACCATCGTATCAATGAGTTCACGATCCGTATCCCGGACTTGAAAGAGCGAAAAGAGGATTTGCTCTTGTTCGCCAATCATTTTCTCGATCTGGCGAATAGCGAGCTCCAGAAAGATATCATCGGTTTCGACAACGATACCATGCAATTGTTCCAATCTTATTCTTGGCCGGGCAACCTGCGGCAGATGAAGAACGTCATCAAGTACGCTACCTTATTGGCGACCGGTCGATACATCACCCGCAAGGAACTCCCGGAGGAACTGACGGAGAACCTCTCTTCGCACACCAACATCCAGCTTAAGAACGTGGAGCATGAACGTGACCTTATCCGTAAGGCCCTCCAAGAGTGCGGCAATAATAAGACTCGTGCGGCCCAGTTATTGGGCATCGACCGGAAGACGCTTTACAATAAGCTGAAGATTTATCAGTTGGATTGAAAACCTCTTCCTCCCCTTATAACTCAGCGTATTCGCTACGTGCGTCGAAGCAAGGGCAGGCTTTCCGGATGTAGGGGCTTAATTGGTAGTGGCCTAGGATCTCAGCCTTCGGATAATCCCTCCTCAATTGGCGGAGCAGGTCCATGAGGGCGCATTTTTGGGCGTAGGTACGGGTGTCGGTGGGTTGGAGGCTCTCGTCCAGCCCCCCCTCGTAGCAGATACCGACGCTTTGGTCGTTCCAGCCGGCGGCGTGCGCCCCGATCTGGTTCAGTGGACGGCAGCGGTGTATCTCGCCGTCGCGGGTGACGTAGAAATGATAGCCGATGTCGGCGAATCCCCGGGCCTTGTGGGAGGCCCTAAGAGCTTCCACCGGGAAATCACGGTCGTAACGAGTGGCGCTGCAATGGATTACAAGGAGGCGCACCTCCCTGTAATTCTGGTAAAAACACGAGGCTACCATACTCCGCAGGCGGTTAAGCCCAACGTTCCCGCCAAGGCGGTGGCTACGGCTATGATTACCTTGATGATAACTCCCCATACAGACTTTTTCTTCTCTTGTTCCATATTATAAATAATGAATGATTAATACCCCGTTTTTTCAATTCCCGATTCCTCAGATCTCATCCGGGCTCTCGCTATCGCTTCCCTTATTCTCGCTTGCCCCATACTCGGTGAGTTCCCTGATTTTCACGTCGAGTTTCAGCGTCGTGGGAGTAAGGTTGCCGGTAGCCCTCGCCCGGAGGCGTACGCCGGTGATGTTGGTGTTGGCGTTGAAATCATCGGCGGTAGGGGCCCCCGTGGTATGCAGGCCTACGGAGAAGATGGCGAGGTCGTCGATCTTTACGTTCTTGCCGTCCAGCAGCAACTCCTTGGTGCAGTTTACCATGTCCTTCAGCATGCCGTGGATGGCGCCTGTGGAGTAAGGGGTGTTGTGGCTGGCCATGTGTGCGGCTAGCCCCTTGATGTCTACGGTCTCGTCGCACACGGCACGTGCGTACCATTTCCCGAAGGCCGTCTGGTTCTTCTCGTTCTTGTTCTGGAATTTCATGAATCTGATCATAACCTATTGTTTTTGATGATGTCACAAAGATACGTCGCTGCCGTATCGAGTTGCGACTTATGGGGAGTTCGAGGGAATAGGGGGAGGTTAAAGGGAATTAAGGCTCACCCAGCGCCTCTACGATGGCCCGTACCATGGCGGGGGAGTAGAGGCGCTCGGTGGGCCGGTAGCCCATGTCGTGGAGGCGATCTGCCAGCCCGGGATAGATCGCTATCCAGTGTTGTAACTTGCGGTGAGCCGCCTTGGGAGTCATGGCGGGCAGGTAGGCTTGCGCCAGTTCCATCCGTCCGTAGGGCCGTATCCTGAATGTTGTTTCCATACCCCTAAGATACGGAATTATTATTGAAATACAAAGGGTTTCGCCGGATATCGCATGCCCTTTTTCCGGGGGGCTAGGCCTATATAACCCTAAGGCTTACGAGTCGTAAACCTTGGGTTAGCGGGGCGTAAACCTTGGGTTTGCGGGGGGGGACCCGTAAGCCTCGATGGTAGGGTACGATTCGGTACGATTCGGTACGATTACGGATTTTCCTGAAAAACACAAATCCTTGTATATGAGCGATCAGGCTTCCTTACGGTACGATGGTACGATTGGATCCAAGCGCTCACCGTATAAAAAACAGGTCTGTATACTGTTGTTTGTCAATCTATTATATCAAAAACCCAAAAATTTTAATAAGATATTGAATCGAATCGTACCATCGTACCCCCGGCCACGCCCCGGGCCGCTTGTCAGCGGGCTTTCAATTTACGCTCGGCCTCGATGAAGGTAGAGGTTTTCTCGATCACCAGATAACCGGTTTGCTTGCCGTTTCCCCTCCTTACGCACCTGAATCCCTGCTTCGTCATCACCTTGCCCAGCTGCCGGAGGCTGAGCGGCCTGCGAATGGCGCCCCAGACGGTCAGCTTGGCGCCGATCTCGGCTAGGGTGAGGAAGATGGCGTTGCCGGCCTCTTCCTGCCCGGGCGTGGGCACGGCGAAGTAAACGGGGATCAACTGCCCCTCGTTGGTCTCCTCCATGAAGCCCTCCACGTGCTCCTCGAGGCCCTTTATCTCGTCGAGATCGAACCAATGCCGGAAGCCGTCTTTCGAGAGCTGGTAGGCTTGGGCGTATATCCCGGCGTAGGGGAGAGGATGCTCGAAGGGCGAGTCGATGCTCTCGATCTCGAAAGGGAGCCAGCGGCGGTTGCCCGAGGTATCGGTGAGGAATTGCTCCTTATTGCCGCTGGCGGCGTAGGAGGCGAGGCGTATGCGACGCTCCTTGTTCGTGGCGTAGACGGCCCGTACGACGATGTCGTCCGAGGTGATGAGCGACTTCAGGGTATTCACCTCGCGATCCGGCATGCTGTCGATCTCGTCCATGTTGATCAGCCCGAACTCGCAGAAACGTAGCATCTCATCCTTGTCCAGCCGTCCGGTGGCGCTCTGCTTGCTACGGTAACGGACGAGCTGGGGGGGCATCAGCCGGTCGATCCACGTGGTCTTGTAGATACCTTGCCGCCCGATGAGCACCAGTATCTCATGGTTCGTCACCTCGTCGGCCATCCATGAGGCTACCATGGCCACGAACCATTTCTTGAAGCAGGAGGCCCAGAGGGACTGCTTGGCGGGGTCTTTCACGTGCACCATGCCGCTCGCTTGGGAGATATAGTCCGTCTGCCCGTCCCAAGGCGGCAGCTCCTCGATGAACTCGCGCAGCGGGTGTGCCTCGTGGATGATGTCGCTGCTCAGCACGGCACGGAAGGTGGGCTGGTTGATGTTCTGGGAGGTCGTCCGGCAACACTCGCAGTAGAGCGAGTTGGTGTCGCGGTCTGTCATATCCTTCCAATTCGCGTTGGGAGAGGATTCCGTGTTGCGCTGCGTCTTCTGGCTGATGATATCGTAGCGCAGGGGCTTGCCTCGCAGGAATTGCTCCACGATCTCGGTACGTGTCATTTTCCTCTTCCCGTCATCCGTCTCGCCCTCGTCGGCCGCCCGTGCCTTCCGCCCCCCGGAGGTCTTGGTGTCCTTGCCCTTCCGGGCGGAAGGGCGGTGGGAAGGGCGTTCACGGCACCCGAAGCTGGCCGTGGCCCGTTGGTAGACGGAGCGGACGAGGAGGGCGGGGTTCTCGTCGTGATAGTCGGCGTAGTTCATGGCGATCCACATCTCGGTATCGCTTTCGGACACGCCGTAGTCGTTCAGCAAGTAGCAGAGGCGCACGAGGTGGTTATGCCGTTGCCCCTGCATGAATGGCATCCGTCGCTCCACCAGCTCCCGTGCGTGGCGGCAGATCTCGTCGGAAGTCAAGGGTGTCGTCCCGCCGGAGTTCCCCGCGGTCTCGGGAGAGATGCCGGAGGTAGTCCGCACCGGCTCGGGACGTTCGCCATGCCCGTCGGGTACGAAAGCCGTTGCCGAGAGGTTGAGATAAGCCTCCGGGTCGTGGCATAACGAGCTGAGATGCACGATCGGCTCGCACGACGGGTCGTAGGGGAGCGACGCCTGCTCGGCGAAATACTGGTTGCCTTGCCGGAAGGCCTGCCGGTAATCGCCCTCGTAGCGGTAGAGCAGGTGGAGGCCGTTGCCCATCGAGCGATAGAGGAGAAGGGTCTCGGGCAGGGCCTTGAGACGGAGCGCCACCTCATGCGTCCGCTCTGCGGGCACCTTGTCGAAGTCTACTTGGCAAAGCCCCGTATATCGCGTTACGCACTCCTTTCGCCGGAATCCGGCGCATACGCAGGCGGGCATCAAGGCGGGAAATGCCGTCCGCTTCATCCTCGCCGTCACTTCGGGGTCGCCTTTCCGCATGACACGCCTGTACTCCTCGGTCGTCGGTCGCAGCTCCTCGCCCACGATCCGGTCATATATCTCAAGGATTGTCTCCATTCTCGGCTCCTCTTTCGACACGCAAGAGGCGTAAACAGGTAATTGTAGTTGTTCCATATGAAAATAAATTATTAATTTTGCTCAAATTAAGGCCTTTCTGCTTGTTTGGCCAAGAAAGTGTCCCTACGGGGGACATAATACGCTAATACATTACAAAAAAGAATTCCACATGGAAAAAACCGGAACATCCCAAACCTCCCGTGCGCTAACCGTACGTGTACTCACTTATCTGGACCGCCTTTATCCCCGCATGCGGCATACCTTCGAGCGGGAACTACATATCCGTCACGGCGTTTTCGCGCGGGCATGAATGGATCAACTCCAGCCCAACGAGGCGCTGTCCCTCGAGCAACTCATCATCGCCCACCGCCATATCCTCCGCTATTACGACGAGAAGATCGCCAAGGGCCTTATCCCCTCCGACACCGACCGCCTTCGCCGTGAACGGGAGTCTTGGCGTAAGGAGTTGCTTGAGTGGCTGGAGTAGGGGGGTAAAAGTGTGTTTTTTATTCTTTTTTAATACGGCATGAGATAAATATTGTCTATTTATCAATGGCTTTTTATTGGATATGTTATTAATTATAGTTAATTGATGTAATAATGTTTGCCTGTTGAAGGACTTCGTGTCATAATAAAGTCTACCTTTGCTGTCGATAATACTCAACAAGTTGATTAAAATATACAACTTCTTTTTTTTAACAGTGTTATAGGGGAAATATTTAATGATTAAGCATATGAAGAGATGTATTTTTACGAAAGTGAAGTTCATGGCGCTGTTCCTGTTCGCGGCGCTGATGGCCGCTTGTACGGCGGATGTGTATGAGCCGAAGCCGGATCCTACTCCAACTCCGGAGCCGGAGATTCCGGAAAATCCAATTGTGGATATAGTGAACTCGATATCCAAGTCGAGAAACTTGACGGTAAACGTAGCCGATGCTTATGATGGAAAATATTATTATACGATAGAAGTCTTTGTAGGTAATCCGGTTACTGATGAAAATGTGCGGTTGTTGGCGGGGCAGAAAACGAATAGCAAAGTCCCATTTAGTGTGAATATAAACATTCCGGATTCTGAGACAGATATTTTTATTCGCCAAACGGATCCGTTTAAAAGAAAAAGAGTTTATGCCTTCCCTGTTCAAGACGGTGACATGGTTTGTGATTTGGGTTCGATTGCCAATACTAAAAGCTCTTCTGGTTCAGTGTTGCGTAGCGCAAATTACGAAATGCCAGAGGTTGATTTTAGTCCGTCAGGCGCGACTGCGATTAGTGGAAATCAACAAATTAGAACCGGAGGAAAATATATCGTAAACAAGGATGCAACGTTGAATATAAGTTCTTTACCGGGAGATGGGAATTTTAGCTTATATATAAAAGGTGAAGCCAAACTAACCAGTGATTACTTAACCTTGCAGAATAACGCGAAGATTTATATATTAAGTGATGGCGAGTTGACTGCTGGTAAAAACAATATAGTATTGAACTGTGTGGGTAACGCTCAAATAGCGGTAGAAAAGGATGGCTCTTTAGGAGATGATGATGACAAAAAATTGAGCTTGTCTTTCACGGATCAATCAAGATTGATTAATCATGGAGATGTCGAGTTGAATGGAAAGAAGGCAAATGGAAATTATTCTTTGGCTTTGACTTCAAGTGCTTCAATTTATAATGATGGAGAAATGGACATTACAGGTGGGCTGTCTACTACTGATAAAACAAACCTCATTGTAAATTATGGAGAATTTGATATAGAGAAAACATTGAAGTTAACGAACGGTGAAATCTATAATGCTTGTGTCTTTGATGCGGATATATGTGTTGTCAATGGAGGAACGATAGAGTTGGCTTCCGGTTCTATTTTTGAATGTGATAAGTTTACCGCCGGAGGCTTACATTTGAATATGGATGCCTTATCTGTTTTTGATTGTACGGATGATAATAAAAGTGCGGGAGTACATTTTAATACACAAAGGAATTATGTCACAGGTTTGTCTACCGATTATGCGTTGTTTAGAGCGGACAAAGTGGAATTTGGAGGATGGGACTGCGTTACATATTCAGGAATGGTCGAAATCGAATGTCCCCAGCATGCGACAATAGGTAACGGAAGTAAACTAGTTCCTCCCGCTACTTTTGCGGATGGTCAGGCATCTGTAGAGATAGCTGAAGATGATTGTAATAAAAATTCCGGAAATCAGAATCCGGGAGAAGGCGATGGAGATCAAGATCCGTCGTATGAAGAAGTTGAGACTTTACCTTATACTTATTTATTTGAGGATAATTGGCCCGCTACCGGCGATTATGATATGAATGACTTGGTAATAGGTATCCAGATAAATAATAAAAAGATGGGGGGCAAGACGGAGTCTGCTAAAATCATCTATACGCTATATGCCACCGGCGCTACAAAGCAAATTGGGGTTGGTTTCCAATTGGATGGTATTCCCGCTTCGGCGGTTTCTGGCGCTGAGCAAGGACAGACGAATGCTGTGATCCAGTTGTTCTCGGATGCACATTCTCTATTAGGTAGCTCGGAAAGAACACCTATTAATACTTATAAGATAACAGCTGAGCCTGTAGTGAACGAAGTGACAGTTAATTTCAATACACCTATTGATGGAGTCATGAACGTTAATAATTTTAATCTCTTTATTGTTACCAATGGCTTTGATTCTGATCGTAGAAATGAAGTTCATATAGCGGGTTATAAAGGTACGGATAAAGCCGCGTCTAGTGAAAATAGTACGGCAAACTATGTGTCGAATGAGACTGGTTTGATGTGGGCTTTAAGTATACCTTCACAAGATTTCGCTACTTATCCTAAAGAGACGATTCGTATCGATGATGCTTATGAGGGTTTCGGGAGTTGGATTAAAGGTGATAATACGCCGGGGTGGTATTTAAATTATGTAGAGGACAATGTAATAAAATATGATCTCTTTACAAACAAAACAGAATGAAGAACTAGTTATGCGGAGGATGTGCTTTAAGGCACATCCTTTTGTTGTTCAATAAATAATATATCGATTCTATGATTGGCAACCAATGATGATGAATGTCTTGCCAACGCCAAAATGACGCTGTATTGACAAGGTTGTGGATTACTGAATGTTTATAGGGGATAAGTGAATAATAAAACTTCAATGATATGAAAACAATGATTAAATCAACAATGAAATGTGTCGCTATCGCGCTTTGCGTTCTATTGGCGGCATGTACTACCGATGTGTACGAGCCTGAGCCGGATCCGGTTCCGCCTACTCCGGAAAAACCAGATCCATCTTTGCCTGATGATTTCAATCAGTCTACCGCCACTATTCACCAAGTGACTTTGACCGTAGAGGTGAATGATGAGTTCAATGGCCAGTATGATTACCAAGTATGGGTATATGACGTGAATCCTTTCTATGCCGATGACGCTGAGCCATTATATGGTGGTGTGGCCAACGGGAATAAGCCGTATGTTCGCACGATGACATTGCCTCGAGCTTTGGAAACGATTTACATTATGCAAATCGATCCCCAAAAAGGAAAATCGGTGAAGAACGTATTAGTAGATCCCTCAATGAAGGATCTGGCTTGCGATTTTAAACCGGCTTCTGCCGTTGGTACGACAACTAAATCTTTATTGAGAAGTGGAGAAGATAATTATAATTCAGGAAAAGCTAAACTGATCACTGCCGAGGAATTTTTTGATAGGGCTATGGAGGGGCAGGGTAATGTTACTTTGTATGAAGGGACGTATAAGCTTGCTGCTGGAAATGATACTTATGATGCGAGCACTCTAACCTTGATAGGAAATGTGACATTATATGTAGAAGGAACATTGTCAGTCTCGATTCTTAAAGGAAGTAGTGGAGCTACTATTGTTTTGGAAAAGAGTGGTAGGTTGAATATCCTTGAAGCTAATGGAGAATCACAAGGTGACGGCGCTAAGTTGGTTGTGAAAAGTGGAGCGAAGTTCGGTGAGCCGGATGCTCTTTCTGAACCCGCTTATAAATTAGTTGATTATGATCTTGAGAACTATGGAGAGGTAATTCTTTCTGGATATAGAGCGAAAGATCATGCTGTTGCTCTAATAAATTATGGTACGATTAAGGCTACTAATATTAATATGACAGGGAAAAATGGTAGTGCTGGCGGATCTATAGAGAATCATTGTAAGATTTCTGTTGAAGCCGGACTTTCACTTTACAATGTTAGTATGTACTTGGCTGAGTCTACTCTGCTTGAAGCAAGGTATATGGATGCGAAAGAAATTGAGTGTGAAATGGGAAATTACTCGATTTTCAGAATTACGGATCTAGGTGATGCGGCAGGAAACTATTTGGCATCTTTTAAAAGTTGGAATAAGATAGAGTGTAAGGATTCAGATTATGCGTTATTAGATTTCACGCAAACTAAATTATTGGAAGGAACGCTTTCGTTGGATGGGAATTTGCAATTGTTGGGAAACTTATGGAAAGGGAATGAATTTTCGAAAAATCTAACGTTGTCTGGTGGAAGTAAGCAGGTTGATAAAAACGCTTCAATTGCGATTCCTGCGGGCGATTGCACGGGTAATGGTAATCAAGGTCCGACAGATCCTCCTTCCAACCCGGATTATCCAATCGAGGTCCCCAATGGCTCTTATTATACGTTCGCTATGGAAGATAACTGGCCCGCTTTTGGTGATTATGATATGAATGATTTGGTCTTGGGAATTAGTAGCCAACTTGAATTGGGAAGATCAGGAAACATAGATGGAATGGTTTTATTTGTAGACCTTATTGCGGTAGGAGCGACAAAGACATTAGGGGCCGGTATTCAATTTGATAAATTATCTGCCAGTAAATTTAGCGGGGTTTCTGTTCCGGCAAGTTTGTTTGTCAATAATAATTATTTTGAATCAGCCGGAAACATAGAGCCGAATCCTTCAGCGGCGGTGTTACCTTTGTTTGATGATGCGCATTGGATATTAAGCGGATCGCAGGAACGAACAATGCTGAATACCTCAAATACCTCTAAAACATTTTATCCGGTACGTACGATCATGTATGAATTGACTTTTGCCGGTGGCGTATCACAGGATGATTTGGATATGTCTGCTTTGAACTTCTTTATCGTGAATGGCGGAAATACAAACAATCGTTCAGAAGTACATTTAGCGGGCTATAGACCGACGGATAGAGTGAAATCGGAAACAAATGGTTATATCGCCAATGATCCGAATAACTCAGATAAGACAATGTGGGGTTTTATAATTCCTACGGAGTTTAAATACGCGGCGGAAAATAATTCTATAAATGATGCCTATCCAGAATTCTCAGAGTGGTCCATAAGTTCAGGCGAACAATATAAAGATTGGTATGAACATCCTAATATGGATCATGTATTTAAGCCGAAAGAAACTGAGTAAAGAATAAGAAATAAAAACGGATTGCCGGGATCTTATCCTAAGCAATCCGTTTTTTACTTTAGTCATTAATCCAGCATCAAACTCATATAAGCCATCCTACCTTGATAACCTATCAGTTGTCGTGTTAGCGTTTGGTTATCCATTTGTTCCAAATCTTTTTTGGAGACAGGGCTTTCGTGTTGTTTGGATAGCCAGAGGTGGATCATGCGTTTCGTGTCGATGATGCGGGCCATACCCATAGGTAAGGTACCCGGAGGGGTGGGAGGGGTATTGACCGTCGCTTGCGATATGTTATTTTGGAGGGTAAGCTCTTGCAATAGTAATGCCTTGATCTCTTCCGAGTCGTAAAGAAGTTCCTTGATAAAAAGCTTTTTGTCGGACGGCGCTGTACCCGCCTCAAGAGGCAGTGCGAAAGCCATGCCAACTACCTTCTCGTTCTCGTCCAAGGCCGTGTACATCCCTCCGTTATCTAATTGCAGATCCCGGAGTATCGTGATGAAATCATCCTGCGAGTGCAGGATACAGGAAGGGCGTTCACGTAATTTGCGGTTGAAATAAGCGAACAATTCGTCGGTTGTCGGTACCTCCGGTTGGATAACCGTTATCTTCGGGAGTTGAACCGGCGTATTCGGGCGGATATACGTCTCCACGGAATAATCGAATGCCTCGGTATAACCCTGTTCCCGGTAATAGTCGAATAGCCAAGGATCGGCAGGGATTAAGGCGGAGATAGCGACCTCACGCCGTTCCATTTCCTCGAATGTCTCTTGCAAGAGTTGTCGCATAAGCCCTTGCCCTCTTTCTTCCGGAGTCGTGCACGCCCCAGAGATATAGCCTACCGAGATCTCGGTACCCAAATAAGTCATCGTATAAGGAACAATCTGCAAGGCAGATACTATTTTACCGTCCTTCTCGATGGTCATTGCGTTCTCGTCCTTGTAAACACGATCAAAATAAAGGCTGATAAATGCCTCGGAATCCCCGAAGCAGGTACGCCATAAGTTTACGATTTGTTGTTTCTTGTCCATAATTTATTTAGTTTGCGTAAGTTGCTTTTTTATTGCGGCACTCTTCTCTAATAGTATGGTAGGCTGATAAGAAAGCTTCGCTTGGCGTAACCCCGGTATGCCGAGATCCTCCTCCCGGTTCACGTAAGTATACTGTTCCGGAAGGTGAGAGGCGAACTCTTGGTTGATCACCGTATATGCTCCGTCAAAATTCACGTCCGCTTTTTCCACGTGTACTCCGAATGTATTATGATTGATGGGTGCCCCGAAAGAGAAAGCGATAATTTCGTTATCAACCCGGAGAGCGCCACCGATCAGGCCTAGGCTGTTAAAATGATGCAAGGCATAGGTAAGGGAGCGGCGTTCGTCATTAAGTTCTTCCTCGTCATTATCCCCATTGTTCGCCTTATACCATTTGCATTCCAGCTTCAGGCATTGGGGGACGATATCCGGCGTGATAGGGACATACTCGTACGAATATTGTTTCTTGAAATTATTGATATGATTACGTTTGGATTGGTATTTCTTACCCCGTAAGGTCGCTAAATCCTCCCGTAAATAAATGTAATCGAAATAATCCCGTTCTGGGATATAAAAAAAGCTTCCGGGAAGTGCGCCTTCCAGTTGCTCCTTGGCGTCGGGGGTGATACCCAGCATGCAGAGCGGATGTCCATATTTCAAGGAATCCTCTTCCAGCAAACGGACGGCACCCGCCAAATCCCCATCCCCGACAGGCATCATATAGGCGAAACGGCTCTTGTCCTCGATCATGAAACGGATTAATAAATAGCCATCCACGATAGCGAATTCACTGTCATATAAGAAACGCCAACTGCACATGTTCGCGAATGAGAAATCACAATTGCGATAATCGCTGGGAAATGTAAATGAGGTTATGATCTCTTTGTCTTCTAACCTAATCGGTTTAAACGGTATATCCATAAATTTTCTTGTACTGTTTTACAAACTGCAAATATAAAACTAAAATGCGTGTGCGAATGTTTAGAATGGGAATAATAAAGGTAATATAAATACCATAACGATTCCCATCACGATTTGTAAAGGCAACCCCACCTTTACATAGTCCATAAATGTATATTTTCCGGCGGACATAACGAGTGCGTTGGGTGGCGTAGAGAAGGGGGAGGCGAAGCACATGCTGGCACCTACCGTCACCGCCAGCAGGAACGGATAAGGGCTAACGTTGATGGCTATGGCGGATTGAAGGGCAATAGGGGCTACCAGTACCGCCGTGGCCGTGTTGCTGATAAACATGGTCAGTAGCGAGGTGGTGAAATAAATTCCGGCCATCAAGACGAGCGGTCCGTAATCGCCTAGTCCGCTCACCAATTTCTCCGAGATAAGATTGGAGGCGCCTGTCTTCTCTAAGGCTAGCGACATGGGTAACATGGCGGCGATCAAGACTACGCTTTCCCAATTAATCGTTTTATAAGCCTCTTCCACGTTACGGAAACATCCGGTTAATACCATCAATATTCCCGCTATGATTACCGCCGCTACCGGAGGAATCGGGATGAAGTCGAATACCATGGCGGCAATCATTAAGACCATGATCAAGGCGGCGACAGGGGCTTTATAATCCAGAGTGACTTTAGAGGCCTCTTCTAAGGGCTGGCCCAATACCACCCATTGCGATTGCTTCTGGCTCATGCGAGCGATACTGTCCCATGTGCCTTGTATTAGAAGGATATCGCCGGCATGCATCTTTATATCTTTTATATCATTCAGTATATATTCCCCTTTCCGTTGGATGCCTAAGATATTCACGGAATATTTATCCCTGAAACCAGAGTCCTTTACCGCCTTATTTATCAATTTCGAGTCGGGCATTAATAAGACCTCGGCGATACCGATCTCCCGAACGCTCAGCTTTTCAACCTCCGCCCCTTCAACATATTCGGATACGTGGGTATCCGTAAGCTCCAGATTCTGTTCTTTGGCGAATTGGTTTACTTTCTCGAACGGGCCGAACACATAGAGGATATCGTTCTCCTGTAATTCCGTATGTGGGCCGGCTAAGGACTGGTCTACGGTTTTAAGGAAACGTCCTTGAGAGGACGACTGCCGGCGTATCTCCAGAATGGAGAGATTATAAGCCTGCGTAATATTTAATTCTTGCAATTTTTTCCCTCCGATCCGGGAACCGGGCCTGATCTGTATCCGATATAGATTATCCGATAATTGGTATTTCTTGGCTAACTCTTTTGGGGAGTGCCCGGTTGTAGTCTTCGTGTCTTTGCCATCCTCCTTTTTTACCAAGAAGAATTTGCTTAGGGGAATCAAGACGACCAAGCCGATAAGCACACAAATAACCCCGATAGGCGTAAACGAGAAAAACGATAGATCCGTGAATCCGGCGTTGGATAGCACCTCATCTACCACGAGGTTCGGAGGCGTACCGATCAGCGTGGCCATTCCGCCCATGCTACTAGCGAAAGCCAAGGGCATCAAGAACCTCCCGGGACTGATATTGGCGCTTGCCGCCATGCTCACTACGATCGGAAGCATGAGGGCCACGGTACCCGTATTACTGACGAACGCCCCGATAAAAGCGGTGACCATCATGATCAATATGAATAATTTCAATTCGCTTTTTCCCGCTAGACGGAGTATCTTACTGCTGATCATCTTGGCCAATCCCGTTTTAAAGATAGCTCCTCCTACGACAAATAACCCGACCATCATGATGACGATAGGATTGGAGAAGCCGGAAAGCGCTTCTTCGGGTGTAAGTATGTTGAATACGATTAATAAGACGAGGGCGCATAGAGCGACAAGATCGGAACGTAATTTTCCATTAACAAAGAAAACGGCTGATAGGGCCAGTATTATAAGTGTTGTGATCATAGGGTATAAATATTATAGGTAAAGAACAAAAAATAGGGGGTATTTGTTCGTTATTTTCTTGTTTCGGGAAAAATGGCTAAACTTATAGGTTGAACAGCCATTTTGTAAAATAGGGGCTGGAGCTATTTTTGCGATATGAAATTCGCAACAATTAGGTTAAAACGAATGTTATTTTAATGTCTAACGAAAAGAAGATAAATCAGAGATGAAAAAGTACGATGCGATTATTATTGGTTTTGGGAAAGGTGGAAAAACCTTGGCGGCGGATTTGGCCAACCATGGATGGAATGTAGCTGTGGTGGAGCGTTCGGCGGGTATGTACGGAGGTACTTGTATCAATATCGGCTGTATACCGACGAAAGCGCTTGTACATTACGCTCAGGTGACGGGGTATCGCAGACCTTCTACCTTCGGGCAATATGCGGAGGAGTTTAAGCGGGCGATCCTCGCCAAGGAGAAACTGACCTCTTTGCTTCGTGAGAAGAATTTCAAGAATCTGGATGATCGGGAGACCGTAACGGTCTATACCGGAGAGGCTTCTTTTCGTTCCCCTTATGAGATTGTCGTGAAAACGGATACGGACTCTTTCTTGCTGGAAGGCGAGAAGATATTCATCAATACCGGAGCCACGACGATTATTCCTACGATAAGCGGTATCGAGGATAATCCTTACGTATATACAAGTACTTCCATTATGGAACTGGAGAAATTGCCACGGCATCTGGTGATTGTCGGAGGCGGATATATCGGGCTGGAATTCGCTTCCATGTTCGCCGGTTTTGGGTCGAAGGTAACGATCTTGGAGGCAGGGGAGGTGTTCGTCCCTCGTGAGGACCGGGACATCGCCGATTCGGTGAAGTCTACGCTAGAGAAAAAAGGGATCACCATTCATTTGAATACGGTCGTGCAGACGATCGAGCAGGATGCCGAGCGGGCTACGGTGATCTGCCGTAACGCTATCTCGGGAGATACCTTGCGGCTGGATGCCGAGGCGGTGCTTTTGGCTACCGGCCGTAAACCGAATACGGAAAGCCTAAATCTGCAGGCCGCCGGAATACGGACGACTAATCGTGGCGCTATCGAGGTGGATAGTAAGTTGCGTACCAATATCCCTAATATCTGGGCGATCGGGGATGTACATGGCGGATTACAATTCACCTATCTGTCTTTGGATGATTACCGTATTATCCGGGAAGAGCTGTTTGGTAATGGTTTCCGGAGCTTGGACGATCGGGAAGCAGTGGCTTATTCCGTATTCATCGATCCTCCGTTGGCCCATGTCGGGTTGAACGAGACGCAAGCCCGTAAGATGGAGAAAAATATAAAGGTGGCCAGCCTGCCCGCCGCCGCCATGCCTCGTACCCGTACCATCGAGCAGACGGATGGCTTACTGAAAGCCGTGGTAGATGCGGATACCGGGAAGATCCTAGGATGTACCTTATTCTGCGCCGAGTCCAGCGAAGTCATAAATACGGTTAGCTTGGCGATGCGTCTCGGGCAAGATTACACGTTCCTCCGGGATTCGATATTCACCCATCCGTCGATGAGTGAGGCTTTAAATGATCTATTTGGATTAATAAAATAAAAACATAAATATGAAAACATCAAATATTGGATTAATCGGCTTGGCCGTGATGGGCGAGAACCTTGCGTTGAACATGGAAAGCAAGGGGTTCACCGTATCCGTTTATAATCGTACAGCGCCGGGAGAGGAAGGCGTGGTAGACCGCTTCATGAGCGGTCGTGGAAAAGGAAAGAATTTTATAGGAACCCATACGATACAGGAATTTGTCGAGTCTATCGAGCGTCCTCGCAAGATCATGCTGATGGTAAAAGCGGGTGCCCCGGTGGATGAGCTGATGGCTCAATTGATTCCTTACTTATCACCCGGTGACGTGATTATCGATGGTGGCAACTCGGATTTCCATGATACGGAACGACGGGTGAAGGAGATGGAGGCGCATGGGATGTACTTCGTAGGTACCGGAATCTCCGGAGGGGAGATCGGTGCCTTGTACGGACCTTCCGTGATGCCGGGTGGCTCGCCTGCCGCTTGGCCTTTGGTGAAGGATGTCTTGCAAAGCATCGCCGCCAAGCTGGACGACGGGACGCCTTGTTGCCAATGGATTGGTCCGGGTGGAGCCGGCCATTTCGTGAAAATGGTACACAATGGTATCGAGTATGGAGATATGCAGTTGATTTCCGAGGCGTATTCTTTATTGAAGAATCGTCTGGATCTGGACAATGAGGCCTTGGCTCGTATTTTTGAGGATTGGAACACGGGAGAGCTGGATAGCTACCTGATCGGTATTACGGCCGATATTCTCCGCTTCAAGGACGAGGCGGGAGAGGGCTATCTGCTAGATAAGATATTGGATGCCGCCGGCCAGAAGGGCACCGGTAAATGGAGCGCTATCGCCGCTATGGACGAGAATGATCCGCTGACATTGATTACCGAGGCTGTTTATGCCCGTATGCTTTCTTCCATGCAGGAAGAACGGAAAAAAGCGTCCTCGCTTTATCCGAAGAGTGGCGCGTTGGGGCAGACCTTGATCTCGGAGAAAGAGATCAAGCAGGCTTTGTATGCTGCTAAGTTGGTTTCCTACGCACAGGGATTCTCTTTGTTGTGCCAAGCCTCCAAGCGATATGATTGGCAGTTGGATTACGGTACGATCGCCAAGATCTGGCGGAAGGGATGTATCATACGCTCTGTCTTTTTGGAGAAAATTACGCAGGCTTATGAGAAGAACCGGAATCTGGAGAACCTCTTATTCGATGAGTTCTTTATTCAAAAGATCGAGTCTTCCTTGTTGGCTTGGCGGCAAGTGGTAGCCGAGGGTGCCTTGCATGGAGTGGCTTTGCCGGCAATGAGCTCGGGGTTGAGCTATTTCGATGGATTGTCTACCCCACATTCTGCCGCTAACCTGATTCAAGCTCAGCGGGATTATTTCGGGGCTCATACCTATGAGCGGGTCGATTGGGAGCGTGGTAAGTTTTTCCATACCAACTGGACGGGCGAGGGAGGAAAGACGGTTTCTGGAACTTATAACGTATAAAGGTATGAAGAAAGCAGATAATCAATTATTAGTTATATTCGGGGCGTCGGGCGATCTTACCAGTCGCAAGTTGCTTCCCTCTTTGTTCGAGTTATATGTCCGGGGCTTGCTGCCCGACCGCTTCTGCATCTTGGGGGCCGCCCGTACCGCTTATGGTGATGAGGAGTTCTGTGCGGAGCAACATACGCATATCTTGGAGGCACAGAAGGGAAAGACTTACGACGAGGGCTTGATCGATGACTTCTTGGAGAATGTCTATTACCTCGCCTTCGATTCCACGAACGCCGATGAATACTACAAATTGCGTGAGCGCATCGAGTTCTTGCAAGAGAAACATGACTTGCCGGATAAGATCATCTATTACTTGGCTACCCCGCCGGTGATGTACGAGATCGTCCCGCAATGTTTGCTGGAGAGCGGTTTGAACAAGACCGAGTCTCCAGATGGTTTCAGGCGGATCATCGTAGAGAAGCCGTTCGGTACCAGCTTGGAGTCTGCCCGCCAGTTGAACGATCATTTACGACATATCTTCCATGAGGAGGAGATTTATCGTATCGACCATTATCTGGGGAAAGAGACCGTGCAGAATATCTTGGTATTGCGCTTCTCGAACGGTATTTTCGAGCCATTGTGGAATCATAATTATATCGATTCCATCGAGATCAGCGCTACCGAGACTTTGGGGGTGGAGAATCGAGGGAAATATTATGATGGAGCCGGGGCGATGCGGGATATGATCCAGAATCACTTGATGCAATTGATGTCGTTTATCGCCATGGAATCTCCCTCTATATTCGAGCCGGAACCGATTCGTGACGAGATCGTGAAAGTATTCCGCTCCATACGTCCGTATACGGTGTTGGATATGGATAAGATGGTTGTCCGCGGACAATATATCGGTTATCGGGAAGAGAAGAACGTAGCTCCCGACTCGAATACCGAGACGTATGTGGCAATGAAATTCTTCATCGATAACTGGCGCTGGAGCGGTGTGCCCTTCTATTTCTATACGGGAAAGAAGTTGCCGGAGAAGTCATCGGAGGTAGTGATCCACTTCAAGTCTACGCCCCATCAACTGTTTGTCGGTCAATGTTCGGGAGGTTCCTGCAATAAATTGACCATCCGTATCCAACCGAACGAGAGTATATCCTTGAAGTTCGGGCTGAAAATGCCGGGAGCCGGTTTCGAGGTGAAGCAAGTCAGCATGGACTTCCGCTACGATTCCCTCTCGAAGAGCTATCTTCCTGACGCTTACGAGCGTCTGTTGCTGGATGCCATGCTGGGCGATTCCACCCTGTATGCTCGTAGCGACGCTTTGGAGGCTAGCTGGAAATTTATCGATCCGATCTTGCTCCATTGGAAAGAGGAGGGTTCGAAGAACTTATTCTTCTATGAGCCGGGCGAGGACGGACCGGAGGAAACTGTTATTTTAGGTGCGGAAAAGAAAGTCTGCGCCTGCCAAAGAAGATAATTTTATGGAAATAAAGAGATATAATGAGATGAAAGAGGCGCTTCGGTCGATGACGGAGGACATGATGGCGATGATTCGCCGAAAAGACTTCGCTCCGTTTAACCTAGCGCTCTCGGGAGGAGAGACGGCGAAGCATATGTTTTCCCTCTGGGTAGATGAGTATAAGGATAAGATTGACTGGAATAACATCCGTTTCTTCTGGGTGGACGAGCGTTGCGTTCCTCCAACGAGTCCGGATAGTAATTACGGTCATGCGAATCATTTGCTTTTTAAGCCTTTGTGTATCCCGGCGGATCAGATCCACCAGATCAAGGGCGAGAACGAACCGGGTACTGAGGCGATGCGTTATTCATGGGTCGTAAAGGAATTCTTGCCGTTGTTCAATCAAATGCCTACGTTCGATTGCATCATCCTCGGCGTAGGTGAGGATTCCCATACGGCATCCATTTTCCCTACCACCATGGAGCTATTGTCGGATAGCCGTAACTATGCGGTATCCCAGCAACCTTCTACCGGTCAATACCGGATCACCATGACGGGACCGCTTATCTTGAACGGCGCCCCCTTATTGGTCCCGATACTGGGCACGAACAAGGAACCCGTAATCCAGAGGCTCTCCAAGGGTTATTCTCCTTCAAACGACACGCCTGCCGCTTATATCTTATCGCATGCCGTACAAGCTACGATTTATGGGCTGAACCCATGATTTTGCGACATGCCGAGCCCTTCCCAAAAACATGTACGTGTTTTCGAAAAAACACGTACATATACTCCTCTCCTTGGAGAAGATATACTGCAAGTACCCTAGGAGATATACTTCACCGTCCAAGTAAGTACTACTTCTCGTGATATCCTATTAGTATATACAAGACTGTTGCCCACATTTAAAGTGAATGTATTTGTTGGATTCATGTTTTTTTGCGAAGTTTGTTGCTTGAAAAGTAAGCTTTGAGACATGAATATGAGAAATATTGTACTGTGTATATTATATTTGTTTTTGGTGCCGATGGGAGGGTTTGCCCAATCTGAGGTCATTGTCTTGTATCCCGATACTGAAAATAAGGATTTGGATGAAGCTGTATACCAAAAAATCTTTTTGGCCGGCACGATTGATATGGGGAAAAGCGTGGATTGGCAAAAGGCTACCTGCGACTGGTTCCGGGCGCTTCCGGAGGGACGGTATCTCTTGTTCAATCCTCGTAGAGATAAAGGGTTGAGCGGGGAGATGTCCGATTTTGAGCATCAAGTGAATTGGGAACTGGAGCATCTGGAGAAAGCCGATCTGATTATCATGAACATTCTGGCGAGCAGCAAATCCCCGATAACTTTATTGGAGATGGGGCTGTTTATGCGCTCCGGAAAGTTGCGGGTGATTTGCGAGCCCGGCTTTTACCGCTATGATAATGTGCGCTTAACTTGTGCGCGCTATGGCGTCCCATTGTATCAGAATATGGACGATTTTTTGAAAACCATGCGCTAATCTATTATTATTTGTTTAACTTTGTATAGTTTTAGGGACGGTGTGGAATCGATCCTAAGCGAGTATTGTCGAACAAAATGGAAAGAATATGAAAGGTATAGTTTTAGCCGGTGGATCGGGTACCCGCTTGTATCCGATCACTAAAGGAGTTTCCAAGCAACTTCTACCTATTTATGATAAGCCGATGATTTTTTATCCGGTATCCGTGCTCATGCTGGCAGGGATACGGGAGATTCTTATTATATCGACCCCTCAGGATTTGCCGGGCTTTCGTCGTTTACTGGGCGATGGCTCCGATTATGGCGTTCGTTTTGAATATGCCGAGCAGCCTTCACCGGACGGATTGGCGCAAGCTTTCATCATTGGAGAGCGTTTTATCGGCGATGACTCCGTTTGCTTGGTACTTGGCGATAATATCTTTTACGGACAGAGCTTTACCCGTATGTTAAAAGAGGCCGTTGACAAGGCGGAGAACGAACAAAAAGCGACCGTGTTCGGTTACTACGTAAACGATCCGGAACGCTATGGCGTGGCCGAGTTCGATGCGGATGGGAACGTCCTCAGTATCGAGGAGAAACCGAAGGAACCGAAGTCGAATTACGCCGTGGTAGGATTGTATTTCTATCCGAACAAGGTGGTGGGCGTGGCCAAGAATATCAAGCCATCCGCCCGTGGAGAGCTGGAGATCACTACCGTGAACCAGTGGTTCTTGAAGGATGGGGAGTTGAAAGTGCAGCTATTGGGACGTGGATTCGCTTGGTTGGATACCGGGACTCACGACTCGTTGTCTGAGGCATCTACTTTCGTGGAGGTGATCGAGAAGAGACAGGGACTGAAGGTGGCTTGTCTGGAGGAGATCGCTTTCAAGCAAGGATGGATTGATGAGAAGCGACTTGAGCAAGTGGCTTTGCCGATGATTAAGAATCAGTACGGCCAGTATTTGATGAGGTTGATTAATAAGTAGAAGTAGTTCAGAATACGAGATATCGATGGAAAAAGACAGTAAAATATTTGTTGCCGGTCACCGGGGCTTGGTAGGCTCCGCCATCCTGAATAATTTGCGTAGCAAAGGGTATACGAACTTCCTGCTTCGTACGCATGCGGAACTGGATCTGACGGATCAAGCCGCTGTGAACGAGTTCTTTGCAGCCGAGCGGCCGGACTATGTGTTCTTGTCGGCGGCGCACGTCGGCGGTATCATGGCGAACAGTCTGTACCGTGCCGATTTTATCTACAATAATTTGATGATCCAGAATAATGTCATTCATGCCTCTTGGAAAAACAATGTAAAGAAATTATTATTCTTGGGAAGCACCTGCATCTATCCCCGTGAGGCTCCGCAGCCGATGCCGGAGGATTGCTTGCTGACATCTCCCTTGGAATATTCCAACGAGCCTTACGCGATCGCCAAGATAGCGGGTATCAAGATGTGCGAGAGTTACAACCTGCAATACGGTACGAACTATATCGCCGTGATGCCTACCAACCTCTACGGGCCGAATGATAATTTCAATCTGGAGACCTCGCATGTGTTGCCTGCCATGATCCGTAAGATCCATTTGGCGAAATGCCTGCATGCGGGAGATTGGGAGGCCTTGCGTAAGGATATGGACATTCGTCCGGTAGAGGGCGTGTCTGGGAAGGCCTCCGAGCCGGAGATACTCTCCGTATTGGATAAACAGGGTATCCGTCCGGGCGAGGTGGAGCTGTGGGGAACCGGCAAGCCGCTTCGTGAGTTTTTATGGAGCGAGGAGATGGCCGACGCTTCTGTTTATATCATGGAACACGTGGATTTCGAGGATGTCCGCCAGAAGGAGGGCGAGGTCCGGAATACACATATTAATATAGGTACGGGTATCGAGCTTTCGATCCGTGAGGTCGCCGAACTGATCCGGCGAGAGATCGGGTTCGAGGGCGAGTTGAGGTTTAACTCGTCCAAGCCGGACGGTACGCTTCGTAAGCTGACGGATGTAAGCAAGTTGCATGCCTTGGGTTGGCGCCATACGATCGAGATCGAGGAGGGCGTGAAGCGACTCTATGAATGGTACTTGGGAATTGAAAAATGAGAATTGAAAATTGAAAATTAGAGAAATGGGCAAAGTAGCGTTAATAACGGGTATTACGGGACAGGATGGGGCTTATCTTACCGAGTTCTTGATCAAGAAAGGATATACGGTACACGGTATCAAGCGTCGTTCTTCCATGTTCAATACGGACCGTATCGATCATTTGTATCAAGACCCGCATGTGGAAAACCGTAATTTGATTTTGCATTATGGCGATTTAACGGATAGTTTGAATCTTACACGTATCATTGGCGAGGTTCAACCGGACGAGATCTATAATCTGGCCGCCATGAGCCATGTAAAAGTAAGTTTCGACACTCCCGAATATACTGCGAATGCGGATGGTTTGGGCGTATTGCGTATCCTAGAGGCGGTCCGTTTGCTGAACTTGATCCCGAAGACGCGTATTTACCAGGCATCTACATCCGAGTTGTATGGCTTGGTGCAAGAGGTGCCGCAGAGGGAGACTACTCCTTTCTATCCGAGAAGCCCTTATGCGGTAGCGAAACTATACGGTTACTGGATTACGGTGAATTACAGGGAAGCCTATCATATGCACGCTTCCAATGGCATCTTGTTTAATCATGAGTCTCCATTAAGGGGAGAGACATTCGTGACCCGTAAGGTAACCCGGGCGGTTTCACGTATCGTTTTGGGTATGCAAAAAAAGGTTTATATGGGTAATCTTTCCTCCAAACGGGATTGGGGACACGCAAAAGATTACGTGCGTGCCATGTACGCTATTTTGCAACAAGATGAACCCTCGGATTATGTCATAGCTACCGGGATTACTACCACGATTCGGGACTTTATCCGTATGGCTTTTGAGGAAATTGGCGTGGGAATCCGCTTTAAAGGAGAAGGGATAGACGAGGTCGCTATCATAGAGTCGATAGACGAGGGATTGTTCGTCAAGAAGGTTGGTGATGCCTATCTGGAAAACTTTAAGAAACGTGTGGGTGAGGAAGTTGTGGGAGTAGATCCGCAGTATTTCCGCCCTACGGAAGTAGAGTTGCTGATCGGTGACGCTACGAAGGCACGTACTCGTTTAGGGTGGGAACCGGAGTATTCATTAGCGGCTTTAATTGAGGATATGATGAAGAACGATATAAAACTAATGAAGAAGGAGTCTTATCTGAAAGAGGGGGGCTATAAAATTTTGAACTATTTCGAGTGAGTTCGAAACAATTTGAAGATTTTATTTGTTGTAATTACAAAAAGAGTTAAATTTGTGCCAATTTTAAGATATTAGGTAATTGATTGTTTAATTAAAATGTTGAAAATATGAAGACTAAGGTTTTACTTTTAGCTTTGTTATCAGGTTTTGTATTCTCTGTGGCAGCACAGGAATATCAACCGCAGGTGGGGTTCAGCAATGAGGCTGGTTATAAGACTAATTTCAAGAAGAATAAAGCTCGCGACAATTGGTTTATTTCAATTGCGGGTGGAGCCAGCGTATTGTTAGGAGACCAAAATGGAGAGGCTGATTTCAAGAATCGTTTAAACTTCGCTCCACAAGTATCTTTTGGTAAGTGGTTTAATCCGTATTTAGGATTCCGTACCCAGTTAAATGGTGGTATTATCCACGGTTTTGAAGGTGATGGCGCACAGTTTATGCAACATAATAAATATGTAGCCGCTCACGTAGATTTGTTGTGGGATGTTACTAACTTCTGGGCTCCTTACAGAGAATCTAAAGTGTTCCGCTTGATTCCTTGGGTCGGTTTTGGTTATGCGCAGCGTTTCAAGACTACAGAGTCTTATGATCGTCCAAGAACGGAGTCTCCTACGTTGAACGCTGGTATCTTAACCGCTTTCCGTTTGAGCAAACGTGTTGATTTGAACGTTGAGATCCAAGGTTCTTTGTTGAACGAGCAGTTTAACCGTGTCGAGATGAATCACCTGACAGATGGTATCGTTCAGTTGAGCGCTGGTTTGACATTCAAATTGGGTAAGACAGACTTCGAGGTATTGGAGCCGATGGATTACGCTTTGTTGAACGACTTGAACGGCCAGATCAACTCTTTGCGTGCTGCTAACGATGAGTTGAGCAAACGTCCGGTTTCTTGCCCTGAGTGCCAAGAGACAGTTACTGAAGTTGTAAATAACTACGTTGACAATGTGGTTTACTTTCGCATCAACAGCGCTAAGATCGACAAGAACCAGCAGATCAATATCTATAACACAGCTGAGTTCATGAAGAACAACAACGCTCCGATCAAGGTAGTTGGTTACGCTGACAAGAAGACGGGTACTTCTGATTATAACATGGGTCTTTCTGAGAAACGTGCTAGAGCGGTCGCTAAGGAACTTATCGATAAATACGGTATCTCTTCTAGCCAGATCACTATCGAGTGGAGAGGTTCGGACGAACAACCTTATGGCGAAAATAGCTGGAACCGTGTAGTAATTATGAGCGCTAATAATTAATTTACGAATTAATACTTTAAAAAGGCCGTACTTCTAAGTGCGGCCTTTTTTTTGCGCCGAAAAATACTTACTTTTGTGAGAATTTATCGAATTGCTATGATATTGAACAAAAAACATGGTTATTTAATCCAATGGCTGATTGGTGTAGGAGATTTGATCGTATTGAATCTCTTGTTTATGGCCGTTTTTCATCTGCTTGGCCCGAAATACACGGAAGCGATATCCTATAATTTGAGAGAGGTTATTTTGTTATTGAATTTCTGTTATTTCTTCTCTTTATATTTTATCCCGATTCAATTGCATCAGGCGGTCGTGTTTATCGACAAGATTGTGCAACGGGCGTTCGGATTGGTTACCGTACTTATCTTTTTATTCGCTACTTGCTTGATCTTCTTGAATGTAGGGGATATTCTGGCTACCTTCCTCTTGGTCTATTACGGGGTTTCTATCATCTTGTTTTCGCTTTGGCGGGTTTTTGTGCGCTTATCCTTAAAGTTTTATAGGCGAAAAGGCTATAACTTTAAGAAGGTGGTGATTGTGGGTGCGGGAAAGAATGGTATGGAGCTTTACCAAGTTATGAAAGATGATTTGAGCTATGGGTTTAGTGTAAAGGGGTTCTTTGATGACAATGACTCGTTGAAAGACGTTTTACCTAATTATTTGGGTAAGACGAGTGAGGTGGAAGCGTATGTGCTGGAGCATGATATCGATGAGATTTATTGTACCTTGCCGGGTACGAACAACGGAAAGATCGTACGGCTTCTGAATTTCGCTGAGAAGAAGATGGTGCGCTTCTATATCGTGCCCGAGTTTTACCGGGATGTAAAGAAGAGTATGGTGATGGAGGTGATGGAATCGATCCCATTGCTGACGGTCCGCCGGGAGCCTTTGCAATCCGCCTATAACCGGTTCTTGAAACGAACGTTCGATATATTTTTCTCTTTGGTGATTTTGCTCACGATTTATCCGATCCTGTACATCGTGGTCGGTATAATGATCAAGTTAAGCTCACCCGGCCCGATTTTGTTTAAGCAGAAACGTACGGGATTGTATGGGCATGACTTCGAATGTTTTAAATTTCGTACGATGAAGGTGAACGCGCAGGCCGATACCTTGCAGGCCGTCAAGGATGATCCCCGGAAGACCCGGATCGGCGATTTCTTGCGCCGGACGAATTTGGATGAGTTCCCTCAGTTCGTGAACGTCTTGCTGGGCGATATGTCCGTGGTAGGCCCTCGTCCGCATATGCTGAAGCATACCGAGCAGTACTCGGCGTTGATCGATAAGTATATGGTGCGGCATTTGGTGAAACCGGGAGTAACGGGGTGGGCGCAAGTCACCGGTTACCGAGGTGAGACCAAGACGCTGGAGCAGATGGAAGGACGTGTGAAGAGAGATGTGTGGTATATAGAGAATTGGACGTTCTTCCTTGATTTAAAGATTATTGTGGTTACGGTACTGAATATGTTCAAGGGAGAGAAGAATGCATATTGATCCGATTTGTTGCACACTTTTTGCGGATTTGTGTAATCTGTATTTATATTTATGCTATATTCGCGCTCGATGGGAAGAATAATTGCAATAGATTACGGCCGGAAACGTACGGGGATAGCCGCTACGGATATTTTACAAATGATCGCTAACGGCGTGGCGACAGTCCCAAGTGGAGAGGTTGTGAAATACCTGTCGGATTACATATCACGGGAACCGGTGGATTTATTTGTGGTCGGGCTTCCGAAGCAAATGAACAATGAGCCTTCTGAGAACATGAAGTATGTGGAGGCGTTCGTGACCCATCTGAAAAGGACGATACCAAGTATCCCGGTAACTTATTACGACGAGCGGTTCACGTCGGTCTTAGCTCATAAGGCCATGTTGGAAGGCGGTTTAAAGAAAAAGAAACGGCAAGATAAAGGATTGGTTGATGAGATTAGCGCCGTTATTATTTTGCAAGCTTATTTAGAAAGTAAAAAATATCAGTTATAACTTATGATTTTACCCGTATTTTTATATGGTCAGCCCGTACTAAGAAAAGAGGCTGAGGATGTACCTAAAGATTATCCCGACTTGAAACAGTTGGTTGCCAATATGTTTGAAACGATGTATAATGCTGATGGGGTAGGGCTTGCCGCTCCTCAGGTGGGCTTGTCTATCCGTTTGGTGGTTATAGACGGTGATGTGATGGGAGATGACTTCCCTGAATGCAAGGGTTTCAAGCGTGCGTTGATTAATCCCGAGTTTTTGGAACGTAGCGAGGAGGAAATAGCTATGGAGGAAGGCTGCTTGAGCCTGCCGGGTATACACGAGAAAGTGTCTCGCTCGAAAACGGTTCGTGTGAGATATTGGGATGAGAATTGGGAGGAACACGAGGAAGTGGTGGAAGGTTTCGCCGCCCGTATCGTGCAGCATGAGTGCGAGCATCTGACGGGGCATGTCTTTATCGACAATGTCTCCGCTATTCGCCGTCAATTGAACAAAGGCAAATTAAATAGTATTATTAAAGGGACGGTTCGTTGCTCTTACCGGGCAAAAGCCGTTGGTAAATAATAAATCTATAAATAATCAATATGACAGATTTAAGTAAAAACATTGAGGCCCTCAGGGAAAAGAAAGCCGTTATCGAGATGGGCGGTGGTGAGGCTGCTATCGAAAAGCAAGTGGCGATGGGTAAGCTTACTGCCCGGGAGCGTATCTTGGCTTTGTTGGATAAGAACTCTTTCCATGAGTATGACATGTTCGTGAAACACGATGGCCGTGATTTCGGTATGGAGAAGAAGGTTCTGCCGGGTGATGGTGTGGTTACTGGTACGGGTACGATCTTTGGTGCCCCGGTTTGCATCTATGCGCAGGACTTTACGGTTGCCGGTGGTTCGTTAGGTTTGCAGCATGCTCGTAAGATCACCAAGATCATGGATCATGCGTTGAAGATGAAATGTCCGATCATCGGAATCAATGACTCGGGTGGCGCACGTATCCAAGAAGGTGTTGGTGCTTTGGCTGGTTATGGTGAAATATTCTATCGCAATACGATCGCCTCGGGCGTGATCCCTCAGATTTCCTTGATCCTCGGTCCTTGTGCCGGTGGTGCCGTTTATTCTCCGGCGTTGACGGACTTCGTGTTTGTGGTTGAGAACATCTCTAAGATGTTTATCACGGGACCGAACGTTATCAAGACCGTGCTGGGTGAGGATATCTCTATGGAAGACCTTGGTGGCGCACGTGTTCATGCGGAGACTACAGGTAACGCTCATTTTTATGCCTTGAGCGAGCAAGAATGTTTCGATCAGGTGAAACGTTTGGTTAGCTTCATCCCTTGGAATAATCAGGAGCGTGCGAAAGTGGTTGAGCCGAAAGAGCCGTCCGCTATGCTGAATATCGAGCAAGTAGTTCCGGCGGACCCGAAACAACCGTATGATGTGCGAGACGTTATCAGATGTATCGTCGATGACTCGGACTTCTTGGAGATTCAAGAGTTGTGGGCCGCTAATATTGTGATCGGTTTTGGTCGTATGGCAGGAGAAACGGTAGGTTTCGTTGCCAATCAACCGATGGTTTTGGCCGGCGTGCTTGATTGTGATAGCGCTGACAAGGCCGCTCGTTTCATCCGTTTCTGCGACTCATTCAATATTCCTATCATCACGTTGGAGGATATGCCGGGTTATCTGCCGGGCGTAGATCAAGAGCATGCGGGTGTGATTCGTCATGGGGCTAAGGTTCTGTATGCGTATTCGGAAGCTACTGTTCCTAAGATCACGGTTATCTTGCGCAAGGCGTACGGTGGAGGTTATATAGCTATGAACTCCCGTCACTTGGGCGCTGACTTCATGTTCGCTTGGCCGAGCGCGGAGATCGCTGTTATGGGTCCGGAAGGCGCAGCTAACATCATATTCCGCAAGGAGATCATGGAGGCGGAAGATCAGAACGCTATGCGTCAGGAGAAGGTGAAAGAATATATCGAGAAATTCGCGAACCCATACGTGGCGGCTTCCAAGGGATTTATCGACTCTGTGATCGAACCGAAAGAAACCCGTTCATTATTGCTACACGCACTGAAGCTTTCCATTCTAAAAGAGGAATACAGACCGGCCAAGAAGCACGGTTTGCCTCCGTTCTAAATTGATGAGAGTATGGAAAAGAAACACCAGCAAGAAGAATATGTAGACTTTGTGGTGACGGCACGTAAATATAAGACGTTGCTGACAGCGAAGTATAAGAGCCGACCGATGTGGCATAAGCCGTCGGCTGGTGACGTGGTTTCTCATCTTCCCGGAACGATTATCAAGATTATGGTAGAGGAAGGACAGGCTGTGGAGGCCGGGCAACTTCTGCTAATCCATGAGGCGATGAAAATGCAGAACCGGGTGGTCGCTCCCATATCGGGAGTCGTTGTCGAGCTCAATGTAAAAGAGGGCGATAAGATAACGAAGAATCATTTAATGGTAAAAATAGAGTCTAAGTAAGATAATTTACTTATTTTTGCCTCTCAATCATTTTTAATAGGATGAAGAAGGCAACACTCTTTTTGATATTACAGATATTTACGATTTCGCTTTTTGCGCAGATTAATACGGACCGTGTATTGGCCATTGGCAGGAACGCCCTTTATTTTGAGGATTATGTTCTTTCCATTCAGTACTTCAATCAGGTTATCAAATCCAAACCTTGGTTGGCGGAACCCTATTTTTACCGTGCGGTGGCGAAGATAAATCTGGACGATTTTAAGGGGGCCGAGGAAGACTGTACTTTATGTCTTCAGCGGAACCCTTTTTTAACGCAAGCGTATTACGCTCGCGGCATCGCCCGTCAAAGCCAGGAGAAATACGACGAGGCGATCGACGATTACCAGAAAGGACTTGAGTTCAAACCCGAGGACCGCCAGATGCTGGTGAATATGGCGGTGGCTTTTATCCAGAAAAAAGACTATAACGGGGCGGAGAAGACATTCGATGATTTAATGACCGCCCATCCGAAATATTCCATGAATTATATGACACGGGGCGCTATGTATCTGGAGAAAGGGGATACGTTGAAAGCCTTGGCCGATTATAATAAGGCGATCGAGATGGATCCTTATTATGCGCCGGCGTATGGCAATCGTGCGATCCTTCATTATCAAATGGATGATTACAAGGACGCTTTGGCCGATTTGAACGAGGCTCTACGTCTGGATACCCGTGAGAGCGGATATTATATTAACCGGGGGCTAGTTCGTTATCAGATGAATGACTTGAGAGGTGCGATGGCCGATTACGATCAGGTGATCAGCATGGATCGCCGGAACTTGATCGCACGATTCAACCGAGGTTTGCTTCGGTTCCAAGTCGGGGATAATAACCGTGCTATCGAAGACTTCGATGTCGTTATCCAGCAAGAGCCAGATAACTATATGGCTTATTACAACCGTGCGTTGCTCCGTTTCGAGACGGGCGACTACCGGGGGGCCGTGCAGGATTACGACGTGGTCTTGAAGCAATATCCTACTTTCCTGCCAGGCTTTGTGAGCCGTTCGGAAGCAAAGCGTAAGCTAGGGGATAACGTGGGGGCAGACCGTGATTATTGGGCAGCCATAAAGATGGAGGAGCAGGCCAAGAACGGACAGCTCCCGAAGACATCGTCTTCTAGCTCCAATACAGCGGTGAACGGAGATGCCAAGACGGACGATTCGGAGGAGAATACTCGTGAGCAATCCGATAAGAATATCAATAAGTTCAACCGCTTGGTGGTATACGATAAGGAGCAGGAGCGTAAAAGTAAATACCAAAGTGAGGTCCGTGGGCGTGTACAAGACCGGAATGTCCATGTGGATCTGGAACCCCAGTTTGTCTTGACCTATTACGAGAAGGCGGATCCCGTAAAGAAACTTGTTTATTACGACAAGATGGTGGAGGATTACAATGGCCAGATGGTCTTGAAGCGTAAATTGCGTATCACGAACGAGGAGGCCGCTTTGACCGAGGACCAGATCGCCGTGCATTTCGCCTCCATCGACGAGTATTCGGCGGAGATCGAGCGTGATCCGAACAACGCTAACGCTTATTTCGGTCGTGCGATGGACTTCATGTTGGTGCAGGATTTCTCGGAGGCGATCAAGAATTTCTCGGAAGCGATCGAGCGAGACCCGTCGTTCACGATGGCTTATTTCAATCGTGCCGTGGAACGTTATAAGCAATTGATGTACACCCAATCCCAGCAGGCTAGCAAGGATACGTACGACTTGAGTGGCTCGGGAATGAACTTGAATATTGGTAAGTCCGCACAGTCGCAGGTAAACGCCAACACCTCGGTGGACCTCCGGAGCGCTATGCTGAAGGATAATAAGCGAGCCTATGAGCATGAGCAGATCATGAGGGATTACGATATGGTGATCAAGCTGAACCCGGGTTTTGTGTACGCTTACTTTAACCGTGCGAATCTGCGTTGCGCCCAGCGTGATTTCCGTGCCGCTATCGTTGATTACAACGAGGCGATCGAGCGGGACCCTGAATTTGCCGAGGCTTACTACAACCGTGGGTTAGCCCGTCTGTCGCAAGGTGACGTGAACCGGGGCATCGCCGACTTGAGCAAGGCAGGGGAATTGGGTATCTACAACGCCTATAGTATCATCAAGCGAATGACAAGCCGGTGATAACGCAAATTATTCGAGTTAAATGTTTCGCTGATAGAAAAGAAATATTAACTTTGTGGGCTGAATATAAAGAATTTTAGAGAATAGAATATGATAAAGATTACATTTCCGGACAATTCCGTAAGAGAATATGCAAAGGGAACGACTGCTATGCAGATAGCGGAAAGCATTAGTTCTCGTTTGGCACAGGAAGTCCTAGCCGCAAGCGTGAATGGGGAGGTTTGGGACTTAAGCCGTCCTATCAACGACGACGCTACGGTGAAACTTTTGAAGTGGGAAGACGAGGAAGGTAAACATGCGTTCTGGCATTCCAGCGCTCACCTTATGGCAGAGGCTTTGCAGGAATTATATCCGGGTATTAAATTCGGTATCGGTCCGGCGATCGAGAACGGTTTCTATTATGACGTGGATCCGGGCGAGGCCGTGATCAAAGAGGGTGATTTCGCTGCTATCGAGGCTAAGATGCTTGAGCTGGTAGCCAAGAAAGAAGAGATCAAACGTCAGGACATTACCAAGGCGGATGCCATGAAGATGTTCGGCGATAGAGGTGAAGAGTATAAAACAGAGCTTATCAGTGAGTTGGAAGACGGTACGATCACTACCTATACACAGGGTTCTTTTACGGACTTGTGTAGAGGGCCGCACTTACCGAATACCTCTTATCTGAAAGCTGTCAAGATATTGAGCGTAGCCGGCGCTTATTGGCGTGGCGATGAGAAACGCAAGCAATTGGTTCGTTTGTATGGTATCACTTTCCCGAAAAAGAAGATGTTGGATGAGTATCTGACATTGTTGGAGGAGGCCAAGAAACGTGACCACCGTAAGATCGGTAAGGAAATGGACTTGTTCATGTTCTCCGATACGGTAGGTAAGGGCTTACCGATGTGGTTGCCGAAAGGTACCGCCTTGCGTTTGCGTCTGCAAGAGTTCTTGCGTCGTATCCAAGCTCGTTATAATTATCAAGAGGTAATGTGTCCGCCGATCGGTAATAAATTATTGTATATTACCTCCGGCCACTACGCTAAATACGGAAAGGATTCTTTCCAACCGATCCATACACCTGAGGAGGGTGAGGAATACTTCTTGAAACCGATGAACTGTCCTCATCACTGTATGATCTATAAAAACTCTCCTCGTTCGTATAAGGACCTGCCGTTGCGTCTCGCTGAGTTCGGTACGGTTTGCCGGTATGAGCAGAGCGGAGAGTTGCACGGATTGACCCGTGTACGTAGCTTTACGCAGGATGATGCTCATATTTTCTGCCGCCCCGATCAAGTAAAGCAGGAATTCTTGAACGTGATGGACATCATCTCGATCGTATTCAAGACGATGAATTTCGAGAACTTCGAGGCTCAGATCTCCTTGCGTGACAAGGTGAACCGTGAGAAATATATCGGTAGCGACGAGAATTGGGAGAAGGCTGAGCAAGCGATTGTAGAGGCTTGTGAGGAAAAAGGCTTGAAAGCTAAGATCGAATATGGAGAGGCCGCTTTCTACGGTCCGAAACTCGACTTCATGGTGAAAGACGCTATCGGCCGCCGTTGGCAGTTAGGTACGATTCAGGTAGACTATAACTTACCGGAACGTTTCCAATTGGAATATACGGGTGCCGACAACCAGAAGCACCGTCCGGTTATGATCCACCGCGCGCCGTTCGGTTCCATGGAACGATTCGTTGCCGTATTGATCGAGCACACCGCCGGAAAGTTCCCGTTGTGGTTGACTCCGGAGCAGGTATGTATCATGCCGATCAGCGAGAAGTTTAATGATTACGCTTGGCAAATCGCGCGTGAGTTGGGTAATCAGGAAATCCGTGCTATCGTAGATGACCGAAATGAGAAGATCGGTCGTAAAATTCGTGACAATGAATTGAAAAGAATCCCTTATATGCTCATCGTTGGAGAAAAAGAAGCAGAAAATAGTGAAGTTTCTGTAAGAAAACAGGGCGAAGGTGATAAAGGTTCGATGAAAATTGCTACCTTTGCAGCGCTTTTGAATGGCGAGGTAGAGGAAATGATGAATCGCTGGCAAAAAAGTAATGATTAAATAACTAATAACGAGGAGAATAAATCTTTTTGAATGAAGAATGACAATCTGAAAGAACAGTATAGAATCAACGAACGTATTCGTGTTCGTGAAGTTCGTTTAGTAGGTGACAATATTGAGACGGGTGTTTATCCGATCGCTCAAGCGCTGAAAATAGCGGAAGAGCAGGGGATGGATCTAGTCGAGATTTCACCAAATGCTGCGCCCCCCGTTTGTAGAGTAATCGACTACCAAAAATTCCTCTATCAGCAAAAAAAGCGTCAGAAAGAGCAAAAAGCGAAATCTGTGAAAGTGGTCGTGAAGGAGATTCGTTTCGGGCCTCAGACAGATGATCATGATTACAATTTTAAATTGAAGCACGCTAAGGGATTTTTGGAGGAAGGTTCGAAGGTCAAAGCCTACGTGTTCTTTAAAGGCCGTTCTATCCTTTTCAAGGAACAGGGAGAAGTCTTGCTGCTTCGTTTTGCCAACGATTTGGAGGACTATGGAAAAGTAGAGCAGTTGCCGGTTCTGGAGGGAAAACGTATGATTATCATGCTTACTCCGAAGAAAGCGGGCACTGGTTCAGCCCCGGCTGCGGCCGCAGCTCCGAAAGTTGTAAAGAAAGTGATTACGACACCTAAGCCTAAAAGTGAGGGTGATAAGAAAACAGAAGAATAAAATCCGTCCCTGATAGAAGGGAGGTTAAGTTTAATAATTAAAATATAATTGGAAAATGCCTAAGATGAAGACTAATTCCGGTGCCAAAAAGAGGTTCGCCCTTACCGGATCAGGAAAGATCAAAAGAAAACACGCTTTTAAGAGTCATATCTTAACAAAGAAGACTAAGAAGCAAAAGAGAAATCTTACTCACACGGGTTTGGTAGCTAGTGTTGACGTAAGCAACGTAAAGCAGATGCTTTGCATGAAGTAATCTTTATTCATTAAGCGAGTTTTATAACGATTTTTATTAACCGAATGCATTAGCAATCAAGTTCATCCTACGAGATGACGCTAACATTCAAAACAGATTAGAATTATGCCTAGATCAGTAAATCATGTTGCTTCAAGAGCAAAAAGAAAACGGATTTTAAAACTAACCCGTGGTTATTATGGTGCACGTAAGAACGTTTGGACCGTAGCGAAGAATACATGGGAAAAAGGTTTGACTTATGCTTTCCGCGACCGTCGTAACAAGAAACGTAATTTCCGTGCTTTGTGGATTCAGCGTATCAACGCTGCCGCTCGTATGGAAGGTTTGTCTTACTCTCGCCTAATGGGTGCTTTGCACGCTGCCGGTATCGAGATCAACCGTAAGGTTTTGGCAGACTTGGCCGTTAACCATCCGGAAGCATTCAAGGCTATCGTAGCTAAAGTAAAATAAGATTTTTGCTATATAGTTAATAAAGAGCCTCCCCGAAAAGGAGGCTCTTTTTTTGTTGTTTTTGTTTGGTTATGTCGATACGATTACATATCTTTGTAACAAGAAAAAGATAAACAGGGAATGAGTTAAGCCGCACTTGTTCGATTGGGAAACTCATCAGTTTATTTTAATTCCGAGACATAGCTCTTGTCGCCAATGGCGGGCCGCACCCTTCGGGGTATGCTTAGCACGGCGGATTACAAAGGTGGCAAAGCACTCAAATCCTGTCATACGGAGTTTGTTCATATCTACAGTGCGGCTTTTTCAAATAGGGAAGAGGATCTTTAATTAGATTCTCTTCTTTTTATGCGGTTCACGCAGATAGTCTCGTTAGCTCATATAAGTAGTCTTCTGAAGATAAAGTGAATTATTTTGAAAATAAATTAGGTTTTATAGTTGGTAATCCAAAAAGAATGCTTTCCTTTGTAGCAACAAACAAAAGATAGTTTGTCTTGCTCTTTATCTTCGAGTTTCTATTCTCAGTAATGATAATATATTCTTCTAGAAATCGATCTTCACTAACATCACTTGTTTTATTATTAATTTATTTTTAATTTTTTTCGTATGAATATTTACATTGGAAACTTGAGTTATCGAGTAAGAGAATCTGATTTGCAACAAGTATTAGAAGAGTATGGTATTGTTGATTCAGTAAAGTTAATTGTTGATCGTGATACTAGACGTTCTAAGGGTTTCGCTTTCGCTGAAATGCCTAACGTTGATGAGGCTCAAAAAGCTATCGAGGAATTAAACCAAGCTGAGTACGAAGGTCGTCAGATGGTTGTAAAAGAAGCAATTCCTAGACGTTAATTTTAGAAGATATACATCTTAAAATAACTCTGAAGCGGGGAGACGATAGTCTTTCCGCTTTTTTGATATTGTCTATTATTGTTGTATATTTACGCACCAAGAATAACACAACTAAAAAATAAGTATTATGACGTTGCCAAAACGGTCTTGCATGAAAGTAACCGGACTTGCTCTCGCTTGTTCCTCACTACTTTTTTCCTGTGCTCCCAAGGAGGTTCCGCAGGTGAATTTAATCCCTAAGCCGGCCCATATCGAGGTGACTGGCGGTTATTTCAAAGTAGATAGTAATCTCATATTCGGGAATGATCAATCGGGTACGATCCGTTACGTGGTCGATGAGTCTTTTAATGGCGGGAATCCGGAAGGATATGCGTTGGACGTGACCGAGAAGGGGATTGAGTTGAGAGCCGCCTCTAAATCCGGATTGTTTTACGGGGAACAAACGTTGCGCCAGCTGTATACGTCGAAAGGGATTCCTTGCGTATCGATCCAAGATAATCCCCGTTTCCCGTATCGTGGCTTGCATCTGGATGTCTCCCGTCATTTCTTCCCGAAAGAGGAGGTGATGAAGTTATTGAACGTCATGTCTTATTATAAATTGAATACGCTTCATATGCATTTGACGGATGCCGGTGGTTGGCGTATCCAGATGGATAAATATCCGAAACTGACTACGGACGTGGCTTTCCGTACGGAATCTGATTGGCAGAAATGGTGGGATGGAAAGGATCGCAAGTATCTGCCGGAAGGAACTCCGGGGGCATATGGCGGTTATTTTACGAAAGAAGATATCCGTGAGATCGTGGATTACGCTACGGCCCGGCATATTAATATAATACCGGAAATCGAATTCCCGGGGCATTCGGACGAGGTGTTCGTGGCGTACCCGGAGTTGAGTTGTGCCGGCAAACCTTATACGACGGGTGATTTCTGCATCGGCAACGAGAAATCGTTTACGTTCATGGAGGATGTATTGTCCGAGGTGATCGAGTTGTTCCCTTCCGAATATATCCATATCGGGGGAGACGAGGCCGGGAAGGGAGCTTGGAAGACCTGCCCGAAATGTCAAGGTTTGATGCGCCGGAACGGGATGAAGGACGTGGATGAGTTGCAGAGCTATATGATTCATCGTGCCGAGGAATTCCTGATTTCCAAAGGCCGCAAATTGATCGGTTGGGATGAGATTCTGGAAGGGGGCTTGGCTCCGGAGGCTACCGTCATGTCTTGGCGGGGCGAGGAAGGGGGAATCAAGTCCGCCCGCATGGGACACGACGTGGTTATGACACCGGGTGGTTATATGTATTTCGATTTCTATCAAGCCGATCCGAAGACACAGCCGTATGCCATCGGTGGTTATACGCCGATTAAGCGGGCGTACAGTTATAATCCGGTGCCTATGGATTCGTTGACTGCCGAGGAAAGTAAGCATATCCTAGGGGTACAGGCGAATACATGGACGGAGTATATCAAGGATGAGAAGCATCTGGAGTATATGATGTTCCCTCGTGCCTTGGCGGTCGCCGAGATTGGATGGACTCCGCAAGAGGATCGTAGTTGGGAGGATTTTAAGCCTCGTATGAACGCGAATATCCCGGTTCTGCAACGGATGGGTATCCATACGTTCACGCTCTCGGACGAGATCGAGACCACGATGGAGGTAGATACCTTGCGGCGAGAGATCAAGGTCATGTTGGATGCGGAGAAATATCCGGCGGAGATACGTTACACGACAGACGGTTCTATTCCCACCGCCTCTTCCCGGGTCTATGACGGTCCGATCGTGGTGAAAGACTCCGCTGATATCAAGGCCGCTATCTTCCGTGACGGGCAGCTTCAAGGAACGCCTACCGAGAAGAAGGTGGATTATCACCGGGGTATCAATAAGCCTATACATTATAATAGTAAGCTGTATAGCGGTTATATGGCGGGTGGCATGAACGCGTTGCTGGACGGCTACAGGGGAGGCTTGACTTATCTGGACGGCCGTTGGCAGGGTTATTTGAATGACTTGGATTGCGTGGTGGACATGGGCGAGGTGACGGATATCCATAAGGTATCGTCCCGCTTTATGCAATTGATCGGCCCGGGCGTGTACCAACCGGGAGAGGTGGAGTTGCTGACATCGGAAGACAGGGAGAGCTATATCTCGCAGGGAGTTATCCCTACTACGATATCCAATACGGATAAAGACCTGTCTTTTCAGGAGTATACGTTTAACGGCGATTGGAAAGCCCGTTATATCCGTATCAAGGCAAAAGAGGCGAATAAGGGTTTCATCTTCACGGATGAGATCGTGATCTGGTAAGTATGAATCAATTAATTATCAACTAAAATACATTTATCAAATGAAGAAACAGCTAATGACCTTCCTGTTGTGTGGTAGCCTGTTCGCTACGGCACAGCAACCGGTAGATTATGTGAACCCCTTCATCGGTACGAGCAATTACGGTACGACGAATCCCGGCGCGGTTTGTCCGCAGGGTATGATGAGCGTGGTTCCTTTCAACGTCATGGGGTCGGAGAAGAATCGTTTTGACAAGGATAGTCAATGGTGGTCTACTCCTTACTCGGCAGACAATAAATTCTTTACGGGATTCGCCCACGGTAGCTTGAGCGGCGTGGGATGCCCGGAGCTGGGAGGTTTGCTATTGATGCCGACAACGGGCGAGTTGAACGTGGACTATAAGGCTTACGGCAGTGAGTACAAGGACGAGGTGGCTCACCCCGGTTATTATAGCAATACCTTGACCAAGTATAATATCAAGGCGGAGGCTACTGCCAGCATGCGTACGGGCTTGAGCCGTTTTACCTTCCCGAAAGGGAAGAGCCATATCCTCTTGAACCTAGGCGAGGGCTTGACGAACGAGACCGGCGCCACGGTACGTATCGTGAATGATACGGAGATCGAGGGGAGTAAGCTTTTAGGTACGTTCTGCTATAATCCACAGGCCGTATTCCCGGTTTACTTCGTGATGAAGGTAAACAAGGCCCCGAAGAAGATGGGTTATTGGAAGAAACAACGTGAGATGAAGGGGGTAGAGGCCGAATGGGATATCTACTCCGGCAAGTATAAGTTATATACCAGTTATACCCGTGAGATGAGCGGAGACGATGTCGGCGTATGGTTCGATTACGATACGGACGAGGGCGAGGCTATCGAGGTGAAGATGGGTATCTCGTACGTGAGCATCGAGAACGCCCGCCTGAACATGAATACGGAGCAGCCCGGCTTCGATTTCGACAAGGTCCGTACGGCGGCTAGTACGATGTGGAACAAGGATCTTTCCAAGGTACAAGTGGAAGGGGGTACGAAAGACGAGAAAACGATATTCTATACCGGTATGTATCATTTGCTGATCCATCCGAATATCCTGCAAGACGTGAACGGCGAGTACCCGATGATGGAGAGCCTGAAAGTAGGCCATACCACCGGAAACCGTTATACGGTCTTCTCCTTGTGGGATACGTACCGCAACGTAAGTACCCTGATGACCTTGCTCTATCCGGAGCGTCAATTGGATATTATCCGTACGATGCTGGATATGTACCGGGAAAACGGTTGGTTACCGAAATGGGAGCTTTACGGACGTGAGACCTTTACGATGGAGGGCGATCCCTCGATCCCGTATATCGTAGACGCATGGATGCGCGGCTTGCGTGACTTTGATGAGCAAACCGCTTATGAGGCGATGCGTAAAGGCGCTACTACCCCGGGAGAGTTCAACCTGCTTCGTCCGGATGCGAACGATTATTTCAGCAAGGGCTATGTTCCTTTGCGTGAGCAATACGATAACTCCGTATCTCATGCGCTGGAATATTATATCGCCGACTGGAACTTGGCTAATTTCGCTCAAGCCTTGGGTAAGAAAGAGGATGCCAAGTTATTCCGTGACCGTTCTTTAGGTTACAAACATTATTATAGCAAGGAGTTCGGAACGCTGCGTCCGATCTTGCCGGACGGCACCTTCTACTCTCCGTTCGATCCGAAACAAGGCGAGAACTTCGAGCCTAGTCCCGGTTTCCATGAAGGCAACGCATGGAATTATACGTTTTATGTTCCTCACGATATCAAGGGACTGGCCAAATTGATGGGAGGCGATAAGAAATTTGTCGATCATTTGCAGAAGGTATTCGATGACGGCAATTATGATCCCGCCAACGAGCCAGATATCGCTTATCCTTATTTGTTTAGCTATTTCAAGGGAGAGGCTTGGCGTACCCAGAAGTTGGTCCGTCAGTTGTTGAAGGATTGCTATCATAACGCCCCGAACGGTGTCCCGGGTAACGAGGATACAGGCACGATGTCCGCTTGGGCTATTTTCTCCATGATGGGCTTCTACCCAGCTTGTCCGGGCGACGTGAACTATGTATTGACTTCCCCGACTTTCGATAAGGTTACGATCCAGCTCGACAAGAAATTCTATCCTAAAGGCGAATTGGTAATCGAGTCTAAGCATAGTAATCCGGAAGCGATCTACATCAAGGACGTTTTCGCCGGCGATAAAAAGCTAAAGGGCTACACCATCTCGCAAGAGGAATTGGTGAATGCCGGAACCTTGCGTTATATCCTCGAGGATACGCATAAGTAAGCCAAGATAAAGATATACCGAATTTGATATTTACCGGACGCAGATGACACCGACAAGCACGGGTGATCTGCGTCCGGTTTATTTATTTGATATCCTAGAACCATTTGATCTTCCTGAATATGAAAAAGGCCGTAGCGGATAGCAAGATCGAGAGCAAGATGATAACCACGAAACCATGCGGCATATCCTCCATGTAGATCGGGACGTTCATCCCGTAGAAGCTAGCGATTAATGTCGGAACCATTAAGATAATGGAAAGTGATGTCATACGTTTCATGATCGTGTTCACGTTGTTGGAGATGATAGAGGCGAAAGCGTCCATCGTACCCGTAAGAATATCGCTATAGATATTTACCGTGTTATGGGCCTGTTTCAACTCGATCTCTACGTCCTCCACTAAATCCTTGTCGATATATTGCGGCTCTTGGAAAATATTCTGGAGCTTGGCCAGCATCACCTCATTCCCGCGGATGGAGGTGTTGAAGAATACCATGCTTTTCTCCAGCTTCATCAACGCCAGAAGATCCTCGTTGCGGATGCTTTTCTCCAACGCCTTTTCCGCCTCGGTGACGGCGTAATTGATTTGTTTCAGGTATTTAAGGAACCATACGGCCGATGAGTGGATCAGCCGGAGGATCAACTCATACTTGTTTTTAATCTGGAGTTCCTTCCGTTGGGTATAGCGGATGAAATCGGGGATCAAGTCCGTCTTATGGTAACATACGCTTACGATGATCTCATTGTTCGTGATGATACCGATTGGCACCGTATTGAACGGGATGTCATGATCTTGGTTCTGCAACGGGATACGTAAGATGGTAAGCAACCAATTCCCCTCGTACTCGATACGGGGACGCTCGTCCGTATCGGCTATATCGCTCAAGAAAGATTCGGGTACGTTAAATCGATCCATCAAGAATTGAAGATCTTCGGGAGTCGGGCACTCTACGTTTACCCAACTGTTAGGAAGCCATTGGTTCTTCTCCACATAACCGGCCTCACAATAAAGAAATTGTCTCATTATTGCCTCCTTTCGTGTTTAATCCGAGCAGAGGATCAATGAAACCCTCCGCCTCGTTAGTTCATACTCTGTTCTGTTTCTAGCGGGATACTGTCGTCCATAATTTGAAAATTACTTTTTACGGGTGCAAAGATAATACTTTTTTACGTAAGTAAAGTTATGTCGCTGTATGCTGACAGCAATATTGTTGCCAGTTTACGTTAGCATAGGCTTACTTCTCTGAGAGTATTGCGATACTTCTGGTAATAGTACTGGCCGTCTATTCAATCCCGCATTTTCCCTCTTCGTTGAAGTAGAAGAAGAGCCCGGTATCTATGCTGGCCGGGCCATGGATACGGTTTACGGCGGGTTCCCATGCGGGCATCAACTGGAGTACCCGTAAGGCTTCATCGCGGAACTCATCATAGGTTTTCCCCGTATTGCGAGGATACAGTATATTCTCGGGTAGGCTTATGGGATTCTGTAACATTCCTAAGGAATCGATCGTGAAGGAGTAGAAGAGTCGTACCTTCGTGCCCGTACCTTTATAAGATTCGGGATAACGCAGGTTCTGTTCGAAGAAACGGATCATGGCTTCTCTTCCTCCCTTGAACTCGGCCATGGGGCGAGGCTCGTGGAGCCGGCTGGCGAAGCGTGTGTATTCCTCATAATCTTCCGGGTTATCGGATAGGTAGAATGTGGCGGTTAAAGGGTAATGGACGAGGCCGGCGCCATGTCCGGTGCTGACGCTCTTATGCACCCGGTACAATCCCGGAGGGTTTTCCTTGAGTTCGGGTAGCAAGGTGGCCGAGAAATCGTCTCTTGTCTGGTTAGGAAAGATCGGATAGCCGAGAGCGACGAAGGCGGTGGGTTGCGGGATTCCTTTCCATGCCCTCCCGTCGAAACGCTCGATGAAATACTCTTCGCCTCCCATCCCTTCCAGGTCGGTATGGTTGGTGATAGCGATCTCGATCCGCTCGATGTTGGTTGGGTAGACGTTCGGTCTTACTCGCATGGAGAAGTGGGTGGTGTCCATGCTGATAGCTTCCTCGGGTGGCCGGTCGTAAGGGCCTCCGCCGATCCGGATGAGGGGCGAGTCGAATACGTACGTCTTAAATGCTTTTACATACGGAGCTTCCACTATGATAAGCTGTAGGAAGACGGAGTCGTCCGTGTTCCAGAGGGAGGCCATGTTTCTGCGGATCTTCCGGAGATGCGGGGGAAGGGTATCGTATTCCTTGCCGAAGAACAATTCTATGCTGTCCCGTATCTGCTTGGCGGTCCATCCTTCCGTGGAAACTGAAGATGCGGCATGGGTATCAGTCGGTAACGGTAGGGTATCTTGCCGTGCTATGGATTGGGAGTCGGCTGAGTAGTCGCTACTGTTTTCCCCTTTCTTTTGTTTGGTATGGCAGCCGTATAATAGGCAGCCGCCCATGATAACTAATCCGATAAAATACGCTTTCATGATTCGACAGGTTTTAATTCCTAAATATAAAGAATCTTTTTCAGAAATGGGTAAAAGATATTACCTTTGACTCCCCAAATAGAAAGAATGATGGCAGAAGGAACAAGAAATACAGGAAGAGGAAGGAAAAAGCCTGTGGAGATGCTCCCCGATATGGGGCGTCTTCAGCCACAGGCCCGTGAGTTGGAGGAGGCTGTGTTGGGTGCGTTGATGCTGGAGAAAGATGCGTACTCGATCGTCAGCGAGATCTTGAAGCCGGAGTGTTTCTATGAGAAAGCGCATGAGAAGATTTATGCCGCTATCGTAGACTTGGCGTTGAGCCAACGTCCCGTGGATATGCTTACCGTAACGGAGCAATTGAAGAAACGGGGAGAATTGGAGGATGTAGGCGGACCGTTCTATATCTCTCAACTTACCAGCAAGGTGGCCAGCAGCGCCCATATCGAGTATCACGCCCGTATCATCGCCCAGAAATATCTGGCGAGGGAGTTGATCTCTTTCACGGCGATGATCCAAGGAAAGGCATTTGATGAGACGCTCGATGTAGAGGACCTGATGCAAGAGGCGGAGGGCAAGTTGTTCGAGATCTCGCAACGTAACGTAAAGAAGGATGTCACCCAGATCAACCCCGTCATCAAGGACGCTATGGAGATGTTGCAAAAGGCGGCCCTCCAGAAGGAAGGTCTGAGCGGATTGCGTACGGGCTTCGAGGGGTTGGATAAGATGACTTCCGGTTGGCAGAATTCCGACCTTATCATTATCGCCGCCCGTCCGGCCATGGGTAAGACGGCTTTCGTGCTTTCCATGGCGAAGAATATGGCGGTGAATTTCAATACGCCTGTCGCCCTGTTCTCGCTCGAGATGAGTAACGTGCAGTTGGTAAACCGTCTGATCGTGAATGTCTGCGAGATACCGGGTGAGAAGATCAAGAGCGGACGCTTGGAGAGCTACGAGTGGGAACAGTTGGACTTTAAGATCAAGGAGCTTTACGACGCCCCGATCTTCGTGGACGATACCCCGAGCTTGTCCGTCTTCGAGCTGCGAACGAAAGCCCGTCGCTTGGTGCGCGAGCATGGCATTAAATGTATCATTATCGACTACCTTCAGTTGATGAACGCTAGCGGTATGAACTTCGGTAGCCGTGAGCAGGAGGTGAGTACGATCTCCCGCTCGTTGAAGGGATTGGCTAAGGAATTGAATATCCCGATCATCGCCTTGTCGCAGTTGAACCGTGGTGTGGAAGCCCGTCAAGGCGTGGAAGGTAAGCGTCCGCAGCTAGCCGACTTGCGTGAGTCCGGAGCTATCGAGCAGGATGCCGATATGGTATGTTTCATCCACCGTCCCGAATATTATAAGATTACGGAAGACGAGCGGGGAAATTCCCTGATCGGCCTCGCCGAGATCATTATCGCCAAGCATCGTAACGGTGCCGTGGGGGATGTCCGGCTGCGCTTTAAGAGCGAGTTCGCCAAGTTTATGAACGTAGAGGAAGATATAGCGGTAAGGGAATTCTCCTCGACCATGAACGGTGGAGACCCGATGCCCCCGATCCCATCGGCGGGAGCTGACTTCTTGAGTCAAGGTAGCAGTAACGAGGTTCCGTTCTAATATAGCATGAATGAGCGAAAGAGGCGAAAACGTTTGCGGTAGATTTTTCGCCTCTTCTTTTCTGTTTCGTTGGCGAATCCGATTCGAAACTTCTATCTTTGTGATTGAAAACAAATTACTGAATCAGCCATGACGAGACACTTAGTTCCGGTATCTATATACCTGTCGCTGTTGCTTAGCTGCAACTCACCGAAAGAATACAAATCCTTTGATGAATACCCTTCCTATGAGGGAGACGATCTGGAGTTGTTCTATTCCCCCACGAAATCCGTGTTCACCCTTTGGGCCCCGACGGCGGAAGAAGTCCGCTTGAATCTTTACGCCTCCGGTGAGGGAGGGGAGCCTATCCGCCGGTTGCCGATGAAATCCTCGGACAAGGGTACGTGGCGTATCTCCGTGAGCGAGGATCTGAAAGGTTCCTTCTATACCTTCCAGATCCGTATCGGCGATAAATGGCTGGATGAGACTCCCGGTATCTGGGCGAAAGCCGTCGGGGTGAATGGAAACCGTGCGGCCGTGATCGATTGGGCGGCTACCGATCCGGAGGGCTGGGAGGCGGATAAATCTCCCGAGTTGAAAAGCTTCTCCGATATTATCATCTACGAGATGCATCATCGGGATTTCTCGATCGCCGCGAACTCCGGCGTGACGCATAAAGGTAAGTTTCTCGCCTTGGCGGAGAACGGCACGAAAGGTCCGGGCGGCGTGGCTACCGGCGTGGATCATCTGAAGGAGTTGGGCGTTACCCATGTCCACATCCTTCCTTCCTATGACTATGGCTCGGTGGACGAGACCCGCTTGCAAGATAATGTGTACAATTGGGGATATGATCCCAAGAACTATAACGCCCCCGAGGGGAGCTATTCCACCGATCCTTACAATCCCGAGGCTCGTATCCGTGAGTTCAAGGAGATGGTGCGGGGGTTGCACCGGAATGGTATCCGTGTGATCATGGACGTGGTTTACAATCATACCTTCGTGGGGGATGGGTCGAATTTCAGTTTGACCGTTCCCGGTTACTTCTACCGTCATAAACCGGACGGAAGCTATTCGGATGCCTCCGGCTGTGGTAATGAGACCGCTTCGGAGCGGGCGATGGTACGCCGCTATATCGTGGAGTCCGTGAAATATTGGGCCGAGGAATACCATGTGGATGGTTTCCGTTTCGACTTGATGGGCATCCATGACGTAGAGACCATGAACGAGGTAAAAGCCGAGTTAGCTAAACTAGATCCTTCCATCTTCGTATACGGCGAGGGCTGGACCGCCAGCGATTCCCCGCTACCGGAGGATCAGAGGGCGATCAAGGTAAACGCCCCGAAACTGAATGATGTGGCCGTATTTAGCGATGACCTGCGGGATGCTTTAAAAGGAAGCGTATTCGAGACTACACAGGCCGGTTTCGCCTCCGGAAAGCCGGAAGGTAACGAGGAGTCTATTAAGTTCGGTATTGTAGGCGCTATCCGCCATCCGCAAATCGACTATAACCAAATATTATATTGCAAAGCGCCTTATGCGAACAAGCCTACGCAAGTGATCAACTATGTCTCTTGCCACGATGATCTTTGTTTGATGGATAAGTTGAAGCTCTCGGCCCCGAAAGACGCTACCCCGGATGAGTTGATACGATTCGGCAAGTTGGCCCAGACCATCATCTTCACCTCGCAAGGAGTTCCCTTCATGCGGGCAGGAGAGGAGTTGCTGCACGATAAGAAGGGCGTACATAACAGCTATCAATCGCCCGATTCAATCAATGAGATCGACTGGTCTTTGAAGGCAAAAAACAAGGATGTTTTCAACTATTACAAGGATTTGATCGCCCTTCGTAAGTCGCACCCGGCTTTCCGTATCGCCACGGCCGAGGGAGTGAGGGAGGCCCTTCAATTCCAAGAAGTGAACCAGCCCGGTGTCGTAGCGTATACCTTAGGGGAACATGCGAACGGGGATAGTTGGAAGAAGATTATGGTTATCTTTAACGGGAACCGGAAGGCGGTAACGGTTTCTCTGCCGGAAGGAACATGGGTTCCGGTTTGTAAGGATGGTCGGATTTATCTGGACGGTAAAGGTTCCGTACAGGGTAAAACTACCGTAAGCGCCTCTTCCGCCTTGATCTTGAAACAAGATTAATACGGAACTAAATCAAAGAAAATCCCCCGGGACATCTCAATGAATACCGAGCGTCCCGGGGGATTTTTTATTAAATCACTTACTTATCTGATTATTTGTAAGCCTCGCCTTTTACAGCTGCGATACCCGGAAGAACCTTACCTTCGATAGCCTCAAGAAGAGCGCCACCACCTGTAGAAACGTAAGATACGCCGTTAGCCAAACCGAATTTGTTAACGCAAGCAACAGAGTCGCCACCACCTACTAAAGAGAAAGCGCCGTTCTTCGTAGCCTCAACGATAGCCTCGCCAACCGTGCGAGATCCGTGCGTAAAGTTCTCGAACTCGAATACACCCGTAGGACCGTTCCAAAGGATCGTCTTAGAGTTCTTGATAACGTCAGCGTAGATAGCCTCGGTCTTCGGACCTATGTCAAGACCTTCCCAACCATCAGGAATCTGATCTACCGGAGCGAAATCAGTCTTAGCGTCGTTGCTGAAATCGTCAGCGATCTTAGCGTCAACAGCCAATACCAAGTTTACGCCTTTTTCTTTCGCTTTCTTGATCAAATCAAGAGCAAGATCCAACTTATCGTCCTCGCAAATAGACTTACCGATCTTACCGCCTTGCGCTTTCGTGAAAGTATAAGTCATACCACCCGTGATGATCAAGTTGTCTACCTTGTTCAACAAGTTCTCGATGATCTCGATCTTAGAGGAAACCTTAGAACCACCCATGATAGCGGTGAACGGACGTTGGATGTCGTTCATAACCTTATCGACAGCCTTCACTTCTTTCTCCATCAAATAACCGAACATCTTGTTGTCCGTATCGAAGTAGTCAGCGATCAAAGCCGTAGAAGCGTGAGCACGGTGAGCGGTACCGAATGCGTCGTTTACATAGCAGTCAGCGTAAGAAGCCAATCTCTTCGTGAACTCTTTCTGGCTTTCTTTAACGGCTTTCTTGGCAGCCTTCTTCTCCTCGTCGGAAGCGTCTTCAGCCAAACCTCTTGGTTTGCCTTCTTCCTCAGCGTAGAAACGAAGGTTCTCAAGCAACAAAGCTTCGCCCGGTTGCAAAGCGGCAGCCTTAGCGCCGGCTTCTTCGCCAATACAGTCGTTTGCAAACTGAACATCTACGCCTAACAACTCAGAAAGGTGTTTCAATATGTGTTTCAAGGAGAACTTCTCAGTAACGCCTTTCGGACGGCCTAGGTGAGAACCGATAATTACGCTACCACCATCCGCTAAGATCTTCTTTAATGTAGGAAGAGCGGCACGCATACGAGTGTCGTCGGTGATGTTGAAGTTTTCGTCCAATGGAACGTTAAAGTCAACTCTTACAAATGCCTTTTTGCCGGCAAAATTGAAATTGTCAATTGTTTGCATAACTATTGTATTTAATGTCTGTATTAAAATGTTCTTTTAATCGCTTGCAAACTTACACAAAATATTTCATTTGGCTGTTTGCGCTTGCTTTAAATTTTATACCAATTTGAAACGTAGCCGTAATCTCCCGTCGGCATAGTCGTAATTCAATAGCTTGAAATGTCCGATCTCGGATGTATTCGCCACGTGCGATCCGATACATGCGCAGGCATCGTAATCGCCTATGCGTACGATACGTAATGTATCGCTGGCATCATCGGGCAATTTACTTAAATCCACGATACCGCCGGCCTTTTCTTTTGGCATGAACTCGATGGTTACGGGTAGGTGCCGGTCGATCACCTCGTTTATCTTCTTCTCGACCTCAGCCATGGCCTCTGCGCTAGGCTCCTCCGCCAATAGATAATCGCATTTAGACTTCTTCCTCTCTATGTGTGCGTTCTTAGACCGGGGGCATCCGAACATCCGCACCATTGTCTGGTTTAAGATATGTTCCGCCGTGTGCATAGGAGGATACTCTTGCTTGTTGTGTTCGTTTAATTGGATTTCTTGTTTCATGTATTTGATGTTTTGATTGTATTTCGTGAAAAATATGCTCAAATGTACGAAATAAATCTTTAGTTTTGTAAAGTCATAGAAAACACCTTAAAGGAACGATATGCCAGCTAAGCGCTTATTTGGAATAATATCTATCATATTTCTCTTTGTTACCTGTATATCATGTAAATCCTCTACAGACTTATCGGAGGAGAAGCGTATACTCGTGATTCAATCTTACGAAAAACATTTTCCCGCCTATGAGAAGATGAAGGAAATCATGTCGAGTGAATTGCGGAAGAAGGGGATACATGCGAGTGTCTATTCTTTTTATTTGGATTGTGAGCAATATTCGGAGAAGCAACAGCGACAGAAATTATTCAAGAAACTGAATGGGTTATCGACATGGAACCCGGATATTATTCTGGTCAATGACGATCAAGCCTTAAACGCTTTGATAAGTAGCAGGCATCCCCTCGCTAAATCGATCCCGGTCGTGTTTATGGGGGTTAGTTATCCCAATATCCCGATCATCCGGAAATATCCGAATATGACGGGCTTTTATGATAAACCGGATTATAAGAGGAATATAGAATTGATACGGCGGCTTGTTGGTAATTGCATCGTCATAAGAGTCTCGGATGATACCTTTCAGGATAATATGATGCTGGCGGACATGAATGCGCAGATTCAGGATATTTGTGCCGTGAACAATATATATTCCTTGGATCGGGTACGTTTATCCGGAAAGAACGGGATTTCGATATCGGATATACCTAAGATAAAGCCGGATACGATGTATATAAGCACACTCAGTACGAAATCGGCGAATGCCCTGATTAAGGGATTCGGCGAGAATTATTATAATAAAGCGTATCTGGCAACCAAGAGGGATTATATGACAATCTCGTTGGGGCGGCTCAGCGCCTTTCCATGTTTCTCCGTGATCAATGAGTTGATCGGAAATCAGAATGGCGTAGTTGGCGGGTATGTCACTGTCTTTAAGGATGAGGTAGAGGGGGCTGTAAACCGGGTCGTCTCTATCTTGAAAGGAACGCCCCCGTCCGATTTTCCGCAAATCGAAGGGAGTAACAAGGCTTATGTTTTTGATTACGGTGTGTTAGAACGTTGGGGCATTGATAGTAGTAAATTGCCGGAAGGAGCTATTATTGCGAATATGCCGTTTGTCGTTCAATATAAATATTATATATGGGCTGCCGGCTTTATTCTGGTGGTGATGTTGCTTCTGCTTTTTAGTTACCAAAGAAAGCGATATATACAGGAGGCTTTACATAAGAAGGATGCGCAGGAGAAGTTAAAAAGGGAGAAGACTTTTCTTTCTTTTGCGTTGGATAGCGGCAACATTTTCGCTTTTCGGTATAGCAAAGGGGTATTCGAGTTTGATAATAGATTCTACCATTATTTAGGTATGCCCTGTGTACCGATGAAAATCGAGGAGTTTCAGGATGCTATACATCCTGAAGAACTGGATAATTTCCTTCGAGACCGGAATCTGCTGGATAGTGGCTTTCTTTCCCGGAAAGTGACGCAACGTCGTTGTAACTTTAATAAGAAGGGGTATGAGTGGTGGGAATTTCGCTATGCCCAAAATAAGAATGAGAAAGATTCGGTTTCCGGTGACGAAGCTGTTGAGGTAAGTGGCTTATGCTTGAATATCCAGCGGATAAAAGACACGGAGAATAGCCTTATAGCCGCCCGCCAGAAAGCGGAGGAATCCGATCGGATGAAATTAGTCTTTCTGGCGAATATGAGCCATGAGATACGTACGCCTCTGAATGCGATCGTAGGCTTCTCCCAATTGCTCAATTCGGATATGCCTTTGGAACCGGAGGAAAAGGCGGAGTTTATAGATCTGATTACCAAAAACAGTGACCTGTTGCTTAAGCTGATCAACGATATCTTGGATCTATCACGCATAGAATCCGGTAGCATGTCTTTCTCTTATGAGAACCTCGATCTGAGTAAACTGATGGGAGATATCTTCCATACGCATCAATTGATGATGCCGGAGGGAGTGGAGTTAAAGATAAGGGTTCCCCATGAACCTCTTATCATCCGTTCGGATCATTTCCGGTTGACGCAGGTTTGTACCAATTTCATTAATAATGCGGTGAAGTTTACCGCTAAGGGATATATCGAGATCGGATACGAACTTAGCGCAGATGGAAAATCGATCCTTATTTCCGTGAAAGATACGGGTAAGGGCATTCCTGATGATAAAAAGGAAAAGGTATTCGAGCGTTTCCAGAAACTAGATGAGTTTGCCCAAGGTACAGGCTTGGGGTTAGCGATCTGCCAGAGTATCGTTCATACGTTTCATGGAAGCATATCGCTTGAATCCGAGGTTGGTGTAGGTAGTAAGTTTACGATCTCGCTACCTTATACCCCGGGGTTGGAGCTGAAGGAAAGAACTTAATTACCTTCGATGAATCGTTTATTGGCCCTCGCTTCTTCCTGCCATTGGGGGATGACGGTTTCTAAAAACTTTTGTTTGGCCTGTTGCTCGGCTTCCATATCGAGGCCGATATATTGCTGGGCTTTCGCTTTCGTGGAGATATCCGGCATCGGAACGTCTTGGGTATAGCCTAGCTGCGCTAAGACCTTCATGATCTGGATGCGGGCTTGGGTAGACTTATCGAGTCCGCTGCCCAAGATACGTGTGACTTCTTGGGGCGCGTGGAAAGCCGCCCCGTGTGAGGCCACGGCGAAGTCCCAACGCCATTGTGCCTGCCGGAGCAGTTTTAATACGTTTTTCATTTGAGATTCCGTAGCGCCTTTGTCCCAAGCGAATTTCGCTTCTATATGGGCTTTTGTCAATTCTTCCTCTACACGCATGCGTATGGCGTAGACTTTGTTTTGCCGTTCATAAACATCCTTGCGTAAGGTCTCCTCACTTTCCCGGTGGCAGGCTTGGCAAGTACGGTCTATCATCGCCAACGGGCTTTTGATATGATGGTTGTTGTACCGGTTCTCATCTTCCCCGACAGCAGGCATATGGCATTCTCTGCAGGAAACGCCTCTTTGCCCGTGAATGCCCATCTGGAATAACTCGAAATCCGGATGTTGCGCCTTTATCAAATGTGCCCGGCTTAATTTATGGGTGAAATCGGTGAAGTTTATGCTATCGTAATAGGCTTCTATATTTTCTACTGTATAACCTTGATCCCAAGGTAAGGCTAGTATACGATCTTCTCCTTGGAAATAATATTCGGCGTGGCATTGGGCGCATACTAGAGATCGCATCTCTTGCTCGGTTGCGTCCTCTATACGTAATCCGTTGCGCTTATAGGCACTTTTCAAGAATGAGCGGGTCACGCGCAATCCCATGCTCTGCGGCTCATGGCAGTCTGCGCATCCGATTGGATTCACGATCTCGTTGCCTAGCTCCGCCCATTTCTTCTTATATAAGGTCTTGGCATTGGTGGTCGTTAATAAGCGGGGTATGTCCGGACTTTTACATGCCCAGCATGCGGCAGGCTGGGGACCACTCGTCGGGGTCATGGGAGCGCCGGTCCGCAGGCTTTTGTATAGATCTTCTATGGAATACATATGCCCTCTGGGACTTAGATAATCTTTGGAGAAAGCGTATCCTGCCCATAATACCATCATTCCGGGATGTTCGGCCAAGATATCAGCTTGTTGGTTCCCATTAAACAAACTGCGGAAAGTCGTGTCCGAGGTTTGTTTCCAACTTTGGTACTCATTGGAATAACGAAGGTCTATAGAGTCGCTGTTTTGTTGATCGATTGGCTGATCATCGGTATCGTCGATGAATTTGATGCTATCTTGTCCGGTAACAGTAGTACGTAAGATCACTAATACGATAATGACGATTAGACTTATGGCTATAGAAGTTTTATAGTGTGCTTTCAAGTGTTTACCTTTTATCTTAAATAAAATATTCTTTGTATTAACTGCGAATATATGAATAATAATGATACGACCGGTAGAAATTGAAAAAATCCTTATTTCATTGCTTCCGAAGACGCTGGATGAAATAAGGATTCTCAAGTGACTCGCATAGGATTCAAACCTATAACCTTCTGATCCGTAGTCAGATGCTCTATTCAGTTGAGCTAGCGAGCCAATCTGTAAATGAATTTGAATATTCAAGTGACTCCTAAAGGATTCAAACCTTTAACCTTCTGATCCGTAGTCAGATGCTCTATTCAGTTGAGCTAAGGAGCCAAGATATATTCTATTGCTATCTTCGAATGGTGACCGCGACAGGATTCAAACCTGTAACCGGCTGATCCGTAGTCAGCTACTCTATTCAGTTGAGCTACGCGGCCATTGTTTCGTGATTGCGAGTGCAAAGGTACGTTTTTGTTTTAAATATGCAAACGTTTCGACTACTTTTTTGCGAATTTAATCTAACATTTTTGGATTGAAGATCAGGTAACCAATGTTTAAGCCAAAGTTGAAATTCTCCTTCGGATAACTGTATCCGTTGGCGTACAGACTGATACATAAGAATGGCAATTGCAATACGACCGCCGCTTCACCCATATAATTAAACGAGTGCAAAAACTTACCATAATGCGGGATTCCGACATACGGGTTGTTTTCCGGCACCGTCTTTTGTATTTCATAGAGTGGAGCGAAGCCATACATATCCAACCGGAAGTGCAGAAGCTTGCTTAACTTCAAGATCGGGGAAAGCCCAAAAGCCACATATTGGTTCGCCCGGAACGCCTCGTTGAATACAATCTCGCTATGGGGTGTCGGGGTAAACGCCGGGGCCTGTAATACGCTAGCCGTATAGTTATTCATGAGGTTCTTGCTGGATATGACCATTTCCGCCAAATAACCTAAGTTGAAACGGTTGCTCAGCGTCTGGTATTGGTTCCAGCGCCCTTTCAGTTGCAGCCAGCTATGCACTTTGCGACCAATCGGGGCTTCCGTCGTGGCGGAAGTGGGGGATGGGGTATACTTCTCCGTACCGGTTACGTATTGGGCGATTAGGAATTGCTGTTTTCCGCTTATCGGGTATTGTTTGGTGTTGAGTGAGTTTTGCTCGATACTTAACGAGCCGCTGAATAAATCGTACCAGCTATGGTCGAAAGAGGCGTTCGGGAAAGGTATCGTGGTGCTCTGCAAATAGAAATCGTTCAACCGTCCGTAGGCGAACCCGATCTCCGCTTTCGCGTGGTTGAGGAAGGGGAAGCCTAATTTTAGTTTCATGTACAGTTCTTTCTGCTTAATCATGGCGGGCACTATATCCTCATAAAAGAGGGATTGGCTTTCCGTGTATTTCTTGTCCGAGAAGACTCCTTGCCAATTTAAATAAGTGGGGATTTGCGTTTGCAGGTACATCCGGCCACTCAACATGACACCACTAAAGGAGTTACCCACTTGAAAGTTCGAGTTTACGTCGGCGGCGAACCGTCCCAGATATTGATACCCCAATCCTAGGTATAATTGATTCGCTTGATGAGACGATACGTTTCCACCGAAGCCAACCGTGATCTCTTCTTTCATCTTCACGTCCAGGTAAAGATCGAATTTCTTCTCTTTCCGGTTATAAACGGCATGCGGCATGATTTCCCTAATCTTGGAATAGGTCAGCATCTTGAAATAAGCCCGCTTGAACTCTTCCATGGAGAACTCGTTATTGATATCCCTGTGTAATTGGGCCTCTATGTATTTACGCTGGGCCTCGGATACGCCCGTCACGTAAATATTGCGGAAGATCAGCGGGGGAAGGTTCTCTTTATAGGCTTTTCTTCTTTCGGTAACCTCATTTAAAGGCACTTCCCGGGGAACCCGTTGCTTGATGGAGTCGATCATGGAAAGGGTACGTTTATACCCGATGTCCATAAGCTCCTTACCTTTCTGGAAATCCAATAAGGAGACGGTGGGAAAACTGAATTTAATCATCATGCCATCTTCCTCCGGTACCTCGTAATCGGTCTTTTGCATGATCATGGTCTCGATCTGGTTATAAGGATTCTCCGAAGGCTTTTTATTCCCTCCCGATACCGTCGATCCGAAAATGAAATCCGGGTGGAACGCGTCTTTCATCGGGCCTACCGGGAAATTATCGTAGATACCTCCATCGAATAAAGGAATACTGTCTTTCCATATGGGCTGGAAGAAAAACGGGAAAGTCATGGAGGCACGTACGGCGTCTCCCAGATCCCCATTCTTAAAGATGATCGGCTTTTTAGTATATATATCCGAGGCCACGCAACGGAAAGGGACAAACAGGTTGTCGAAATTCCACCCCGCCTTTGCCGTCGCCTGCGAGAACAAGGCCATGAACGCCTGATTCATCTGTATGGGATTGATCAAGCTTTGCGGTAAGAAGCTAGCCTTGATCTGTAGGGAATCGGACATATCGATGGAGAAATGCGCGAATTCCGGGGTCGGGTAAGGCTCCTTGAAATAATAGGTATATTGCTCCTCCACCGTACCTGTTTGCCAATAGGAGAACTCCTTGGAAAGCATCAGCTCCAGCATCTCCTCGGGGGAATATCCCATGGCGTATAAACTACCGATAATCGCCCCGATGGAGGTACCGGTAATGTAATCGATCGGTATATTATTTTCTTCCAGCGCCTTGATCACTCCGATATGTGCCGCTCCTTTGGCACCGCCGCCACTGAGTACCAACCCTACTTTCTGGGCGGAAACAATCTGAATGGCAGCAAGGAATAAGGCTATGATAACTGTTATTTTCCTCATATGAACCCAATCTGTTTTTCTTCTCCAAATGTAAGAAGTATTTCTTTAGAAACATAAACATTTTGTTTTTTCGTATTGTTGAGTTATCAATACAATTAAAACAGAAGATGTTATGAAAGAGAAAGAATTGAATAGGGAAGAGCGGAATAAGACCGTTATGGAGACTGGTGCTTTGGTCATGGCTGAGTTTTATGCGGATTGGTGCCCTCATTGCCAGAAAATGATGCCGATCGTGAAGGAGTTCAAGGAATTGGAGAAAGGAAAATTAGAAGTGGTACAAATCAATATCGAGGAGGAGAGCGCTCTTGCCGATTTGTATACGGTGGAATCGATTCCTACTTTTATCCTGCTACGGAAAGGGGAGGCTTTGTGGAGACAATCCGGCGAGATGAACTTGGATAGGTTGCGGAAAGTGGTCGAGGATGTCGTGGGCTGAAACTAAAAAAACCGTTCCCCCGAGAAGGAACGGTTTTTTATATATGTGAGGATTGGTTTATCCGATCAGTTCTACGCTACGTTTGATGAATTGGCTTAAGGCCTCTCCCTTCAGCATACCGTTTCCTAACAAAGCAAGGTCGATCAACTGACTAACTGTCTTGTTCGTACCGGCGTACTCGGCGAGAACTTGGTTGCGTTGCTCACGAAGCTCATCCAGCTTATGGTTGGTGTTGGTCATATCCTCTTTCTCTTGCGCCGTGATCTCATCTTCTTTCTTTTTGCTTTGAGCCTCACGTAAGTCGGCTTGACGAGCCTCCCACCCTTTGATATCGCTAAGGATCGGTTTTAACTTCTCGTCGCAAGCTTGCTCCTCTTCAGTTAATACTTTCTTGATCAACGGATGATCCGTATTCAATACGAAGTTGAAGCTATCCGGCATCTCGCCATAGAAAGACATACCCGGTTGCATAGCGGACATCTCACGCATTCTTCGCATATACTCGCTTTGTGTCAACATGACAGGGTTCGCGTTTTCGCCCAATGCCTCGAATGTTACGTAGAACTCGGTCTTGTTCAATTTCGGCATCTGACTCTTGAATACTTCCTGCATGGCCATTTTCTGCTCCTCGCTCAAGGTTACCTTATTCGAGTCTTCCTTGCGGATCAGGTTATCGATCGTATCGCTATCCACACGAACGAAGCGGCTCTTCTCGAACTTCTGCTCCAATTGTCCGATCAAGTGTACATCCAATTGTCCGTCCATTTCCAAGACGCTGTAACCTTTGTCCTTTGCGGCTTGTATATAGCTGTATTGCTCGTCTTTATTGGTGGTATACAGATAGATTAAGTTACCCTCTTTGTCTGTCTGGTTGTCCTTGATTAAGTTCTTGTATTCCTCGAAAGTGAAGTATTTGCCTTCGACATCCTTGAATAAGGCGAACTTAACCGCACGGTCGTAGAACTTCTCATCAGTCAACATACCATATTGGATGAATAGTTTCAAGCTATCCCATTTCTCCTCGAACTGCGGGCGGTCGTTCTTGAAGATCTCTTCCAAGCGGTCTGCCACCTTCTTCGTGATGTGGTTGGAGATCTTCTTCACGTTCTGATCGCTTTGCAAATAGGAACGGGATACGTTCAACGGGATATCCGGCGAATCCAATACACCATGCAATAATGTCAAGAACTCAGGAACGATACCCTCTACGGAATCCGTAACGAATACTTGGTTGCAATATAACTGGATCTTGTTACGATGCAAGTCGATATTGCTCTTGATGCGAGGGAAATATAAGATACCGGTCAAGTTGAACGGATAGTCTACGTTCAAGTGAATCCAGAACAACGGCTCATCCGTCATAGGATATAAGTCACGATAGAACTTCTTGTAATCCTCGTCGGTCATATCGGCCGGTTTGCGAACCCATGCCGGTTTGGTGTCGTTGATTACGTTATCTTCGTCCGTATCTACATATTTGCCATCCTTCCACTCTTGCTTCTTGCCGAACGCAATAGGAACCGGTAAGAAACGGCAGTATTTTGTCAATAAGCCATTGATCTTATCCTTGTTCAAGAAATCTTTATTCTCGTCGTCGATATACAGGATAATATCGGTACCGCGATCCTCTTTCGTCGTTTCCTCCAAGGAGTATTCCGGCGTACCGTCGCAGCTCCATTTCATGGGAACAGCGCCTTCTTTGTACGATTTCGTCACGATCTCTACTTTCTTGGAAACCATGAAAGAGGAGTAGAAACCAAGACCGAAGTGACCGATGATAGAAGCGGCGTCGTTCTTGTATTTCTCAACGAACTCCTCGGCGCCAGAGAAAGCGATCTGGTTGATGTACTTATCGATCTCCTCGGCCGTCATACCGATACCCCGGTCAGAGATCGTGATCGTTTTGTCATCGAACTTAACCTGTACGGTCAAATCGCCGAGTTCGCCTTTAAACTCGCCTACGGAAGAAAGCGTTTTTAACTTCTGGGTAGCGTCTACCGCATTAGAAACAAGTTCACGAAGGAAGATTTCGTGATCACTGTATAAGAACTTCTTGATAATCGGAAAGATGTTTTCCGATGTTACTCCGATGTTACCTTGTTTACTGCTCATAGTCTGAATATCTTATTATTTTTATTGTTATTTTGTGCGTATTCCTGATCCTGATCATTCTCAAGATCCGCCTATTCCTATACAAAACGAATGCCAAAATGTTTCGGATAAACTATAAATGACAAAAAGGCAGATGCCGGCTGATAGATTTGCAGCCGGGCATAGTTTGATCAAACCATATCATCTCCTGTCTTGGCGAATGTAACACGGATGGTTTTATGGAATGGGATAAAGCGGGATACGATCGCTATGCATAAGGAGATGACTAATAAATACCCCAGTATCTCTTTTAACGCCAATAATAAGCTTTGTTGCTGTAACGTATTATAGAGTGTATTGGTAGCCATTTGCGCTGCCTCGTCGTAGGGATGCCCTTGGGTCAAGGCATTGCCAAGCGCTTGGTTATAGCGTGAGGCGGCTAGAGGATCGGCCAGCGTAACGGTTTCTGATAAGGAATACATATATTTTTGTTCCAAGCGATATAGTATATTACTGTAAAAAGAAGTCGCCATGATGGGGGATAATACTGAACGGAAAATGATGAGAAAGAAAGCGTTTGACAATAAATATTTAGGATTTAAATCTTCCACGGCAAATAAGGCGAAAGCTATGATAAGAACCATCATGCCCAATCCCCTGAGGAATATAGGAAAGTAGAGCATCTCGTATCTGCTATCCGGTGAGATCCCGAAATAAAGGCTCCCGAAGAACAGGACGAAACAACTCATTCCTCCCGCTATCAAGAAACGAAACCGCCAACGTTGCCACCGGAACCACCAAAAACAGATGAACGCCCCCAAGACATATCCCGGAAGCAAATAAGTATAAAGGGAATAGGTATGAGTGCTGTCTACCTTTAAGATACTGGTCAGGTAGCTGGTCAACAAGGTAGTCGAAGTACTGAAAAACATGACAAGCATCATATAGAAATAACCGATAATGGCTTTCGGCTGGTATAAAGGCGCCAGATTCACGTACGGACGTTCCGAATGATATTGATACCAAATAAATAAAGCGATCAATATCGGGGCGATCATGATATAAAGGCAAATCTTGGGGGATGCCATCCAGTCGAGTACTTTCCCGTAATTAATGACATACATAAGCATTAACAATCCGATGGATATGATGAACATTTCCCGGATGTGTAGATCGGCCAAGGGGATGGACTTGATCGGCCGGTTATGGCGGAAGCAGATGATTACCATTACTATGGCCAATAAAATCATTAGCATCATGAAGTAATACATATATTTCCAGTCGTAATGGTAGGCTAACTGTGCGGTAACAAGCATGGATGCTTGTCCCCCTCCGAAAACAAAAGGATAGAAGTAAGAATAGAATTGGCTACGTATATTTTTAGGGCTGAATATCTTTTGCGCGTACCGGATAAACCACAGCATGAGAAACCCTTTCAGGAAACCGATCGCGAAACTACAGACGATCAATATGTCGGCGTTCTGGGAGCGGGCACAGATCCAGCTTAGGAAGAACTGGGCGACTAAATCCGCCAACAATAAGAATTTGATGGAGAAGGCTTCCAGTATCTTCGGGATAATCGGATAGGATACCGCCATTCCCGCCGCTGCCGCGTAATATCCCATGGTTATATCCTCGGTGTTCGTGCCTAGCGTGTTTGATACCTCCAGCATACTGCCGGTGTACGAGCCGTTTAGCATCGTGACCGGAAGGATAACGATGAAGATACAGATCAATCCTAACCAGTCCGGCACCCATTGGCGGATCGGTGCCCCAAGCTCTTTCATCGTGATCATTTGCGTAAGGCTTCTGTTTCAACCATCATGCCTGCTCTTAAATATTGCGTATCTTCTTGCGATAGATTTTCCAAGTCTATCCGTACCGGGATACGTTGTTGTACCTTGACGAAGTTTCCGGCGGAATTATCGGTCGGGACTAATGAGTATTTGGAGCCTGTGGCGTCGGAGATTGCGGTTACCTCCCCGTTGAATATCTTTCCCGGCAACGCGTCTACCTTGATACGTACTTTCTGCCCGATATAGATGTGGGGGATCTGGGTCTCCTTGTAATTGGCCGTGATCCATTTGTCTTTATCTCGTACGAGGTAGGATATCGTTTGTCCGGCTTGCACGTATTGTCCGGGCTCTAAGGTCCGTCTGCCTACATGACCGTCGTAAGGGGCGGTTATAACGGTATAGGAAAGGTTTAACCTCGCTAAATCTAGATCCGCTTCTTTTCGTAAGATCGCCGCCTCGGCTCCTGTTGTCTTCTTGCTGGTTTCGGTGAATTGGGAGAAAGCGGCTTTCTTTTGTTCCACCAACGCCTGATATCGGGCTTGCGCCGCCTCGAAAGCGGCCTTGGATTGCTCGTATTGTTGCTCGGGGATCGATTCTTCTTTCAGCAGCCGCTCAAATCGGTGATAATCCTGTTCCAATTGCCAAAGCTTGGCTTTAGCCTCGGCGATGTTGGCGTCTTGTACGGCGATGTTCGTATGGGAGGTCTCGATACCGGAACGAAGTACGTCTTGTGATCCTTGGGCGTCGATCAACGCGGCCTCTGCCTCTTTTACCTTGATCCGATATTCCCGATCGTCCAATATGAGAAGTGTGTCCCCTTGGTGAACGTACTGGTGTTCCTTGAAACGGACCTCTTTTATGTAGCCGGAGGCACGTATATTTAGTGGGGCGATATATTGGTCCACAAAGGCATCGTTTGTCACCTCATAATTGATGTAACGCCAGAAATAATTGGCTGTCCACCAAATGCCGGAACCGGCTAAAAGGATACATATGGAGTTTAATACTATATTCCGTGTCCTTACTTTCTTTAGTCTTTGATGTTTCTCTTTTAATTCGTTTGCCATAGTCGTTGTTTCTTTTTAGAGACGGCCGCAAGCCTTCTGTAGTTGATAGTAAGTGTAAATCACGTGGGTACGGGTATTCGTGAGCTGTAGCTCCGCGTTGAGGAGAACCGAGTTCGCGTCGAGTAAGTCGGTTAGGATCGCCAATTGGTTTAAATACCGGTTTTGCATGATCCTGTAGTTCTCTTGAGCTTGCCGTACGGATAACTTCAAGGCTTCCACTTCTTGTAGAGCTTCCTTATGACGTAAGAACGCGGTGCGCACTTCTATACGGATTTTCTGTTTTTTCTGTTCCTCCTCGTTTTTATGTAACGAGACCATCCATTTGCTTTCCTTTATCTTATGGTTGTTTTTATATAAAGAGGATAAAGGGTAGGAGAGCGACAGACCTATGTTCCAGTTGTTATTGTACATATCCGCTAATGTTCGGGAGACTGGACGTGCCAATGTGTTCGACGCATATAGCGATAGGCTGGGTAGCGATGAGGCTTTAGTCAAACGTATATCGTTTTGGGCTAACTCTGTTTGTTTCCGGAGTAGACGTATCGCCGGATCATTGGAATAGGCTTGGGCTACATAATCTTCGTAAGTTTCTAAAGATACGGTTTGGTCCAGTAACGTGGTGTCTGGCTTGAGCAACAGATTCTCATCGAGACCGATCAGGATATCCAATTGCTGTGATACCAGTATGAGGCTATTATCCGTTTCTTGCAAGGATAGGCGGTCGTTGGTTAATTGCATCTCGCTTCTTAATACGTCGTTATTGGTTATCAGTCCCTCTTTTTTCATACGCCGGATATCTTGCAGGCGGCGTTCCGATTCCTCGATATTACGGGAAAGCACCTCACGTTGTTTAAACAGGCTGAAAAGACCGATGTATTGATTTAATAGACTGAGCTTGATCTCACTCTGGTCTGTGAGCGTTTGTAAAGAGGCGACTTCTTTCTCCAGATCCGCTTTCCGGATGGAATACCGGATTTTACCGCCTTGGTATATCGGTTGGGTAAGGTCGATGGCATAGTTCTGGGACCAATCGGGCGCTTCCGGGCGAGTCGGGTGGGCAAGCCCTTGCTCAAAGAGGATCGGTTGCCCTACATATCCACCTTTCAAGCCGATTTGCAGGTCTGGTAATTGTGCGGAACGGGCCGTATGCGTTCTCTCTCGCGCTATCGATTCTTTTAAGATGTCTGCTTGGATCTGCAGACTGTGCCGTACGCCTCTCTCAAAAAGCTGGTCGATGGTCAAGAAGAGCGAATCCGTTTGGGCGATTGCCGGAAATGTAGCGACCGTCATACAAAAGAGGCTCAATACGTGCTTTTTATATATTCTCAAGGACATTATGTACTGCTTTTAATTCGGATAACATGGTTTCTACGTTCTCTATTCCGATAATATGCTCCGCATGTACATAAACCTGATCAAGGATCGGGCGAATTTGCTTTTTGAATTCTTCTCCTTCCGGGGTTAGGAAAACCAGTTTGTTCCTCCGGTCCTCGGGATCTTCTTTCCGATGGACGTAGCCTTTCTTCTCTAAATTGTTCATTAGGTTTGTCAGACAAGCCTTATCCTTTGCCGTTCTCTCTGCCAAGACCTGTTGGGTGATACCTTGTTCGTGCCATAGGCAACTCAAGATTTGAAGCATCTCAAATGTTATACCGGCGTTGTTCTTTTTCAGCGTTCGTTGCATAGACCGACGAAATGCCATGCGTGTGCGGACAACTTGTAACATAAGTTCCCGGAATTCTTTACCTTCTACCATTACTTATAATTCTTTTAAACTTGCTGGGCGCGAAGATAGCGTTTTTTCTTGGATTAGTCAAATGTTTAACTAATTAGCGTCTCGCTAATAAAGTATGTTTGCCATCTAGGTGGCACAGCTTTGCCATCGGCGTGGCACGGGCTTGCCATCACTATGGCACGGGTATGCCATCAGTGTGGCACAGCTGTGCCAAGGCGATGGCAGATGCTGGCACAGTATGTGTATGAAAGACAGGCGTATAGACTGAAAGCGTAACAAACCCGTGGAGTGATTCGTTACGCTTTCTGTTTAGTTCTCGTTTACGAGTTTAAGATGCATTCTTCTTTATCCAAACGCCTCCTTCAATTGCTTCACCCATCGCTCGATTCGTTTGTCGGTTTGATCCGGTTGGTTTTCCAAATCGAGGACTAAGCCTAGTAGTTTGCCATTTTTCAAGGCTTTGGAGGCATTAAAAAAATAATCATCCGAAGAGGTCTCGCCTACTAAAGTCGCCCCACAGGAGGTGAAAGCGTCCGCCAATATGCCGACTCCATCGGCGAAATTATCCGGATAATTCGTTTGATCTCCAAGACCGAAAATAGCGACCTTCTTATTTTTAAGGTCTAAAGTGACCAGTTCCGGGATGATCTCGTCCCAATAGGTGGGAAGCTCGCCATCGAACCAAGTAGAGGTTCCTGCGATTATATGGTCGTAAGCCTCGAAATCTCTTTTCCATGCGCTTTCAACAGGGATGATATCGATCTGATCCTCCCCGAAAGCTTTTCTTATTTTATTGGCGACAAAGGTTGTTTTCTCTGTGCCCGTTCCGTAAAATAATCCTGTTTTCATTATGATGCTTTTAAAGATTTAACGAATGTGGATCTAATAAAGCAGCAGTTCTTTTGCCGCATGATAGATGGTCTCCTCGTTGGGGAGGATGGCCCGTTCCAAGACCGGATGGAAACCAACCGGAGTGAATAGGGAACCTACCCGTTGGATCGGAGCATCCAAGTACTGGAATAGTTCCGAGCCGATGATGCCGGCAATTTCCGCTCCGAAGCCAGAGAAGACCTTGTCCTCATGTACGATCAATACTTTACTGGTTTTCTTCACCGAGTTGAAGATCGCCTCTTTATCCAATGGTATCAAGGTACGAAGATCGATAACCTCCAGTTCCCAGCCTTTCTCCTTGTAAAGAAGCTCGGCTACGTTGAGGCAAAGATGGGTCGTATTGCCATAAGTGATGATTGTCAGATCTTTTCCCGGACGGCGGATACGGGCTTTCCCAAACGGAACCTCGAAATCCTCGGGGACAAAGGTGGAGGCTTCTACCGCATTGTAAAGCGCTTTCGGTTCCAGATAGAGCGTAAAGCCTTTAGAACGCATACTCGTCCGCAACAGTCCGGCGGCATCATCCGCGAAAGAGGGATAAACAATCCGGGCACCGGGTAGTGAGGTCAATGCGCCCTCGATGGTCTGGGAATGATAAAGTCCTCCTCCGATATAGCCTCCGGAGGCTAGGCGCAAAGTGATGTTTGGGGTAAATTGCCCGTTGCTGCGCCAATACTCATGCGTACATTCCACGTATTGCTCGACGGCCGGCCAGAAGTAATCGGCGAATTCCGCGCCCTCGATCACTACATGGATCTTCGGGTCAAAGCGGCACATACCGTTCGCTGTCCCTACGATATAATCCTCGGCGATAGGGGCGTTGAAGACTCGCTCGATACCGAATTCTTGCTGCATGCCTTTGGTGATGTTGAATACGCCACCCTTTTCTTTATTGGCTACATCCTGTCCCCAGATAAACGTATCCGGGTTGTGCCGGAACTCCGCTTTCAACGTCTTGTTGATCGCCATAACTAGCGTTTCTTTCTCTCCTTCCTCGTTTTGAACACCTTCTTTGTATTTTTGAGGTTGATAAGGTTCCGGAAGGACGTAATCCTTGACGGTAGACGGATCGGGATCGGGGGCGGCCATCGCTTTCCGATTGGCGGCTTTCAGGTCTTTAGCCGCTAGATCCGCGATCTCTTTCAATTCTTCCTCGGTGAAACGTCCGTAACGAATCAGCATGCGATGGAATTTGTATAAAGGATCGGCGGATTTTACATAGGTAAGCTCGTTCTCATCACGATACAAGGTATGTTTATCGGAGTTTGAGTGGGAGCCTATCCGTACGCAATTGGCCTGAACGATTACGGGAGTCCGGTTGGCGATCGCGTACTCTTTGGCCTCGGTCATGGCATTCATGGAATCGAACACGTCTTTTCCATTGCAATGGATAATACGTAAATTCTTGAAGCCAGAGAAGTTATCGGCAACTTTACGATTGGCCGTCTGGTCCTTTTTGGGGACAGAGATACCATATCCATTGTCTTGGAAGACAAAGATAACCGGCAGTCGCTCATTGCTGGCGCCATTGATTGCCTCATACACATAGCCTTCGGAAGCGGCCGATTCACCGTGCGAGGTAATCGCTACGCCTTTCTGTCCATAGTAAACCATCGCCCGTGCCACGCCGGCGGCATGGAGATCGTGAGTCGCCGTAGCGGAAGAAACGTTCTCGATATGCCATTCCATCTTAGAGAAGTGGTTAGACATGTGGCGGCCGCCACTGGTCAGATCGGTCGCCTTGGAGATACCGTTCAGGATGATCTCCTCGGCAGTCATTCCCGCCGAGAGAACCGTCAACATATCCCGGTAATAGGGGAAGAGAAAGTCCGTATCCTTATCGAATACTTGTCCCATGGCGAGTTGTATCCCGTCGTGCCCGGCATACGGGGCATGATAAGACCAGCCGAGAGATTGCAATAAATAGGAGGGAGCCTTCTCATCGATCGCCCTTCCGAGCGTCATAAGGTAAAACCATTTCCTGAGAGTCTCCTTATCTGTTGTTTTTATATCATACTTTTTCATGTTGTTCTATTATAATAATGTATTAAGCGTTCCAATTCTCTAGTTCGTCGGCGATGGAACGTAAAAAGGCTCCCGCCAAAGCTCCGTCCACGATACGATGGTCGTAGGAGAGTGAGAGGTACATCTTGTGACGGATAGCGATCGTGTCTCCCTCGGGCGTCTCTACTACCGCAGGCTTCTTCTCGATATAACCGACGGCTAGGATCGCTACTTGAGGCTGATTGATGATCGGGGTGCCGAACAGACTCTTGAAGGTTCCGAAATTCGTAATCGTGAACGTTCCGCCTTGGATGCTATCCGGGGCGAGCTTATTCTCACGGGCTTTAGCCGCCAAGGTATCTATTTGTGAGGCGAGGCCACTTAGGTTCAGCTTATCGGCATCGTGTATAACCGGGACAATTAAATTTCCGTCGTTTAAGGAAACCGCTATACCTATATTAATAGGCTTCTTTAGGATGATATTGTAACCGTCCACAGATGAATTTACTAATGGATAGGCTTTCAACGCTTTGGCGGTCGCTTCGGTAATAGCCGGCATATAAGTTAGGTTGATGCCTTCTTGCTTGAAGAATTGATCCTTCACTTTTTTACGCCAGTTAACCAGTCGGGTCACGTCTACCTCGATAACCGACGTCACATGCGGAGATACTTTTTTCGATAATACCATATGGTCCGCAATGATCTTACGTACACGATCCATTTCTCTCACCTCGTCTCCTTGAGCGAGTGGAGCGGATGGAGTGGCCGCTGTCATAGGCATGGAAGGAGCGGTCGGCGGCGCTACCGTAATTATCGGCGTGCTCGTAGCCGTTTGCTGCATGGAAGAAACAGGAGCCTGTTTCGGTTTCGGCATTTCCGTACCTTTATTTTTGTGATCGATATACGTTTGAATATCTTTCTTACTGAGACGTCCCAGATATCCGGTACCCGGAATATGATCCAGTTCATCTTGCGATACACCGGCAGCTTTCGCTAATTGCAATACTACGGGAGAATACCAACGATCTTCCTCTTGGGAATTCTTTGATAATTCCTCTGAGGCGGGAGCGGGGACTTGTTCTTTCGGTTGAGTAGCCTCCGAGGTTTCCGGCTGAGCTCCGTTATCCTCTCCTTCACCTTCGATCTCAAGGATCGCTACGACTGTACCGACCGCTACGGTGTCTCCCTCATTAAAAAGAAGTTGTTTTACTTTTCCCTCAACGGGGGATGGAATCTCAGCGCTTACTTTCGCTGTGCTTACTTCGAAAAGGACATCATCTTCCTCTACGGTATCACCTACCTTTACCGACCATGAGATGATGGTTCCTTCTGTAATACTTTCGCCCAACTTAGGCATCTTTATCTCAAATGTAGCCATATTTTGATTTTTTAATTACTGTCATATAGTGGGAGACGGGGCGTACCCCGTCTCTACAAGCGGTATATAATAAGAACAAAGATTAAGAAGGTAAGTTTCTGTATTATAGTGTATAAGTGTTAAAGTTCCAGCTGGCTGTAGCATATTTCTGCTCTTTAAGCCTATAGATGGCTTCCAAGTCTGCTTGCGTGAAGGAATAATCCTGTATGCCCGGATTATTGATCGTGAAATAATAAAGAAGCGCTTTCTTAAAATGCTGGATGGAGATAGATGCCGGAAGATGAGCGCTGATATTCGTGACCGGACTCCGTACAGATTTAACGAATGTCGATCGTTTGCCTCCTGTTTTCTCTGGTGTTTGACGGGATGTACTTTTCAAGGAGGTGACGAGCCTATCCAGATCGGTGGAAAACAATAAGGTAGCATGGTGCATATACCGATTCTTATGGATACTCTGTGCGCTACCCGATATTTTAAATCCTCCGATAGTTAGTCCTTTCCGTTCATCCATCTCGACATGTACTCCCAATGTCTTGAGAAAATTCATGATCTGGATGGTATATTTGTCGGTCTGCATAATCTGGCCGGTCTCTATAAATGTAAGATTCAGGTTTCCCGGATCATGGTAAACGGCACCACCACCGGAAAACCTGCGTGCTATCTTGATTTGTTGGTCTTGTACGAATTTGAGATTTACCTCGGCCCATACATCCTGATGCTTACCGATCACGATTGATGGTTCATTCTGCCAAAGCATGAAAATATTCTCTTTGAAATTCTTGAGCAGATACTCTTCGGCGGCCAAATTGAAGTATGGATCCGTTTGTGTATTGTGAATGCAAAGCATCAGGAAACTGTTTTAGTTAGGCGTTTTATTAGATATATAAACTTTCGTGGAGGATCTCACTGACTGTCGGATGCGGGAAAATATTTTTCTTAAATTCATCGACTGTATAACCATTCTCGACAGCGATTCCGGCGGTGACGATAATCTCGGATGCCGGATTCCCTAGTAGATGGCAACCGATGATACGATCCTCGTCGTCCGTGATCAGTTTACATAAACCATTACCATTCTCGTTCTCTGCGACGAAACGTCCGGAATAGGTCATCGGGATCTTTTGAACACGGAAACTTTCCCCATTCGCTACCAATTCCTCTTCTGTCTTACCCACGCTCGCCAATTCCGGATTCGTATAAACTACCGCCGGAATGGCTTTATAGCTCATCTCGTCCGGTATGCCTAGGATATGGTGTATGGCAACTTCCGCTTCCCGGTAAGCCGTATGTGCCAGCAGGGAAAAACCGGTAATATCTCCAGCCGCATATACATGTGGATGGGAAGTCAGCATATGTTCGTTTACCTTTACACCGGCCCCTTGTATTTCGATCGCTAGATTTTCTAGTCCCAGACTCTTTGTAATCGGACGGCGGCCCACGCTCACCAATATTTTATCGGCTTCAATCGTGTCTGCCTTGCCGTTTTTCTCAACAAAGACTTTCTCTGCGGATACCTCTGTAACTTTGGTATTCAAGAAAAACTCTACGCCTTTTTTCTTATACTCGGATCGAAGCATCGCTGAGGTTTCTTTATCCATATTCCCTAATATCTCGGGTAGCATCTCGATTACCTTCACCTTTACGCCCATACTGTTAAAGAATGAGGCGAACTCCATTCCGATCACGCCACCACCGATAATCGCTAACGATTTTGGCAAATCGTTGAGATCAAGGGCTTCCCGGGAAGTCCAATACTTGACCTCAGATAATCCTTTGATAGGAGGGATCACGGTTTCAGAGCCTGTACATACTAACACATTCTTCACTAAATACTCTTTTCCATCACAGTGAATCCGTATATTTCCAAACTCCTCTCCGGTGATTCGTGCCTCTCCTTCTACGATGGTGACGCCGTTACCCGTAAGCCGGGCTTTTACCCCGAGCGTAAGTTTACGGACGGTCTTGTTCTTCCGGTCGATAATCTTTGCCAAGTCGAAACTTGGGTCTTTCATCGCCACTATACCATATTTGGAGGCACTTTTGATACTGTCTAGTATCTTGGCGGAGTATAAAAGAGTTTTTGTCGGGATACATCCCTCGTTTAGGCAGACGCCACCGATAGCGTTCTTCTCGAAAAGGATCGTTTTTAATCCATTCTCCGAAGCCCTTTCGGCGGCGGTGTAACCCGCAGGTCCACCGCCTATGATTGCTATGTCATATTCCATATACATTAATTATAATTATTTGAATACTAAAATTCGTTCCTCTAATGGGGCGAATTGTTTTTCTCCCGGTTCTTGCGTAGAGGTACCGAACGGCATCTCGGCGATCAGTTTCCAGTTCGGATTGATATGCCATTGTTTAGCGACCGCCTCGTCGATCAACGGGTTGTAATGTTGCAGAGAAGCGCCGAAACCGGCGTCTTCCAGCATAGTCCATATCGCGAGTTGATGCATAGCCGATGTCTGTTGGGACCATACCGGGAAATTATCTTTATAAGAAGGGAATTGCTTCTGCAAGCCTTCTACTACCGCCGTATCCTCGAAAAAGAGGACCGTGCCATAGCCAGCCTCGAAAGAATTATCTATCTTTGCCTCGGTAGCCTTATAGGCTTCGGCGGGGACGATTTTACGAAGCGTGTCTTTTACGATTTCCCAAAGCTTCTTGTGGCTTTCACCCAGTAGCAGTACGATTCTCGTAGACTGCGAATTGAATGCGGAGGGAACGTGAGTGACCGCTGTCTTAATAATCTCATGAATCTCGTTGTCGGAAATGGGAGAGTTGTTACCTATTCCATAATGTGTCCGGCGATGCTGGATCGCTTCTTTAAAACTTCTTGCCATAATGAATATCATGTTATGTTGTTATATACCTATAACTAATTTAAGACATGATTTGTTGAGGAAAAAATATTTGAGAATTCTTGCGGATAAATCAAAATAATTCTTACCTTTGCACCCTGTAAAGATAAGACTCTATTAGAATCTTCGTTTTTGTTCATGATGCTAGTTCAGAAAGGGAAGACACATAGCAGGAGTTGACTTAAATTTCGTATAATTTAAAAGAACAGATTAGAAATGTCTAAAATTTGTCAAATTACTGGAAAGAGAGCAATGGTTGGAAACAACGTTTCTCACTCAAAGAGAAGAACGAAACGTAAGTTCAATGTCAACCTGTTTACGAAGAAGTTCTACTGGGTAGAGCAGGATTGCTGGGTTAGCTTGAATATATCTGCGGCTGGCTTACGTACAATCAATAAGTTAGGTTTGGATGCGGCTATCAAGATGGCGGCTGAAAAAGGTTATTTGAACGCATAATTTGTGGAGGATATAGAAAATGGCAAAAAAAGCAAAAGGAAATAGAGTACAGGTAATCCTTGAGTGTACAGAGCACAAGGAAAGTGGAATGCCGGGTATGTCTCGCTATATCACTACGAAGAATAGAAAGAATACTACTCAGAGATTGGAATTGATGAAATACAATCCGGTTTTGAAGAAGATGACGTTACACAAAGAAATTAAGTAATAGGAGATTTTAAACGATGGCAAAAAAAGCAGTTGCAACATTTAAGAAAGGTGACGGTCGTACTTATTCCAAAGTGATTAAAATGGTTAAGTCTCCGAAAACAGGTGCATACATCTTCCAAGAAGAAATGATCCCTAACGAAGCAGTAAAAGATTATTTCGCTAAATAATAAATTAGCGAATTAAAAGAATATAAGAGGCTTCTCTCCGATAAAGCGGAGGGGAGCTTTTTTTATGCCCTAAACTTTTGAAAGTATAGTTGGTTACAAACAAAATATTTTCTTAATTTTGTTGGGTTAATTTGTAGAGACAGGGCATGCCCCGTCTCTTCCCATCCAAATGGTAGTTTGTATGAAATAATAATATAACAAGATAAAATAATTAAAGCTATGAGATTCGATGTATCCAGCACTGCGCTATTATCACGTTTACAGTCTATAAGCAAGGTTATCGCTTCCAAGAACTCTTTACCGATTCTGGACAGCTTCCTTTTTAACCTAGAAGGAAATACGCTTACGGTGACAGCTTCCGATGCCGAGACCCGGTTGGTGACTTCCGTAGACGTCATGAATGCCCAAGGTGCCGGACTCTTTGCGGTTTCCGCCAAGATATTGCTCGATCCGCTGAAAGAGCTTCCCGAACAACCGCTTACTTTTGATATCAATGATGAGAATTTGGAGATTTTCATTCATTTCCAGAATGGAAAGTATAATTTTATCGGTCAGAAAGGGGACACATATCCGCAGCAGAAGCCGTTGAATGATAACGCTATCTCTATCTCGATGGATGCCCAGATGCTGTTAAACGGCATCAGTCGTTCCTTGTTCGCCACAGCCGATGATGAGCTTCGCCCTGTAATGAATGGTGTCTATTTCGATATCCATACGGATGATTTGACGTTCGTGGCATCAGACGGACATAAATTGGTTCGCTTGCGTAACTTGGCGGTGAAATCCCCGGAACGGGCTTCTTTCATTTTGCCGAAGAAGCCGGCTAATTTATTGAAGAATTTGTTGGCGAAGGAGTCGGAGCAAGTATTGATTAAGTTTGATGATAACAATGCGTATATTACTTGCACGAACTTCGAGATGGTTTGTCGTTTGATCGAGGGGCGTTACCCGAACTATAATAGTGTGATTCCTCAAGAAAACCCGTTTAAGGTAACGATCGATCGTATCTCTTTCTTGAATGCTTTAAAGCGTGTTTCTGTCTTTTCTAATCCGGCGAGCAGCTTGGTGAAGTTGCACTTGAAGGATAGCTTGATTACGGTTTCCGCCCAAGATATCGATTTCTCCACTTCTGCGGAAGAGCGTATTGTTTGTCAGTTTGACGGGACGGAGTTAAGCATCGGTTTTAAGGCTACATATCTGATCGAGATCCTTGGAAATATCAGCTCGGAAGAGGTTGTATTAGAATTAGCGGACCCTTCACGTGCCGGCTTGATCGTTCCTTCTGAGAATGATGAGGACGAGGACTTGCTCATGTTGCTGATGCCGATGATGTTGAATGACTAATAAATAAATAATGCAGTTAAACTTAAGGAACCCGCTGGTCTTTTTTGATTTAGAGACCACGGGTATAAATATCGTAAAGGACCGTATCGTAGAGATTTCCTACGTGAAGGTCTTCCCAAATGGGAAAGAAGAAACGAAGACACGCCGGATAAATCCCGGTATGCCTATTCCCCCCGAATCTACCGCTATTCATGGCATAACCGATGAAGATGTAAAAGATTGTCCGACCTTTAAGGAGATCGCTAAATCTTTGGCAACCCAGATCGAGGGTTGTGATTTGGCCGGATATAATTCCAACCGTTTTGATATACCCATGCTTGCCGAGGAGTTTCTGCGTGCGGGTGTGGATATCGATTTGAACCGGCGCAAATTTATCGATGTACAGACGATTTTCCATAAGATGGAGCAACGTACGTTATCTGCCGCTTATAAATTCTATTGCAATAAAAGCTTGGAGAACGCTCATACGGCTGAGGCTGATACGTTGGCTACATATGAGGTGTTGAAAGCGCAGCTGGATCGCTATCCGGATTTGAAGAATGACGTTGCTTTCCTTTCCCAATATTCCTGCTACTCGAATAATGTGGATTTCGCCGGACGTATGGTTTACAACGATAAAGGCGAGGAGGTTATTAACTTCGGTAAGTATAAAGGCCGTTTGGTAACGGAGATCTTGAAGTCGGATCCGGGTTATTATTCTTGGATCATGAATGGCGATTTCCCGTTGAATACGAAGAAAATGTTGACAGAGATCCGTTTGAGAGACTTTAATTCAAAATAAGGCGATGAATAATTTTGAGTTTTGCAATCCTGTAAAGGTTGTGTTCGGCAAAGGAAGTATTGCCCGTTTGTCTGCGTTACTTCCAGAAGGAAGTAAGGTTCTGGTGGTATACGGTGGCGGTAGCATTAAGAAAAATGGCATTTATGAGCAGGTGACGGCAGCTTTGAAAGACTTCCATACCTATGGTGGTATTGAGGCGAATCCCCGTTATGAGACTTGTATGAAGGCTGTTGAGTTGGTGAAGGGGGAGAATATCGATTTCTTGCTGGCGGTAGGCGGCGGATCAGTGATCGACGCTACGAAATTTATCGCTTCGGCTACGTTTTTCGAGGGAGATCCTTGGGATATCTTGTCGAAAGGTGGCGTGATAAAGAAAGCGCTTCCTTTAGGAGTAGTGCTGACTTTGGCCGCTACCGGTTCGGAAATGAATGAACGGGCGGTAATTTCCCGGGAATCTGTCCATGAGAAATTAAATTTCATGTCTCCGTTGGTGTTCCCTAAGTTCGCTATCTTAGATCCGCAGGTAACTTATTCTTTACCTGAGCGACAGGTGGCTAACGGTGTCGTTGACTCGTTTATCCATGTGGTCGAGCAATACCTGACTTATCCGGTGAACGCTAAGGTTCAAGATTATTTTGCCGAGGGATTGATGAAGACAATTGTGGAAGAAGGCCGCAAGGTCTTGCAAAATCCGAATGATTATGATATTCGTGCTAATTTGATGTGGGCGGCTACGAATGCCTTGAACTGTTGGATCGGCCAAGGAGTACCCCAAGACTGGTCCTCACACCGTATGGGATATGCATTGACGGCGCAGTTCGGCTTGGATCATGCCCAGACTTTGGCGGTTATCTTGCCGGGTGTCATGACCTATATGCGTAAGGAGAAAGCGGCGAAACTGATCCGGATGGGAGAGGTCATATTTGGTATTACCGAAGGATCTGCCGATGAAAAGGCGCAAAAGTCAATAGAGGCTACGGAAGATTTTTTCCATTTCATGGGATTAAAGACCCGTCTTTCCGACTATGGGATCAAGGAGTCCGACTTGGATGCTTTGGTGGAACCTATCGATCGAATGGGATGGAAACTTGGCGAATATGGCAATATAAACTCAAAAGTAGCCAAAGAGATTCTTTTGTTGAGGTTGTAGAGACGCAACGTGCTACGTCTCTACTGGCAAAGATAAATTGATTCGATATATGATATTGAAAGATAAACATATTATATTAGGGATTACGGGGAGTATAGCCGCATACAAAGCCGCTTATATCATCCGGGGATTGGTGAAAAAAGGAGCCGAGGTACAAGTGGTTATCACGCCGGCGGGAAAAGAGTTTATCACTCCGCTTACGTTATCGACGTTGAGTAGCCACCCTGTAATCAGCGAGTTTTTTTCCAATAGGGATGGTACATGGAATAGTCATGTGGATCTGGGGCTTTGGGCGGATGCCATGTTGATTGCTCCGGCTACCGCTTCCACGATCGGTAAGATGGCGAACGGAATCGCCGATAATATGCTGATAACTACTTATCTTTCTTGTAAAGCCCCTGTATTCGTGGCTCCGGCCATGGATTTGGATATGTTCGCTCATCCGAGTACCCAACAGAATCTGGAGCGCTTGCGTTCATTCGGTAACCGGATTATCGAACCTGCCGAGGGGGAATTGGCGAGCCATTTGGTTGGTAAAGGCCGGATGGAAGAACCCGATAAGATTATCGAGGTTTTGGAAGACTTCTTTTCCGCTCAAAAAGATCTTGAAAAAAAAAAGATCTTAATAACAGCAGGTCCGACATATGAAAAGATAGATCCCGTACGTTTTATAGGTAATTACTCTTCCGGTAAGATGGGGTTCGCTTTAGCGGAAGCTTGTGCGGAGAGAGGGGCGGAGGTGACTTTGGTCGCTGGTCCAGTCTCTTTAAAAACACATCATCCAGCTATTAAACGAATCGATGTTGAGTCTGCCGGGGAAATGTACCAAGCGGCGATGACCGCATTCCCGAGTAGCGATGCTGCCATATTATGTGCCGCTGTCGCCGATTACCGTCCGGAGAATGCTTCCGAGCAGAAGATCAAACGGGAAACGGAGAGAGAGATGACGCTTCATTTGGTTCCGAACCCGGATATCGCCGCCTCTTTGGGTGCGATCAAGCGGGAAGGACAGGTCATGGTGGGGTTCGCCTTGGAGACGAACGACGAGGCTACTCATGCCGAAGGTAAACTGAAGAGGAAGAATCTCGATTTCATCGTCTTGAATTCTTTACGAGACCAAGGTGCCGGTTTCCGTTGCGATACCAATAAGATCACGATTATCGACAATGCCGGAGGAGTAACGAGCTATCCGCTCAAAACGAAGCGGGAGGTAGCCTGTGATATCGTAAATAAGTTGGTAACATTATTGAAATGAGAAAAGTAAGAAGACTGTTTTATCTATTCATGCTTTGCGCCGCTCCTTTTTGTGGGAAGGCGCAAGAGTTGAACGCCCGTATCACGGTGAACGGAGACAAAATTGCGACCGCTAACAAGCAAATCTTCACGACCTTACAGAACTCCTTGACTGAGTTCGTGAATAACCGGAAATGGACGGATGCCACGTTTGCCGTCAATGAGAAGATCGATTGTACGATGACGATTATCGTGAATGAATTGGATGAGACGAACTTCAAGAGCGAGATCCAGATACAAGCCCGCCGTCCGGTCTATAATTCCAGTTATACAACTACTCTTCTGAATTTCAGGGATCAACAGTTGGATTTTGAGTATACGGAGGGCGAGCCGTTGGACTATAACTCAAATACGCTGACCAGCAATCTTACGGCCACTATCGTGTTTTACGTCTATGTGATCTTGGGGCTTGATTTCGATAGTTTCGCTCCGAAAGGTGGAACTACCTATATACAACAAGCCCAGCAAATCGTGAACATGGCCCAGTCTGAGATGTCGTGGACGGGCTGGAAAGCTTTTGATAGCAACCAGAACCGCCATGCCGTAGCGACGGCTTTGCAAGATAACGCATCCGACGCTTTCCGGGAAATGTGGTACACGTATCACCGGAAAGGACTCGATGAAATGGCAGCAAATCCGGATCGTGGACGTACGACGATCATTAGTGCGCTTCCCGCCTTGCAGGAAGTAAAGAAAGCCCGGCCTACCTCTGTGCTTCTACAAATGTTCGCCGACGCTAAATTAGATGAGATTATCGCAATTTATTCGAAAGCGACCACACAAGAGCGGCAAGAGGGCTATAAGATGCTGTTCGAGATCTATCCGGCACAATCCACTCGCTTGGAAGAGCTTCAAAAACCAGTAAGGTAAAATAGTTATGTTGAAATCCTTATTTATACAGAACTTTGTCTTGATAGACAATTTGGATATCCGCTTTGATAAAGGCTTCTCGGTGATAACGGGTGAGACCGGAGCGGGAAAATCAATTATATTAGGAGCCTTGTCTTTGGTGCTGGGACAGCGTGCGGATGGCAAGAGTATAAAGAAAGGTTCGGATAAATGTGTGATCGAGGCCGTATTTGATGTCTCAAAATATCAGTTGGAGCCTTTCTTCCTAAGTAACGACCTTGAGTACGACGCGGATAGCTGTATCTTGCGTCGGGAACTTTATGCCTCCGGCAAATCCCGTGCCTTCGTCAATGATTCTCCGGTTTCCCTTACGATCTTAAAAGAGTTGGGAAGCCGCTTGATTGATATCCATTCGCAGCATCAGAACCTATTGTTGGGCGACAACCGTTTCCAGCTGAAAGTGATCGATGTAATGGCCGAAAATGAGATCTTGCTCATTCTTTATAAGAAGGAATTTACTCGTTATCAGGCGTTGCGAAGGGAACTGAAAGATTTGAGGGACAAAGCGGCTCAAAGCAAGCAGGAGGAGGACTATATCCGTTTTCAATTGGAACAATTGGACGAAGCCAACCTTCAACCGGATGAGCAGGATGAGTTGGAGCAAGAGCAAGAAACTCTCTCGCATGCGGAGGAGATCAAAAGCTCTTTATATAAGGTAACCGAACTCTTGGACGGCGAGGAGCAAGGAGCCATCCAAATACTCAAGGAAGCCCTTTCCACCGTGGATTCCTTAGAAAGATATTTCCCGAAAGCCAAGGAGATCTCCGAGCGAATCCGCTCGGCTTATATCGACTTGAATGATCTGGCTTCCGAGACAGACGTTTTAAAGGAAGATGTAGAGTTCAACCCGGAACGATTGGAATGGGTGAATGAACGCTTGAATATCCTTTATACACTTCTGCAAAAACACCGTGTCTCCACCGTGGATGAATTGATTGCTATACGGGATCAATACCAAGAGCAATTGCGTGCGATCGATTCTTTCGATGAGCAAATCGGTTTGTTAGAGAGTCAATTGGATGCCTCGTATAAAGAGTTGCTTCAACAAGCCTCCGTGCTTAGCGAGCAGCGTAAAGTCGCTTCCACGGCGATGGCCTCGCAATTGGTCAAGATGATTATTCCGTTGGGGATGCCGAATACCCGTTTCCGTGTGGACATCCTTCCTCGCAAAGAGCCGGAGAGCGATGGAATGGACGATATCCGATTTATGTTCTCCGCCAATAAGAGCGCGGAATTGCAGCCGGTAGCCCAAACCGCTTCCGGAGGTGAGATCTCCCGGTTGATGCTCTGCATTAAGGCTATGATTGCCGGGTTCACCGCTTTACCTACTATTATCTTTGATGAGGTAGATACGGGGGTATCGGGTGATATCGCCGATAAAATGGGGGATATCATGCAAGAACTCGGAACAAAGATGCAAGTTTTCGCTATCACTCACTTACCTCAGATAGCGGCGAAGGGGCAAGCTCATTATTTTGTTTATAAGAAGGATACCAAAGACCGTACGCTGACCCGTATCAAGCAATTAGAGGGGGAGGAACGTGTGAACGAGGTGGCCCGTATGTTGAGCGGAGCCTCGTTGACAGAGGCTTCTCTTGCCAATGCGAAAGATTTGTTGGGTATCAAGGATTAAACCTTTCTGAAGTAGGGCAGTCTTAGATAAAAGAACAAACGATTCGCTTTATTATTAACTTAAAATTGAAAAGACATGAAACGATTCAGCTTACTATGTGTGTTGGCTATATTGTGCAGTTTACCCGCTTACAGCCAGTTTTGGATCAGTTTTGGGTGGAATGAACCGCATTGTCAAAATTGTCTTTGGATGGAGCAAGCGATGCATTTGCCCGCTCGCCAAGCAGCGGAATACCATAAGATTATCCATAAGTACGGACAGAAAATAGAGAAGGAGGCCCGCCGTGACTATCGGTATTGGGACCGTGCGGCTCGCCGTATTTACGATTTGCGTATGGAAAGGGATCGTAAGATCCAACGTCTATTGACTCCGGCCCAGTTCAATCTATATGTCCGTTTTGTAAGGGAGCATCCGCAACGTATCCATGATTATCGGGGATGGTATGCGAATCCGAGATATCCGGATCGCCGCCCGTCCCATGACTGCCGTCGATATGAGGATAACTATTGGAATTACCGCTGGGGTACCATTCACCATGACAATCATTGGAGAGACGACCGGCATGACTCAGATAGACATTGGGATCGTGACAACCATCGTCATGACTATCGGAAACCAGCGAAACCGGATAAGCCCAAACCTAAAAAGAATAAGAAGGATCGGGACGATAGAAAAGAACGGTATTATAGCAATGGGCGAAAGGTCTAATAATTCAACCATAGCTTGAAAGAGGCCCATTTTTCTTTGCTGACCAATATTTTCTCTTTATGTTCCGGCTTTATGTGGACAATGACCTTATTCTGAAAATAGGGCTCTATTTTCACGATGGATTCGATATTTATGATCGTCTGCCGGTTCGTCCGGAAAAATTTATCGGGATCTAATTGTTCCATGAGTTTATCCAGCGGGAAATCGATTATGTACTCCTTGTTTTGGCGTGTGACAGCGAAGGTGATCTTGTTTAATGAATAAAAGTGGGGATATCCTCCACCTGTAAAGTGATCAGTTTCTCGTTGCCGGAAATAAGGAAACGGGTCCTGTATTTCTTGCCGGGATACGTGAGGGAATGGAGTACTTCCAATAAATCATTTTGCTCTAAGAGCTTCTGGTTGTACTTAGACGTGACATGCTCGAATTTTTGGATGGCTTCCTCCAATCTCTCTTGTCGTATCGGTTTGAGTAGATAATCAATACTGTTTACCGTAAAGGCCCGGACTGCATATTCATCGTAAGCGGTCGTAAAGATAATGAGACTTGTAGGACAAGCCTGTTCTATAAATAAAAAAGAATTTCCATCCGACAACTGGATATCCAGAAAAACGATATCCGGATGCGGATGGGAAGCGAACCAAGCCACGGATGATTCGATGCTTCCGGGTATCTTGATGATATCCCATTGCGGGCGTAATTTCTTTATCATACCTTCCAGTAACCGGGCGGCCGGTTTCTCATCTTCGATAATGGCTACTTGGATATTATTCATAAATAAGTGGGATTGATACGGTGAATTGGTGATCATTTTTTCGGATCTGGATATCCTGCTTACATAGTAATTGATAACGCTCCGACAAATTCTTTAATCCTTTACCGGATGCGTTTGAGACTTTTTTAGGCCGTAATGTATTGCTGACGCATAGATATCGACTGTTCCTTTCAGTATATACCCGTATGGTCATCGGGTTAAAATCGTCGATATAATTATGTTTCACGACATTCTCGGCTAGTAGTTGCAGTGTCAGAGGGGGCAATTGATGGTCAATGACGTTGTCGGGAAGATCGCGTTCCAACGACAAACAATCTCCCAGCCGGACTTGATGGAGGAATATATAGGAATCCAGAAAATCAAGCTCCTCTTTTAAAGAGACGATCTGGCACTGTTGCTGGCGGAGCACGTAACGGTATACCTCGGATAGATGCTGCGTAAACTTGACCGCCGTAGCCGGATCATACTCTATCTCTGCTATCAATGTATTCAAGCTATTGAATAGGAAATGAGGATTTAGCTGGCTTTGGAGAGCGGTATATTTAGCTTGTATAGATTCTGCTTCCAATCTTTGTTTCTCCTTATATAAATTCAATGTATAACGCATCGAATAATTAATCAAGAGAAGGCTGAAAATGATCATCTCCACGAACCAGACGGCTATTACCAAACCGGCCCCTTTTGCCCGGATCACGAAAGGATCGCCAATGCTTGTGATCCATTTCAACGAGATAAACAGGGTACAATTCATAAGTAGCAATAGGATCGCTACCAGCAGATAATGCCATAACATCCGGCTTTTATCGATATAATATAATGGATAGTTGGTAGCCATCCAATGGCTGCTGACCAGTAAACTGAAACCGAACAAGTTGAATACCGCTATCGTGATGGACAAAGCGATCAATGAGATCTTTATATCGGGGATGCGCTCTTGTAGCTCCGTATGATATAACAGCAAGAAATAGGAAAAGACCCCTAATGCCGAAAACAAAAGGATACATGCCGATTTCCCGTATGATATTTCTTTCATGACCTATTCTTTTTTGCGAAGATAATAAATTGCCCGTTCGAAATCCGTCTTCGCCATCTGTGCGTTTAGTTTGGATTGTATATAATTAACCTGAGCTTGCTGATGATATAATTGAGCGTTGATAACCTCGACGATGGAAACATTCCCCTCCTTATAACGCTCCATGGCCATTTGCTCACTTTCGGATGCTTTTGATAATGAGCTCTCGGTTAGTTCGACTTTATCGATAGCTTGTTTATAGTTGTAATGGGCGGTTTGTATTTCCAGCCGGATCTTATCTTGCGTCTTGCTGAGATTCTGTTGAGCCATATTGATGGCGTACGAGGAAGCGTTGCGGGTACTCTTACGTTTTCCCCATTCGAAGAGCGGGATACTGAGCTTGGCGTAGATCGCATAGTTCGGATCTAGGTCGGATTTGAAGTTATAGCCCGGTGAGGAATAACTTCCATCTACTCCAATATGGAATTGGGGTAAGAAATGGGCATCCGCTATTTTCCGGGATGATTCCTGTAACTCGATCTTGTTTTTGGCGATCCGGTATTCCGGCCTGCTGGTTATCGCGTTATCTATCTCATCCGATAAAGGGATAAATTGTTTGAGGGCGATTACGGAATGATCGATCGGCAAGGTATCGCTCGGGTTTACACCAGCGAAAGAATTAAGGGCCAAACGTGCGATCTCGGCGTTATCACGAGTTTGCAATAACTGGAAATCTGCATCGTTTAGCTTTACCTCCGCCATAAGAAGATCGTTTCGATCGATGTATTCGACTTCTACCCGGTGGCGTACGACGTCCACCAGTTGCTGTATGGATGTACGAAATGCCTGTGCCACGAAAACCAGCTCGTGCTGGGCTACCGCATTCCAATAGTAGATATCGGCGTCGTGTAGGGTATTGCTTTTTATACGATCGGATTCATTGGATGCCAACTCTTTTTCTTGCCGTGCTTTTTGGTAGTTGGCACGAATGCCGCCTCCGGTATAAATCGGTTGCGAGAGGGAGAGAGTCGCCCCATATTTCAGATCTTTACCTTGAAAATAAAGGGGGGAATTCATAGATGGCAAATCAATCGATAATTCTAGCGGATTACCGGTATAATTGAAATTACCTTCCGCCGAGAGTTTCGGTTTGAAATCCGCACGGGCCGATTTGATCATTTCCTGTTTCATGGCCTCGTTGTATCCCGCTGCTTTCAAGTCTTGGTTGTATTCCAAGACTTTTTCCCTATATTGCGCTTGATAATCGCTGTTTTGTGCGATTAACGGGAAGGATAGGAAGGATAAGAGACCGCTGATAATATATACTTTGTCCATTTTTATCGTTTATTTGTGAGGTGAATGAATCCGGTAAAACAATGCGTATAACGTCGGGGTTACGAATAACGTAAGTAAGGTGGCGAAGGTGAGTCCGAAGATAATAGTCGCCGCCATTCCACCGAACGCTACGTCGAAAAGTAAAGGCACCATTCCTAAAATAGTCGTGGTAGCCGCCATCAAGACCGGGCGAGTCCTTGAGATGGTTGCCTCTATGATCGAGTCGTATGGAGAGATACCGTTACGACGTTGCGTGTTAATCTCGTCTAATAATACGATTACGTTTTTGATAATCATACCCAAGAGCCCCAACCATCCGGCGATCGGGAAAAAGCCGAAATCGAACCCGGTAAGTAACATACCGATCGCTACCCCGATTAAGGAGAGAGGGAGCACGCAAAGGATGATTATCGGTTGACGGAAATTGGAGAATAAAGCGACCAATATAACAACCAACATCAAGAAAGCCAGCGGGAAGAATTTGACAAGGGCTTGCAATCCCTCTGTCTGGTCTTTATATTGTGAATCCCAGAAGAAGCTATATCCTTGGGGCAGGTTCATTTTCTCGATCTCTTCCCGAATCTCACCGTGTACCTCAGACATGGTGTAACCGTTTTTCACGCCACACATCGCTGCCATAGACAATTGCCGGTTGTAGGTCTTGATCTGCGGATATTCCCATGCGGAGGTTACCTGTCGGGTTACTTGTGACAAGGGTGCGGATTTCTCTCCGTTCCACACCGAGAAATCACCTAATGAACGGGGATCGTCGATTCCGCTCTTCTCCGATTTCAATAAGACCGGGACTTTCTTTTCCTCATCCCGGTAAATCCCGATAACCGTACCTTCCTCGATGGATTTGACGGATTCCATCAAATTAGCCTTGGTGATACCTAAGAAACCGGCTTTTACCGGATCATATACCGGGCGTATCATATAGGTCATATTACCCCATTCATTCCGGGCATCGGTTACTTTCGGGTTCCTTCGCATAATGTCGATAGCTACTCCGGTCAAAGAGTCCAATACCGCCGGGTCCGGTCCGAGGAAACGGGCTTCTATCAAGGCTTCCGTAAGCGGGCTTAACTCAAACTTGTTCACATTGATGAGCGGTTCCGGATATTTTAAGCGAATTGAGTCTTGTAGCAAGGCATGCAATTCCCGGGCCTCTCCGGATGTCTTGCATTTTACCAATAATTGGGCATAGTTTGGTTGGGGACCGAAGCTAACGTTCGATAGATAATAACGGGGCGGTGTCCGTCCGATATAAGAGGAAACCATTTCCGTCTGCGAATATTCTTGGATGGATTCGGCCATATCGGTAGCGTATCGATCGGTTTCCTCGATGGCTGTACCTTCCGGTAGCCACATATCTAAAGTGAAATACTGCTTATCGAGCGAAGGCACGAACACTTTCGGGATAAACTGGAAACTCCATGCGGAGATAACCAATAGAACGGATAAGCTACCTACTGTAGCGTATCGGTATTTGATGACAAGGCGTAGGGAAGACCGAAAATAATCATAGTATTTTCCAGAGAATAATTCCCCTGTTAACTCGTCCGGTCTGGGGCGCCGTACAAACTCTTGGATGAAGAATGGGGTTTGCGTAAGTGCGAACACCCAGCTGAACATCAAGGATACTCCGATCACGATCACTAAGGATGAAAGTAATTCGCCCGTGATATGCGGTGAATAGTAAATGGGCAAGAACGTGAGGATCGCGATAGCCGTAGCCGCCAGTAGAGGCAGGGCGGTGGATGAGCAAGCCCTCATGATCGCGATACGTTTGCGCATGCCTCGTTGCATATTTACCAAGGCAGAGTCCGATACTACGATGGCGTTATCTACCAACATACCCATCGCGATGATGATAGCGGCAAGAGACATTCGTTGCAAGGCGATCCCGTTGGCGAACATGACAATTAAAGTGGCGAAGATAGAGAAAACCAATCCGCTACCGATCAAAAGGCCGTTTTTGAAACCGATAAAGAACAATAAGATCGCTACTACGGTCACGACGGAGATGATCAAGTTCAAGATAAATCCTTGGTTGGCCACGGCGGACTCATATCCTTGGTCGTATATGGAGGTGAGCTCAAAACCCTTGGGCATGGTCTCCGAAAATGATTGAATACGCTTTTTCACGGCCTTGGCCATATCGACCACGTTCCCGGTCGGTATGGTAGAGATAGCGATACCGACCGCTTGCTTGTTATTGATGCGCATGAAGTTTTGGGGCGGAGTCTGGTAACCCTCTTCGATACGGGCGATATCGCCTAGCCGGAAATGCTCGCCGGAATGAGATACGATCGTAAGGTTACGGATATCATCCAAGGAGTAAAAATTACCGGTGGATTCGATACGTATGCGAGTCTCCCCGTTGCGAATACTCCCGGCGTCTACCACTTTATTCTGTCCGTCGAACGCCCGTTTGATATCAGCTGTCGTAATACCCCGATTGGATAAGATCGTGGGGTTTATCCGGATATCGATTACGGGAGTTTGTATGCCGTAGATCTCTACCTTTGCCACGTCTTTTACTTTCAGTAAATCGTCTTTGATCAGTTTGGCTTGATCTTCCAGTTCCCGGTAGGTATAAGATTCTCCGGTCAATCCGTAGAAAACACCCAATACATCGCCAAAATCATCATTGACGATGGAGGTTCCCGCTCCGGAAGGTAATTTGCCTTGTACGTCGTTTACCTTTCGGCGTAGTTTATCCCATAACTGCTGCATCTCATCAGCCCGGATTTCCTTTTTCACGTAGACCGTGATTTTGGAAAGTCCAGCCCGGTTCTCTGTCTTCAGATAGTATAACTCGCCTAAGGATTGAATGGCTTCTTCCAGCACATCCGTCACTTGGGACTGAACTTCCGAGGGGGAGGCGCCGGGATAAGGGGTAAGTACCAAGGCTTGCTTGATCGTAAACGGGGCATCTTCCAGTTTTCCCATCTTTGCGTAAGAGAACAGCCCCCCTGCCAAGATCAGGACTAGCAGGAGCCATGTAACCGCTTTGTTTTTCAGGAAATATTTGATGAATTTTTGCATCTTACTTATTTTTGGATGGTTACGGTACTATTTTCGGAAAGGAAACGTTGCCTTGTCAATACGACAAGGTCATTTTCCGTGATTCCTTCCACGATCTCTATCTGGTTATTTCTTTGCTCACCGAGTTTGACGGGAACGGAGTTAACCTTGTCTCCTTTAACCACCCATACATAATCTCCTTTTTGGGGGCGATGACAGATAGCCGTTAAGGGAAGCCATAGATTTTGAGACCGCTCTTCTTTGGGTAGGTCGATCGAGAGGATTCCACTCATTCCGCCCAGCCATTCCATATCGGGGTTGGGGATAATGGCGGTCAGTAGATAAGAGAGGTTATTGTTTGTCGTACTTTTAGACACATATAAATCGGAAGGGGTGATTGTCCGTTCGGGAGCCGTATCGAAATGGATTCCTATTTGACATAGCTTCTGTTTTTCTTTATCATATAAGTGTAAGGCGACTTCCTCTGGTATATAGGTCTCGATCTTCAGCCTGTCCAGTTCTATGAAGGTAAGGATTGGCTCGGTCGCTTTCACGTCTTGGAAAGGTTCGATATGGATATTTTGGATATACCCGTCGTAAGGGGCGCTCAGATGGGTATCGCTTAGGGCGTTGACGGCGGTCTCGTAATTGGATTTGGCGACAAGGAAATCCGCTTTCGCCTTCTCATAATTACTTCCGGAGATGTTATTCTTTTTGTAAAGGGCCTCGATCCGTTTATACTCTTGGTTGGTTTGCGAGTAGAGCGCCTCTGTTTGCTGCTTGCGAATCAAGAAGTCACGGTTATCGATCGAGAGGATCGTACTGCCTTTGGAGAACGCTTGTCCGGGCCGTAAGTCGAAATTCAAGACGGGGCCATTGATGCGGAAAGATAGGACTGTCTCATTATAGGGCCTTGATAAAAAGGTGTATTCACGACTTCTGTCGGTCTCTGTCTTTTTTATTGGAGAGATAACCTCGACAGGTAAGTTCGTGCCTTCGGACTTTGTGTTCTTTTGGCATGCCGATAAAAGGATGCCCAGAAGCAGGATGTATGAAATTCTTCTCATAAGATATACCTAGTTATTTGTTACCGGGCAAAAATAGAGGCAATAGGTGAGGGAATAAGGCGGATTTTTACTGAACCGGAAGATACCGTCGCTCAACTGGAAAATAGACCGGCCCAACTTTAATTTATAACGAGGCGTGCGATCGATGCCTTACACCGATGGATTGTAGTCGTAATATTTACTGCAACCTGCCTCGCGGCATTACTGCAACCCGGGTTGCAGTGAAAGACAAACCGGGGATGGGGTGAATAAGCTTCCATGGTTCCGCTTTTTTTATGTACTTTTGCGGACAAAAAGAGAAAGTGATGACATTGCCTTCAGAAGAGCATATATTCCAGTATCCGGGACAAGGGCGGATCGAGGTGATTTGCGGTTCCATGTTTTCCGGTAAGACGGAGGAGCTTATCCGCCGTTTGAAGCGGGCTGAATTCGCCAAGCAGCGGGTGGAGATTTTCAAGCCTGCGATCGATACCCGCTATTCGCAGGATAACGTGGTCTCGCACGATAGTAATTCGATTCCTTCTACTCCGGTGGATTCTTCCTCCAGTATCCTATTGTTCACTTCCGAGATCGATGTGGTGGGGATAGACGAGGCCCAGTTTTTCGACGAGGGATTGGTAAACGTATGCAATCAATTGGCCGCTAACGGTATCCGGGTGATCGTGGCCGGGTTGGACATGGACTATAAGGGAGTTCCTTTCGGTCCTATGCCGGAGTTATGCGCTATCGCCGATGAGGTGACGAAAGTGCATGCCATCTGCGTGAAATGCGGACGTTTGGCTTACGTATCCCATCGTATCGTGGGAAATGATAAACGGGTCTTCTTAGGGGAACAATCCGAATACGAGCCTTTATGCCGGGAATGTTATGCGAAGGCTGAAGGTTTGAAGAATTGATTATTTATCCCTACATTTGTGAAATTAATAGTTTTGCGTTATATAAAGTATGAAAGAAAACGAAATGGTGTTCGGCATTCGTGCCGTGATTGAGGCTATACAGGCTGATAAGGAGGTAGATAAGATCCTTGTGAAAAGGGATTTACAAGGGGATCTATCCAAAGAGTTATTTGAGGTACTGAGAGGCCGTGAGATACCGGTACAACGTGTTCCGGCTGAACGCTTGGATCGTTTGACTCGAAAGAATCATCAGGGGGTGATCGCTTTTATGTCGGCGGTTACCTACCAGAGCTTGGAAGATATCATTCCTTTTGTGTATGAGCAAGGAAAAGATCCTTTCATCGTATTGCTGGATGGGGTTACGGACGTGCGTAATTTCGGCGCTATTGCCCGTACCTGCGAGTGTGCGGGAGTCGATACGATCGTGATTCCGGCAAAAGGAAGCGTTTCGGTAAACGCCGACGCGATCAAGACCTCTGCCGGTGCCTTGCATGTATTGCCGGTTTGTAAGGAGAAGAGTATCAACCAAGCGATCCGTTTCTTGCAGCAAAGCGGGGTGAAGGTATTTGCCGCCAGCGAGAAAGCGGCGGAGAATTATACGGCGGTGAAGTATGAAGGACCGGTAGCGATCGTGATGGGAGCGGAGGATACGGGTGTGTCTCCGGAGAACTTGCGCATCTGCGATAATATGGTAAAGATTCCGCAATTCGGAACGATCGGCTCCTTGAATGTATCTGTAGCCACTTCCATTCTGGTGTACGAGGTGGTTCGCCAACGTATGAACGAGCAACAATAATAATATGTATATAAACTAAAGAAGAAAATGAAGAAAGTTATCGCTACAAAAAACGCTCCCGCCGCTATCGGTCCGTATAGCCAAGCGGTGCAAGTAGGTAATATGCTGTTCGCTTCCGGACAACTGGGTATCGATCCTGCTACGGGACTTTTCGTTGAGGGATCCGTAAAGGAACAAACCGCCCAAGCGTTCAAGAATGTTCACGCTATCTTGGCAGAGGCAGGTTATAGCATCAATGATGTCGTAAAAACAACCGTATTTTTAGCGGATATGGGCGACTTCGCCGTTATGAACGAGGTATACGCCTCTCAGTTCGAAGGTGCGTTTCCCGCACGTTCGGCGGTAGCCGTTAAGACACTGCCGAAGAATGGTTTGGTAGAGATCGAGGTGATCGCCGTGAAAGAATAATCATAAGGAATAACGAGAGTAGTCTCATCGCTTGTCGAGACTACTCTCGTTATCCATCAAGACTACTCCCGTGATACGATGCGACTACTCTCGTAATTCATCGATACAGCTAATCTCAAAAGCCTATTATCTTCTTTTTCTGGGAGCGGGATTCATGTCACCCCTCTGTCCGAATAATTTCTCAATCAAATCCTTTCGTCCCATCTTTTGCAATACTTGCATGATCTGACGGCGTGACTCGGGTTTATACCAGAAGAAGAACTGGCGTTGTGCCAACTTTTGTTCTTTTGAGCGGGCCGTATATACTTTCTCCAACGTATAAGGATGATATCCGGTATAATACATCTCCGTAGCCAATGTCATCGGCGTAGGCGTGAAGTCTTGTACTTGCTCCAACTGGAAATGCAAGCTCTTGGTGATCACCGCCAGCTCCGCCATATCCGCCTCGGTACATCCCGGATGGCTGGAAATGAAATAGGGGATGAGTTGCTGGTTCAACCCGTATTGCCGGTTTACCTTATCGAATATCTTCTTGAACTGTCCGAATTGCGAGAAAGACGGTTTACGCATTTGTTTCAACACCTCGTCTTGCGTATGCTCCGGGGCCACTTTCAAACGGCCGGATACGTGGCGGGCGATTAATTCCTCGGTATAGGTTTGAGCTGCCTTGTTTAAAGACTCATCCGCATAACGGTGCAATAACAGGTCATAGCGTACGCCGCTTCCGATAAACGACTTCTTGATCTCGGGAAGTCTATCTACCGCTTTGTAGATATCCAGTAGCGGCGTATGGTCCGCGTTCAAGTTCTTGCAAACGACGGGGGAGATACAAGACGGTTTCTTGCATTTGGCGCAAATTCGCTCATCTTTCCCCTTCATACGGTACATATTGGCGGAAGGGCCTCCCAAATCGCTTAGATATCCTTTGAAATCGGGCATTTCGGTAATCGCTTTCACTTCCTTCAAGATCGATTCCTTGCTTCGGGAGGCGATGAACTTCCCTTGATGCGCCGATATGGTACAGAACGCGCATCCTCCGAAACAACCCCGGTGGATATTCACCGAGAACTTGATCATCTCGAAAGCCGGTATCACTTTCCCTTTGTATTTGGGATGCGGCAAGCGGGTATAGGGAAGGTCGTAGGAAGCATCTATCTCCGCTTCCGTCATTGGCGGGAAGGGAGGATTCACTACGATCATCTGTTTTCCTACCTTTTGCAAGATACGTGAGGCATTGTATTTGTTGGATTCCTCTTCGATATGCCGGAAATTCTTCGCTTGTTTCAATTTATCTTTTAGGCATTCCTCATGTGAGAAGAGCACGATATCGTCGTCTTTCGCATCCTCTTTGTCTGTCAGATAAACCGTTTGGCGGATGTCTTTGATCTCGTTGAAAGGAATGCCGGACTTTAGGCGGCGCACCAATTCCTTGATCGGCTTCTCGCCCATGCCGTAAATTAATAAATCGGCCGGGCTACTAGCAAGGATTCCCGGTAATAGCTTATCTTGCCAATAATCGTAATGCGTAAGCCGGCGTAATGAGGCCTCGATGCTACCCAATACGACGGGGACATCCGGATACAATTCTTTCAGTATTTTAGTATAGACGATGCTCGGATAGTCCGGACGCATTCCCGGACGTTGGTCCGGCGTATAGGCGTCGTCGCTGCGTAATCGCTTATTGGCAGTATAATGGTTGATCATTGAATCCATGGCACCGGCGGATACACCGAAGAAAAGCCGGGGAACGCCGAGCTTCTTGAAATCCCGGTAATCTCCCCGCCAATCCGGTTGCGGTACGATCGCTACCCGTAATCCTTCCGCTTCCAATACACGACCGATCACGGCCGCCCCGAAAGAGGGGTGATCCACATAGGCGTCTCCCGAGAAAAGGATCACGTCGAGGTAATCCCATCCCCGTGCCTCGACTTCTTTCTTCGTTGTGGCAACCAATTGTCTAGTTTAAATGTTTTCATACTACAAAGGTACGTGATAATCTTGGAATAATCATAGAGACGCTATTCATAACTTTTATTTATGGGGGATTCGTTTTTATGATTAGGACAAGAGTTCTCAATCTCGTATCTTTGTGTCGAAAAGAAAAATAAACATTTAAAAACAAGGTTTCTTATGAAAACACTCACAGACGAGAAGCTGACGATTGTCGGCGCAGCAGGTATGATCGGTTCTAATATGGCACAGACCGCTATTATGATGGGACTAACTTCTAACATTTGTTTGTACGACCCTTACGCACCGGGTTTGGAGGGAGTCGCCGAGGAATTATTCCATTGTGGTTTCGAGGGTGTAAACATCACTTTTACCTCAGACATCAAGGAGGCTTTGACTGGCGCTAAATATATCGTTAACTCCGGTGGTGCCGCAAGAAAGGCAGGTATGACCCGTGAGGATCTCCTAAAAGGAAACGCCGCTATCGCCGAGGAGTTCGGCAAGAACGTAAAGGCTTATTGCCCGGACGTAAAGCATATCGTGGTTATTTTTAACCCGGCGGATATTACCGGTTTGATTACCTTATTGTATTCCGGCTTGAAACCTTCTCAGGTTACGACGTTGGCCGCATTGGATTCAACTCGTTTACGCAGTGAGTTGGCAAAACATTTCGGTATCTCTATGGATCAGGTTGAGAATTGTCGTACGTATGGCGGTCATGGCGAGCAAATGGCTGTTTTCGCCTCTACCGCTAAGGTGGATGGCAAGCCTTTGACGGAACTTATCGGTACGGATGCCTTGACGAAAGATCAATGGGCGGAGATACAAACCAAGGTTACGAAGGGTGGCGCTAACATTATCGCTTTGCGGGGCCGTTCTTCCTTCCAAAGCCCGTCATATGTATCTATCGAGATGATCGCAGCTGCGATGGGTGGTAAACCGTTCCGTTGGCCGGCTGGCGCTTATGTATCAAACGGTAAGTTCGATCATATCATGATGGCTTGGGAGACCTCAATTACGAAAGACGGCGTAGCGTTGAAAGAGGTGCACGGTACACCGGAAGAAGAGGCTGCCTTGGAGAAGAGCTACAAGCACCTTTGCGCTTTACGTGACGAGGTGATCGCTATGGGCGTGCTTCCCGCTATTTCCGAATGGCATAAATTGAATCCGAATATCAAATGATCGAATAACAAGTCATTTAGATTTTCACGGATATATGAAATCCCCGCTTAGATGGCTTCGTGCCGGAAAGCGGGGATTCTTGTTTTATTTTATCTTTAGTCCGGGGATCAGGGGCGTGCTATCTACCAGCTCCAACTCTTGCACCATCTGTAATGTTCCTTGTTTGTATTTCTGGAAATGGGGCGTTTGGATATGGCTTTTATAAGCGTCTTGATCTGCGTAAATCTCTAGGATGGTTACTTTATTTGGATGTTCTTTCTCCGATACGGCATACAGTGTAAGAACACCCGGCTCTAGACGCATGGAAGCCTCGATCTCTTCTTCCAGAAAGGCGTTATAACGCTCCAACTGGGCGGGATCGACCGTGATCTTGGATAGGCGGACTAAGTTCTTCTTTGGGGCGGGCTGAGAGGATTCCTTAATGATTTTCAACGCTTTGATAGCGGAAGGGAAGCCGATATAAGGAAGACATTGTATAACCGCCGCCGTTAAGGTCTCCTTGCTATTGCCGGCCAGTAAGTTCCCTTCGAGATGCGAGTGTAGTTGGCTTTCGGCTTCAAGGGTCGTTAGTATGCAATAAGCCAGTAACTCCCGGGTTTTCAGGTCTAGCCCGTTGCGAGTATAGATATCTCCGAAGCAGAATTCGGTGAGGAATCGCTCTACTTCCGGACCCATATTTCCCGGGACGTTCCTCATGGCCTCTTTGATTCCCTCGCCGTAAAGCCGGCTTTGTATGGCTTGTCCTTTCTCGTGGCGATCTTCTTCCGTAACGGTAGCTTGTCTCTCCAGAGGCGAAGCGATGCCTTGTTGCTTAAAGACTTCGTTGATGGTATTTAAGGCATTCAATGTCTTCGGGAAACCGATAAACGGAGCGCATAGGTATATCGCCTCCCGTAGCTCGATGGGAGTGACGCCTACGTTTAGCGCCGCTTTGGCGTGGGCGTTCAGTTGGGGCAAGGTTTGCATCGTGGCTAATACGGTGCAAGTGATAAGCTCCCGGGTCTTTTTATCAAGATCTCCTGTGCGGAATACCTCCCCGAAGATGAATTTCTGGAGAATGTCCATCATTTCCGGATCTGTTCCTTGTCCGGTCAATGCCTCGCCTCCGAATAGCTCGGTGTAATTCTTTTTACAGCGTTCGATTCTGTCCATATTTTGTTCTGTTTTAGAAGTTGGGATATCTTGTGCGAAGGCTGGTATGAAGCCTAGCAGGAAGAGTGCGATTGCTTTTGTTTTCATAAGGATATCATTATTGTTTAACATTACAAAGATATTCGGATTTATCTCAGGCGCATGTATACATATTACGGATCTTTGTATCAAAATTACCGTTCGTAAACGGAGCTGATCCGGATGACAGCCGGGGTTGGGCAAACGAATAAAGCGCCTGCGATTCCCTCGCGGGAGACACAGGCGCTTTCGTTCAAATAAATATTCTTATAAAGTACGATCCGGATATAAGGCTTTCCACCATTCCGGCTCGTCTTTCAGCCATTTGGCGAACCATGCGTAGATGGTATTTTGCCAGCCTATACGCTTCTGATAACCTACGATACCATGATTCTCGCCATCCACCTGCACGAATTCCACGGTCTTTCCTAGGATCTTCAAGGCGGCGAACATCTGGATACTTTCCCCGATGGGTACGTTCGTATCGGCGTTGCCGTGAAGCAATAGGAGCGGGGTATTGATCTTATCGGCGTTGAACAACGGGCTTTGCTTGGTAAAGAACTCCGGGGCGTTCCAAGGATAAGTCCCGGCGTTCGCTACGGAGCAATAGCCATATCCCCAATAACCTTCTCCCCAATAGCTACTCAACGCGCTGATACCGGCATGGCTGATAGCGGCGGCGAAAATGTCCGTACGGGTTTGTAGGTATTGTGTCATGAATCCGCCGTAGCTGGCACCGATGCAACCGATTTTCTTCTCGTTCACGAACGAATGCTCCTTACAGAACAGCTTGGTACCTTGGATGATCTCATCGGCGGTCTTCAGGCCCCATGCGTTCACATGGCGGGCGGCGAATTCCTGTCCGAAGCCCGTTGTTCCACTCGGATTCAAGGTGTAGACCACGTATCCGAGAGCGGCGTACATATGCATGGAATAACGCATCTCCAGCGCACGGTTCGTCGGGGAAGTACCGCCATAGTAATAAACGATCATCGGATATTTCTTATTCGGATCGAAATGAGGCGGCAGGTAATAACGGCCTTGGATAGTCGTACCGTCATCCGACTTGAAGTTCCAGTCGTGTACCTCGCCTAAGGCGATATCTTTTAATTTATCTTGCGAGAGATCATACACCAAGCGGTTCTTTCCTCCTTTCAGGTCGTAAGCGTAAAGGCGGTTGGCGTTGGACGCGCTCTGTCCGTAATAGAAGAGAACCGGAGCGTTGTCGGCCAACGCATACGACATGATAATATCCTCGGAGGCGGCTACTTGCTTGATCTTCCCGTTTGCTGGGTCGCACGTATAGATCCGTTGATAATCCTCATCCTCGCAGAGGATATAGATTTGCCCGTTGAAGCGGTTCCATACGGCATCGATCACGTTCGGATTGAAGTCCTTGGTGAGAGGGGAGGCTTTACGGCTTGCCAGATCGTATAGGAATAACTGCCCGTCGTACGAGTTGGAGATCTGTCCTTGCTTGATATTTCGTCCGATCCCGTCGAAAGCGTCGCCTGCCCCAGCTACCAATAACTGTTTACCGTCGGGCGAGAAGGCGGCTTGGTTTACGTACGGGGCTTTCTCCCAGATCGTATCGATCGCCATGGTCTGCAAATCCAATTTATAAAGGGAGTTGCGGGAGTGCGGCAAGGAGGTGTACACCCGGTCGCTGGTGCTGAACAATAGATAGCGGCTATCAGCGCTGATATCATTGATATAAGTGTCCGTATGCCCGAAAGTAAGTTGCTCGTACAAACCTGTTTTTAAGTCATACCGCCAGATAAAGGAGCGGTCACGGAAACCCGGGATACGGTCTGCCGGCTCTAATACACGGATCAAGTCCGTCCCTTCCTTGGGACCTTCCTCTTCTACGGTATAGAGAAGCGTGGACTCATCGGGGGTGAATACGAACCGCCCTTTCGGAAGGTTCGGGACTAATACCGTTTGTTGGTAGGTAGACGGATCTACGGTTACCAACTCCGTACCGTCCAGACCGGTGCGGGTGTAATACAATCGATTGCTTTTAGGCATCCATTTGGCGGTTGTCAAGAAACCTCCGTCTTGCAATAAGACCCGTCCCGTAGCGGCATCCATCAATTGCCCGTACGATTCGCTCTTGCTCTCCGGGAACCGGTTGACGTATTTTACCAAGGCATACTTTCCGTTCGGGGAGACACTTACGCCTTGGAAATCCTTTCCTTCTAGGATATTCAGAAGGGTGTAGCGTTTCTCCGGGTTCAAGGAAGCTACGACTTTCGCTTCCGCCTCGCTCTTGAAGGTAGCCTTTAGGCTGGGAGGACAAGTGTCTGTTTCCGCTGTCAGGTATTTAACGACTACTTGATAGCGGCGGGGTTCCATCACCAACTCGGAGGAGGCTCCGACCGGTTTATCATTGACGAATACTTCGAACGCCCCGGGACCCGATATATCGAGCGTGCCTTTTACGTACCGGTCGCTGTTCAAGAAGAAAGAGAATAGATGCAGGGCATATCCTTTTCGCGGGGCAGCGAAGGTGATTGCGCCTGCCGTGTCAGCGTCGAGTACCGTGGCGTTCGCAAGCGTTTGCTCGAACGGTAAGGTCGCTTTTAATAGATTCTTCGCCTCGAAAGGCTTGCCATTTACGTTGAGGCTGTCCGCTAGGATCGGCTTGTTGACCGTGAACGGGCCTGCGTGCTGGAATTGCGTTACTTTCACGTCTTCCATGGCGTAAAGCGAAAGGGCGGAAAGAAGCAATGCCGGAATTAAGTTAGTTTTTCTGTCCATATATAATTAGTTTAGGATAAACGTTTTCCGCAAACGATGTAAAGCTGTTCGGTATCCTCTACGACGAGCGGAAGAAGATAAGGCTCCATCAATGCCGCCACCTCTCGGGCCGGGGGCAAGGGCAGCGATAATCGATCGGCGTGCCGATGGTGGTGCGTATTGATCTTTTCCTTGCTCTCGCTGTGGCAGATAACCAATTTACCGCCGGGCGCGAGCAAGCCGCTCATATGCTCGATCAACCGTTCCGGCCGCATGAAATGCGGGTAAGCGCTATATAGGATAATATAGTCGAATCCTTTCCCCTCGTAGCTCATAGCGTCCTCTTGGAGGAACTCGATGAGCGGATGATCCGGATATTTCATGCGTGCTTTCTCGATCATTTGGCCCGCTATATCGATAGCTACGATTTGGCGGGGTTCGTACGGCAGCAGGTAACTTTCCAATATCCCCGTGCCGCAACCGACATCGAGGATGCGGGCGTTCTGCCGCAGGTTGGTACGATCCAATATCGTCCGGATCTTTCCCGGATCATGTACGCAGACAGCGTCCCAGCGTTCCGCCATCGTATCAAAAAAAGTCTCTATTTGATTCATGATAATTGTCCTTCCCATAGAAAACAATCGCTGAACAGGGATTGTTCCTTGAAATGGGTTGGTTTTTCGAACAAACCGAACACGGACGATCCGGAGCCGGACATGGCGGCATATAAGGCGCCTCCCTCGTATAAGGTATCCTTGATCCGCTCGATCACGGGATGTCTCGGGAATACGCTTCGCTCGAAATCGTTCACCATCCGCTCTTTCCATTCGGATACCGGTAGCCGGATGATCTCTTTCAAGGAGGTCTCGGGCGCGGCGGGTGTTACCATCGAATAGGCTTCGGGGGTGGAGACGGCTACATCCGGTTTTACCAAGCATAGATAATAATCCTTCAAGGACAAGTCCACGGGCTCGAATTGGTTTCCCGTGCCGGTCGCGAATACCGGCGTGTTACGGATAAAGAACGGGCAATCGGCTCCGATGGTGGACGCTATCGCCTCCAACTCATCCGGGTGAATATCCAAACCGCAGAAATCATTGACCAGCTTCAACATAAAAGCGGCATCGGCGGAACCTCCTCCAAGCCCGGCGCCAAAAGGTATCGCTTTCAACAAATGGATCTCTAGCGGGGGAATCTCGTATCTCGTCTTTAGGGCGTTCAGTGCTTTTATGACGAGGTTCTTCTCTTGGGGAGCGTCTACCGGGATTCCGGTTTGCGTGAAACAGGTCCGATCCGAGGCGACGATCTCGAGGGCATCCCTCACGGGGATCGGATAGAAGATGGTCTCTATATTATGATAACCGTCCGGACGTTTGCTTACCACGTTCAGACCTAGGTTTATCTTGGCATTCGGGAAACAGATCATAGTATTTAATGTTTGTTTTATGTGATACGCGAAGATAAGAAGATATCCTTATAAACGTTCTGTTTTATCGGGTGAACTATATATGGCTTTAATAAGGGGCCCACGATGGGCATCACGCGTAAAAGAGTAGGTTTGACGTTTTGACATTCTGTAATCTAAACTCCCGGAGAAGCGTTTTTTCCGGGCTAAGGTACGCCTTGCTTCCGAAAATGGCATAGAATAATAGCATCTGGTTGTCTTGTAGTGTTTTATGGAAATAGGCCTTTTTATTCTAGCGAGATTAATTCATCGTATCTCATATTTTTAGGTGAAAATAGCCATTTTATACGGGTGTATCGATCAATTCTATAGGATGCGAGGGCTGTTTCTTCCGTATGTATCGCCTAATACATACGGTTGCGTTACCTAATACATACGGTCGTGTTGCCTAATACAGCCTTTTGTGTTACCTAACTCTATTACTTTTGAGTCCAAACAGGGGTGTTTAGGCAAGAAAATGAGGGAAAACGTAGATTTCATCATAGGTCTCTCCCTCTTTTTCTCTATTTGTAAAAAGGTCTTGACATCGTTATTCTGTTATTTCGATCATAATGTCAAGATTATCTCATTTTCGCTTACGGTCTCTATAATCGATACTTATTTATCCTTTATGATTTCATGGAGCATGGCAACCTTTTCTTGCTCGGCCTTTAGTAATCGTTCGTAAAGCTCGACTATTTTATCGATGGGATTGAAAGTTTGATTTTGAATGCTTCCGGCTGCAGTTGCGTTATCTTGCCATGTGCCAGAATAAATATTGATAAGCGCTCCTTCATTAAGCTCCGTGATCGCCTCTATCGGAATGTCCAAAGCTTTAGTTATCTTTTCCAATACTTCAGGTTCCAATTCGTCTTTTTTCTCGTAGCCAGATAAGGTGGCTTGTGATACCCCTATTTTGTCGGCTAGCACTTCTTGTTTGATGCCTCTCCATTCTCTCCAACGTTTTAAGTTGGCTCCATGACTATTTCTTTTGGTAAATGTTGTTTCCATGTCAGTTTTTATTGATCCTGTCACAAAAATAAGTATTAAATCTGAGTTATCTTACTATCATGTCAGATATCCGGGGTAACCGCACCCAATTTTATTCATAGCCAGAGAAACATAAATTCATCGTAATTTGTTAGGTGTCTATCATGATGATCCTGCATTACCGACAATACGTAGTCAGATATATCATTTATCCCTGTCATCTGATAATATTAGTCGTGACATTGATATTTTATCAGGGGGATTGATGGTATATCAGCAGGCGGTAAGCTTATTTTGTCTGCGAATGATAAACACAGAAATCAATGGAAACTCAAAATCAATATCCTCAAAAGGATTATTCCGAGATAATAAGCTTATCCCATCAAGTAATTGGTTTGCCGGTAAGGAAAGCGCAGATGTTATTGAAGAATCTGGATTTATGTACGATCACTTATACGTGGAATGATGTAAGCCAGATTACATTGGAAGTCGTGTTCAAAACCTCCACGCTCACTTGCCTTTTTAATCAAAACGACATTTGTGAAGCTGTATATCTATTCTTAACTGATAATAAGGATCTAATGAAATATATAAGCCACTGCGTTAAGACCTATACATATGATTTCCTTTTGGATGGCTGGACCACGGATAAATGCCACATTTCAATATGCCGTTCCGAAAATCAAGGGTGTTTTTTATTAATATTACCGCTAAAAAAGATTTTATGAATAAGGCATATTGTAGTTGTTTCGCTACTTCTCTTTTTCAAACGAACTTTTTGTGTGTTCCAATGACGATGGTTTTCAGTCATCAAAAAGAAAGACGCTGTAAACTTGGTTTACAGCGCCTTCCATTTATTTAGGGTTATGAGCTTTATTAAGGCTCCGCGATCATCTCTTTAGCGATTATCTCGGCCTCGGCTTTATCGGCGTCCTTTTGGATGTTCGGCAATTCAAGGCCGTAGCCTTTGATCCGGTCCTCACGTTTCAACATCAAGGCGATGAAGAGGGCGAGTACACCGAAGCAGGTGAAGACTGCCATCGGTATCGTATAGTCGTAAGCCGGTTTGCCCGTACCATTGTCGATCTTGCAATACGTATCCAATATCCAGCCGATTAATAAGGGAACCATACTCAGACCGATATTCTGTACCCAGAAAATCAAGGCATAAGCCGTGCCTAATTGCTTCTCCGGGATAATCTTCGGAACAGATGGCCACATCGCCGATGGGACCAAGGAGAAAGCGATACCCAATACGATCATCACGATCGTGGCGAACCACCACTGATTCAAGATCGGAAGCGTGAATAATAAATGCACGCCGATCAACATCAAGGCGCCAAAGATCATGATCGTCGCCCCTTTACCCTTGCGGTCGTATAAGTTACCGAAGAACGGAGTCAGAAGAATCGTGCCGAAAGGTAAGATAGCCGGAATGTTTCCCGCCAACTCCGGATCTACGTTATATTTATTGACCATCAAGTCCGTAGCGTATTTCAAGAAGGGGAATACGGCCGAATAGAATAATACGCAAAGCAGAGCGATCAACCAGAAACCCTTATTAGTAACGATCAATAAGATATCTTTCAAACGGAAAGGCTCTTCCTCCTCGGCTTGCTCGATAGCGTCCATCGAAGCGTCCAGCTTGCGATCCATCACGCAAAATACGAGGAAGGCGATCAAACCGATACACAACATACAAAGACAAAGCAAGATAGGAGCGGAGATGCTACCGAAGTACTTGGCGGCGGGAACCGTGATAGATAAAGCCAAGGCCGTACCCAAACGAGCCGTAGCCATCTCCAAGCCCATAGCCAACGCCATCTCTTTTCCCTTGAACCACCGTACGATAATCTTAGATACCGTGATACCGGCGGTCTCCACGCCGACACCGAAGATCGCGTATCCGAGGGCGGCCACCATCACTTGCGCTTTCCATCCGAAAAGCTCTCCTTCCATCGTAAACGCATCCGAGATGGCGTAATATTTAATGGAACAACCGATAATCATCAAGATACAGGAAGCGACACCCGTGAAACGGACACCCATCTTATCCAGAACGATACCACCAATGATCAACATGAAGAGAAATACGTTGAACCAGCCGTAAGCGCTGGTGAACCAACCATATTCCGTACTCGTCCAGCTTAGCTGTTCTTCCAACATCGGTTTAAGCGGAGCCATTACATCCGTAAGGAAGTATCCGCAAAGCATCGTGAATGCCGCCAAAGCGAGTACACTCCAGCGTGCGACTTTCGAGTCGCTTAGTTTCTGATGAATTTTTTCTATCATGATATTTGTTTTATAGAGTTATATTATTTGTATTCGTCTTCTTTCATGAACAAGGGGAGAGCGTCCGCTACGATAAACGTACTGCCTCCGATAAAGATCAGGTCGTTCTCACGAGCCCTTCTTAACGCTTTCTCGACAGCGTCTTGCACCGTATCGCAAAGGGTACCGGACAGTCCGTGACGCATGGCTTTCACGGCGAAATCCTCTACGGGCATTGCTCTCTCCACGGAGGCTTGCGTGAAGAAATAAAAAGCGTCTTGCGGCATCAAGGATAATACGCCGTCGATATCCTTGTCGTTTACCATGCCGACGATCATATAGATCTGCCCGCAATATTGACGCAAGACTTTCAGATGCTCCGCTAGATGCTCCCAGCCTCCTACATTATGCCCCGTGTCGCAAATGACGGTCGGTTTGGATTGCAAGGTTTGCCAACGTCCCATCAATCCCGTCAGTTTCGTTACGTGGGCGAAACCCTCGTGTACCGCTTCCGGGATGATATCTATACCCAATTCCGTTCGTAATATATGGATGGCGGATAATACGGTGACAGCATTTCTTACCTGCACCTCACCGCCAAGTTCTCCTTGGATTTCTCCATATTCAACGGAAGGGAAGAACCATTTGCCACCGACCGTCAGCCTGCACTCGTCTTTTACCATGTCCATTCGTTGGGCGTAGTAGAAAGGTGCGCCAACTTCTTCCGCCTTGTTTTTGAAAACGTCGTAAACCGATTGTTTCTCGGCTTCCCCAAGAAGTGCCGGTACGCCTTTCTTGATAATGCCGGCTTTCTCCGCCGCTATCTTCTCCTCCGTATCTCCCAAGAATTGCGTATGATCCAGACTGATATTCGTGATAATACTCAAGATCGGAGTGATAATGTTCGTACTGTCCAAACGACCGCCAAGCCCGACCTCGATAACCGCGTAATCTACCTGCTGGTCGCGGAAATACTCAAAAGCCATGCTGGACGTTAACTCGAAGAAAGAAGGATGGAGAGGCTCGAAGAAAGAACGATGACGCTCGACGAAATCAACCACGTAATCTTGGGAGATCTTTTTCCCGTTCACCCGGATGCGTTCCCGGAAGTCCACTAAGTGGGGAGAGGTATAAAGCCCGACCTTGAAACCGGATTGCCGGAGAATGGCCGCCAATAGATGGCTGACCGAGCCTTTGCCGTTTGTCCCGGCTACATGGATGGTCTTATAGGCTTTATGCGGATTTCCCAGATAATCATCTAGGGCGATACTTGTACCAAGACCGGGTTTGTAAGCGGAAGCTCCGCTGTGTTGGAAGACCGGGATGCTGGTATATAGATAGTGTAGCGTTTCCTCGTATGTCATGTTTTTGTAAATTAGATGCTACAAATGTAGTTAATTTTATTTATACCTTTGCGACTCGTTTATAAAAAGGAGAGAAAAAGAAAATGGAAACACGACGTATAACCTATACGCCTCAAGGAGGTGTTTGTTCTAAGTTGATGGTGATCGACGCGAAGGATGGCGTGATCGAGAATGTGCAGATTGTAGGAGGTTGCCACGGTAACGGGCAAGGCATGTGCGCCTTATTGAAAGGTATGCGCATCGAAGACGCTATCGGTCGTTTGTCTGGCATCGATTGTCATGGAAGGGGAACTTCATGCCCGGACCAGATGGCACAGGCATTGAAGCAATTCAATCAATGATCAGTTTATATCCGATTCCCCGGATATTCAAAATCTTGATAGACTCGTCTTTCGATAACTTATGACGTAGCTTGGTGATAAAGACATGCAGGCTGCGTGCGTTGAAGAAAGAATCATCCCCCCAAAGGTCTATCAAGATCCCTTTCATCGGTAATACTTGGTCCTTATTGTCGCAAAGGCGCTTCAATATCTCGGATTCCCGGTTGCTGAGGAGTTGTTTCTCTCCCCGGTAGACCAATGTCTGCGTGATGGAATCGAACGTATAAAGCCCGATACGGAAAGAGGTGGCTTCCGGTCTTTGGACGGACACCTTATGCAGTAACGCCTTGATGCGCACGATCAATTCCGCCATGCCGAAAGGCTTTTTCAAGTAATCGTTGCCGCCCAGCTCGAAGCCCTCTACCACGTCGTTGGCCGCGGAACGGGCCGATAGGAATAGGACAGGGGTATGCGTATCCGTCTTACGGATCAACTTGACCATCGTGAAACCATCCATCTTAGGCATCATGATATCCGCTACGATAATATCCGGCTTGATCTCCGCGTAACGGGAGAGGCCCTCCTCGCCATTCGCAGCTAGGGTGATATCGAACTCGTTCCCATCCAGCGTATCCTTGATGATCATGGCCAATGTAGGCTCGTCTTCTACTAGTAGTACTTTTATCTTTTCCATATTTGATACTTTATTTTCGGATTATTATTTAAAATGCAGGGTAAAGGTGGAGCCTTTGCCGGGGACGCTTTCCACACGGGCTGTTCCTCCATGTTTACCCATCATGTCTTTTACGTAATATAATCCTAGGCCATAACCTTTCACGTTGTGGATATTCCCGCTGGGAACCCGGAAGAACTTGTCGAATATCTGCCGCTGGTTGGCTTCGCTGATACCCGGGCCGTTATCGGTTATGGAGATTGTCGTTTCGTGATTGTCTTGCCGGGCTGTCGCTTCGATGCGGCAAGGTTCCTTGTCGGCGTATTTGATCGCGTTATCGATAAGGTTGCTCAACATATTATATAGGTGGGTACGATCGGCCACCAATTCTATATCCTCGGGGATGGAGCAAGTAAACTCCACGGGTTTGCTCGCTTTCAGTTTGTATTGCTCGATGAGGGAGTTCACCAACTCGTTTAATGAGATGGTTTCGGGGCGCAAGCGGAAGGTACTGCGGTTCTCTACGGCGAGTGTCAAGATTTGTTCCACCAATCCGGTAAGATGGATAAGTTGGTCTTTAACGATCGTCAGGTATTTCTTCTGTTTCTCGTTGACGGGATCGCTAAAGTTCAATAATGCGTCTACGGCGGCATAGCTGACGCTGATCGGGGTTTTCAGCTCATGCGTCATATTGTTGGTGAAATCGGTCTTCAATTCTTCCACGGTCTTTTGCTTTAAGATGGTGCGGAGTAAGTATATGAAAGCGCAAATGATCAGCAAAAGTAATAGGAAGGAGGAGATCAGGATGCCTTTCATCTGGGTGAGTATCACGCTGGCCGGCGATTTGAGGAACAGGCGATATTGTAACGTGCTCTCGTTATGGAGCGGGTAATCGAAATGCACGGGGTTTTTCCACGTAGTGAATCGTTCCGGCTTGTCCAGATGCATCCAACCCTTCTCGTCCCCGTTGTTTGGTTTATAAATCGTTACCAGCTCATGTTCCGTTACGATGTTTCTTGCCTCCAGCTCCGAGGTTAATAATTTGTTGTAGGTCTTGAAATCAATTGGTTTTATAGAATCTATATTTGCGTGCATCGCTTGCTGCACCATGTCCTCCACCTCGCCGATTACATATAGGTAATCCGTTAGGGTAGAGTCTATCGAGCTAAAGTCCTCCTCATCCCCGTAATCGATATGTAGTTTCATGTGTGAGTCGGGATTTGCCGTCTTGAAGATATCTTCCCGGTTAAGGTCAGGATCTTCTTTCTGCGGATGGATCGAAGCTTTTGCGTCCATCTTCTGCTTATTAGACGGATCTAGCTCTGAGCTGAAGTACACATCTTGGGTTTGAGGTCCCAGCGCTCCCTGTTCTTTTTTGATAGATCGGATGCGCAGGAACAACTCCTTATAGTCGGCGATCTTCATCGCTTCCTCTATATTGATCTCCATCTGTTTATATAATGTATCATATAAACCTTTCAGCCAGTATCCTTGGAAAACCAAAAGCCCGGCCAGCGATAGGACGATCAACAAAGCGATTAACTTAAAACGAAGTCTGATGTTCATGAAGTCTCTTTATGCTTATAATCGAATTGATCGCTAAAAATAGACAATTTTATTACATGAACTTTTAATACGCAAGATAAACTTTATGCGGGCGCTTGTAAATATTTACTAAGGATGCCCATCAACGCCCCAATATCAATCGGTTTAGCCAAATGATAATTCATGCCCGCTTTGATAGCGTTTGTCACGTCTTCGGAAAAAGCGTTGGCGGTCATGGCTATAATTGGCATATGTGCGATATCCCTTCGTTGGAGGGAACGAATCTGCCGGGTCGCCTCATAACCGTCCATGATAGGCATCTGGATATCCATCAGTATTATCTGGTAAAATCCTTCTTCCGATTGGGCGACTTTATGTACGGCGTCGAGCCCATTTATCGCCGTATCGATAGTGATACCGGTGCTGCCGATGATCTCTACGGCGATCTCACGATTTAACTCGTTATCCTCCACCAGCAAGATGCGCTTGCCGGAATAATCGACGTTTGATAACTTGAATGGGCGGATCGGTTCCGGCTGGTCTCCTTCGTCAAGGAAAGATCTCAATACTTGGAGTAGCTTGGACTTATAGAGAGGCTTGGTGATGAATCCATTGGCCTTAACCTCCTTAGCCTCTGCCTCATATTCCTCAAGATCGTATGCGGAGAGAATGATGATCGGTACGTCCGCTCCCACGAAACGTCTGATTTGCCGGGTTGTTTCAATGCCGTTCATTTGAGGCATCTTCAAGTCAATGATCACGGCGAAATACTCTTTCTCCGCTAAATGATGCTGTCGTACTTTTTCTATAGCTTCGCTACCTGAATATACGCATTCACTGTTTATCCCGATCTCTCGCAAACAGCTAGACGTGTTTAGACAAGCGATCTTATCATCATCTACCACAAGAACCTCTAAACCTTCTACCTCTATCTTATCATCGGGCTTCTGATCCCGACAAACCAATGGCATGTCGATGGTGAAGCGGGAACCTTTGCCATATTCACTCTCCACCTTGATATCTCCTCCCATCATCTGAATGATCTTATGGCTGATCGACATCCCGAGGCCAGTGCCTTGTATCCTCTTGATCTCATCATCGCTCGCACGCTCGAAAGGCTCGAAAATCTTATCCAGAAACTCCGGTTTCATACCTCTTCCGTTATCCTCAAACACGAATTGATAATTTCCGATGCCGTTATGAGGGTCCTTCTCGTAGATTTCTATCGTGATTCGCCCATTCTCCGGCGTATACTTAATTGCGTTCGAGAGGATATTCATCAATACCTGTTTGATACGCTGCGTATCGCCTTTTACATTCTCATGCCTAAGGTTCTTGACGTGTATATTTAAAGTTTGTTGTTTGTTTTTGATCTCCGGTTGCATCATAACGACCAAGTCTTGCAAGAGCTCACCCACATTGAACTCATCCTCCGAAAGAATTAACCTGCCACTTTCGATCTTGGACATATCGAGAACCTCATTAATCAGACTCAATAATAATTTAGAGGCTCCATTGATTTTTTCCATACAATCTAATATTCTTTCACGTTCATCTACATGGGCTTTGGCTATAGTCGCCATTCCCATGATGGCGTTCATGGGTGTACGGATATCGTGGCTCATGCGGGCGAGAAAATCAGATTTGGCTTGGTTGGCTTGTTCCGCCGACTTTAGTGCTTCTTTAAGTTGCTTTGACTGTTTCTCCAGTTTCTTTTGCAACTCCCTCTGTTCGGTAATGTCGGTGATATTGATGTAAACGATAAGATAGATAGGCTCGTCACCTTCCCAGCCGATACATTCCCCGTTCAACTGTAGCCAAGCGCCGTTGCCGTTTTTGTCTTTCGACTGGATAACGAAATGTACAGGTTCCCCTTTTAGCATACAGGGGATATGTGCGTTCATCGTATTACGGCTTGTTTCATCTAAACGGGAGAAAGGACTGAAAGATAAAAAAGAATTTTTATCGATACCAGAGAAGTCCATATATTTATCATTTGCCTCCAGCAATGTAAAACTGCCGTCTTTATGTACCTTATGCTTGGATATGAAGCCGGGGATATTATCATAAGTGATCGTTTGCTCGATCCGCCTTCGCATTACGTCCTCTACATCGGTCATTACCGTATAGGAGATAGGGATGCCGTCTTGTAGTTGGTCGGTAAACGTTGAGGTGATTTTAGTCCATCTTTTCCCTTTTCTCGTTGGCATCTGGATAACGGTTTCGTAACCGCTGGCTTTATTAGCTATCGTCTCGTAAACATTCTTGGATAATATATTCCAAGCTTCATCATAACCTTTAAAATACAAATCGGGTTTATTGTGGAAAAGAGCTTCATATTCTTCTTTGGGGTAACCTATCATATCGTAATAGAAGTCATTTGCCCATAAAAGTGTGAAATGCTCATCCAATAAATGTTTGCTGACGCTAGCTCCCGTAAGCCCCATCAATAAGTTGTATTCTAGATCCGTCTCTCGCCCTTCCATCGTATGTCTTTTTATATTATTCTACAAAAGTAAAAATTATAAAAGGTACCCTTGAAATTCTTCTTTTTGATAATATGTTCCGTTTTTGCTTTCGGCTAGTCGGATGTTTTCTGGTAACAAGAATAGGTATACGATTTACCCCTGTATTCTTGTGGAGTCATGCCTACATTTCGACGGAAGAACTTATTAAAGAACGATAGATTATTAAAGCCGAGGTCCATCGCTATGTTTTTGATTTCTTGGTTAGTCCCTTTTAACTGTGTCTTAGCGTCTATGATTATTGTTTGCGTGAGGATCTCTTGGGGAGTCTCGCCGATCGCTTTTTTGATGGATGTCGAGAAATAGGAGAACGTGAGGCCCAACTTCTCGGCATAAAACGATACGTTATGCTCTTTTGTATAGTATCTTAATACCATATTTAGGAACTCTTGATAGATTTGTAACGGACGTGTAAGTTCCTGTTTCTCTAATGGGTAATTTTTACTGTATATTTCTGCGATACCTTGACTACACATCATGAAAATGGCCTTTATCATCTCTTTATTGTTCAAGATATCGGGATATACGGCATATTGATAGAGAAGCTCGTAGAAGTTCGTGATCAGGTTGGCCCTGTTTTGGGATATTTTTATAATCGGATACCTGTAAATCATAAGTAGATAACCCATCGTGCTCTTGATAAAATTTGCGTAACACATAAAATCGAAAGAGAACGCTATGAAATAGATCAAGATGTCGGGGGATATCTCATGTATTTGTATGCGACTATTGGGCAATAGCGTTACAACATTGAGTTTCGAGGTGGTCAATTCTGACATATTGATAGTTGAGCGTATTTGCCCTTCCATGCAAAGGATAAAGACCCCGGCTTTTATCTTACAAGGAATATTTATAAACTCCTTGAGTTCATCGGCGGATATGTATTTACCAACCATAAAGTCTGTAGGTGAATCAAGGCAGAGGAACTGTTTATCCATATTGTAAGATTTTTGACGTCAAATATAAATATTAATTGAAACTCAAATGTTGTAAAAGGAAATATGGAACATATTATCCCAAAAAATAGTTAGCCAAGACTAAATAAGATCCTTTACACCCATAAACTTGAATGGTTGTGCCGGCTTAAAGTCTTTTGAAGTGTTGCCATGATAGGTCTCACCGTTGGCGATGGATAGTTTAAGTACCGGCGCACCCTCCGATAAGTCCATGTCTCTCAGTCGTACCCAGAAAGTGTTCGGGGTCAGGCTCGACTCAAAGAAATAAATCAGGTTCTTGCTTTCGGATACCGTTCTCCATTGCGTGGTGGATATCTCCGGACTCTCGGGAGTCGATATGCCATAAGGGACAGAGGCGTTACGGATCACGCTGAATACACAGGCGATAGCTATCTTCTCATCGTCCGTCTTAAGTACGGCATCTATATAAAAACTAGCTCTGGCAAAACGGTCGGATGCACGGTTGGTACCCGGAAGGAAACTCAGCCCTCCGATCGATTTCCAATATTCACAAAGAGCCAACTGTTTATTATAAGTAGGGGAGTTAGTCATCACCTTGTATTCCTTACTGTGATAAACGGTCAGTTTACCTCCTATGTATTCGAAGATAGCGCAATCACCGGTTGCGTCGGAAATCGATAAATGTAAGGTCGCCAAGCGGGAACCGTCCGGCATCTTATCCGATACTACTTGAAACGTATCTTCGTTGATAAAAGAGACCGCTTCTTCCACCGTAGCGAAATTATCCAACATATATTGTACCCATATCGTTATGGCAAGGCCCGGCTTATTCTTATCTCTGGCCGGATATTGGGCTTCGGGTAACCAGAGCAAATTAGCTACCAAACCTTTCTCGTTCATTCCGTCCGTACTGGCTATCTCGAAAGCGGAGGTGATGATGCTGCCGTATTTGGATTTCCACTTTAAAGAATCCTTTCCTGTCTCCCCGTTTCTCTCCATCCCCCTAGGAAACACCCATAGGTTACTATGCATATCGGTCTTCCAGTCCATCGTGCGACCAGTCGCTACCATCCCGTTTGTTCCCGAATAAACTACTCTTGTACACATGATTTTCAACTTTTAATAGGTTATCTTCAAATATTTGATTGATATATCAACAGTTAGAACCTCTTAATGTTCAGTTTACGTTTTCGCATCAAAGAGTACGGCGGCCTCGAAACCTTTTTCCTGCAATTCCCTTAGGTGAGATTTAGCACAAAGGATACCATTCATACTACTTTTCTGAAGGTGTTTTCCAGATTATCTTGTTCCTCTTTGTTGGGTTTGATAATTGGCGATAAGACTAAATAACATTCCTGATAAGACAAGGTAAGACTTCGTAAGTGAGTGGTAACATAGTTTCTTTTAAGAATACGTTTCTTTTGTATGAACGAAAAATGATAAAAACAAACCGATATGAAACGTACTATTTACTACATGATTTTATGCTTGCTGATGAGTCTCGGTGAGATTATGGCACAAGGTATTTCCGGAAAAGTGATGGATGGCAAGGAACAACCGATAGATGGAGTGGCGGTGATTTTACAGACCCTTGACTCTGTATATGTGGATGCCGTGGTTACCGATACGCTTGGGGATTTTCGATTGAATCATCCGCTAGACCAGTCGTATCGACTTATTTTCCAGCACATCTTATATAATACGATAGGGAAAAAGATAACTACCGCCAACGTAGGTACGGTGGTGCTGGAGGAGAAAGATTATCAGTTAGCCGAGATTACCGTAAAGGGAGAACGCCCGCAAGTGAAACTGGAGGGAGGCAAGCTGACCTATGATATCCCTCAACTGATGAAGGATAAGACTGCCACGAACGCTTTTGAGATCATCAAGGACTTACCGGGGCTTATCGAGCGGAATGATAATCTGGAACTGGTAGGGGCCAGTCGTTTGAATATAATCTTGAATGGGCAGTTGACGACAATGTCGGCAGATCAATTAATCCAGTTACTGAAAACTATGCCAGCCTCAAGGGTCGAAAAGGCTGAGGTGATGTATAACGCTCCAGCTAAATATAATGTCAAGGGGGCGTTACTCAATGTCGTATTAAGTAAGAATGAGTCCGAGACTCCTTCTTGGCAAGGTGAAACGGGTGTGGATTACACCCAATATCGCCATGCGGGGGGAGATGCGCATGTGAATTTACTTTATACGAATAAGAGCTTTAGCTTAGATTTCCTGTTGAATGGTAATAAGAGACGGGATGTGATGGGGGAGGATATGTTGGCCCGCCATACATTAAATAGTGGTATGACGGAAATAAGCCAACATAATCGGGCCCTTGTCCATGTAAATAGAGGAACGGTTCGTCTGGGAATGGATTATACGTTCGCGAATGAGGATAAACTCTCTTTGGCATATTATCTGAAGGGAGATAAAGTCTTATCGGACCGTGATGCCTTTACCTCATATCTGGATCTGTCGAAGCCGGAAAATAAAAGTGAGAGTACGAGCTTGGTCCGTGACGACGGGCACTCCGCTATCCATAATATACGTTTACAGTATGACGGACATGCCGGGATATCGGCAGGAGCGGATTTTACTCGTTATCATTCGCCCTCGGTACTTGATTACCATGATACGAATACGAATGGTTCCCGGACTGATATGATAAATAATACGAGACAGGATGTATCCCGCTGGTCCGTATTCCTAAATAAGACACATAGTTTCGCTTCCGGGTGGGGATTGAATTACGGCGTGCATGGAGGTTACGCCTCGTCGAAAAACTATTCGGAGTATTTATATGAGCAAGGTGCTGGCTATGAGATGGACGAGGAAGCGTTGGAGGATAATACACAAAAGGAATACATCGCTGATATTTTCGCAGAGGTATCGAAAAGCTTCGGAGAGCGTTTCTCTGCTACGGTTGGGCTGAAAGGGGAGTATTTTAAGTCTGACTACACCTCTAGCCGGGAAAATATGAACCTATGGAATGAGGGGGCGTTGTTTCCTACCGTATCCCTGAGCTATACGTTTTCTCCCCGCCATATTTTACAGTTCGATATAAGTAGCGATAAGACCTACCCCGGTTATTGGCAAGTCTCCCCGCAAGTAACGCCTCTAAACTCTTACTCGGAGGTGGCGGGAAATCCCTTGTTGAAACCTTATCGCACGTATGAGGGGCAGATGGTCTATATCTTCCGCCAAAAGTATATGCTGGTAGCGTTCTGTGAATACACGCCGGATTATTTCGCCCAACTTCCTTATCAAAGCGATACGGAACTGAAGACCGTTTTTCGTTTCGAGAATATGGATTATAGTCTGGAAACGGGATTGGCGGTGATCATTCCTTTTAATGTGGGTCGTTTTTGGAATAGCCGCATCACACTGCGAGGTTGGAGGATGCAAGAAAAGAATGATAACTTCCACGGCATCTCATATAACCGTGAGGCTTATCTAGGATTAGCGCATATGAGTAACACATTTAACCTATGTGATAAACCGAATTTAAAAATGACGATAGACGGCCAATACGTGACTCCCGGTGCTATCCAAGGTATATACGACTTGGGTTCCATGTATGAGATATCCGCTGGATTAAAATGGACTTTCTTGAATGACCGTGCCAGCTTGACACTTAAAGGAGACGATATTTTCGCCAGCAGCATTCCACGTACCATCAAGATAAACCAAGGCAATCAATGGAGCCGGATGAGGAAATTGAATGATGAGAGATGTCTGAAATTATCTTTTGTCTGGAAGTTTGGTGGTTACAAGGAGAAGGAACATGATTCGATAGACACATCTCGTTTCGGAAAATAATAGATGCCTTGTAGTTTCATCCTAATGAACTCTTTGTTTCAATAGGATGAAACTGGATGCTCTTTTAAAGGAAATCCTATATTGCTTTCGTACTCGCTTCTATCTGTTCCATTAGCAGGGTGATATTGCTCATGAATAATTTTACGGATATCGCCAATAAAATGATACCGAAGAATTTACGGATCAAGTAAATACCGCCTTTTCCTAAAACCCTTTCCACCTTCCGTGTCATACGAACCACGAAATATACCCATAGCATATTCAATATTAACGCCACGATAATATTCACGCTGGCATATTCCGCACGGAGCGATAATAAAGTGGTGAACGATCCCGCTCCGGCTAGCAACGGGAATACCAGCGGCACCAACGTAGCCTCCTTGATTGGCCCTTGATTCTTGAAAATCTCTATGTCGAGAATCATCTCTAAAGATAGGAGGAAGATCACAAAAGCGCCGGCCACGGCAAACGACTCGATGTCCACATGGAAAAGCCTGAGCAATATATCCCCGGCGTAGAAGAACCCTAATAACAATAGAAAAGAGATTAGGGTTGCCTTCAACGCATTGACATCCTTGCCTTTATCCTTTAGGTCTATGATGATGGGAATAGCTCCGATTATATCGATAACAGCGAATAATACGATAAAGGCGCTAAGTATTTGCTGGAAATTGAAATTTGTGAACATGATGTTATCCTCCTGTGTTTTTTAATCCTCGTAAAGATACATATTTTCTTTGAATTGGTCAATATGACGAAATTATTGGTGTGTGTAACTAATTTTAGCAGGCCTGAACTATCAACGTGTCAGAATTGTTCTTATATTAGAAGCAATAATCATTAAATCGAAAGGCCATGGGAGCAAAGAAGAATTTTGTGTTGGACACGAATGTCATATTACATGACTATAAGTGCATCGAGAACTTTCAGGAAAATGATATCTATCTACCCATCGTGGTATTAGAAGAGTTGGACAAGTTCAAGAAGGGGAGTGAGCAGATCAATTATAATGCCCGTGAGTTTGTTCGGGAGCTAGACTTATTGACCAGTAATGACCTGTTCTTGAAAGGCGCCTCACTAGGACCGGGAAAAGGTACACTCTATATCGTGACCGGTGATAAGTACCAGGAGAAAATAGCGCATTCTTTTCCGGATAAAACTCCAGATCACCGTATCTTGTCTTGTGCGTTGACGATCGCCGAGAAGAATCCGAAGATCAAGACAACCTTGGTCAGCAAGGATGTGAACCTTCGTATGAAGGCTCGTTCTTTGGGTATTCCCGTTGAGGATTATATCACGGATAAGGTCGTGAATGTAGATATTTTCGAGCGTGCGCAAGAGACCTATGAGAATATAGACCCCGATTTGATCGACAAGATCTACAGCTCTCCGGAAGGCGTGGACGCAGATTCGTTGGATATCAAGTCTAAGCTCGACCCGAACGAATGCTTTATCTTGAAAAGCGTACGTAATAGTGTATTGGCTCGCTACAATCCGTTTACGGATAAGATCAAGAAGGTGGATAAAGGCACGAACTTTGGTATCCAGCCCCGTAATGCCGAGCAGAGTTTCGCTTTCGAGGTGTTGAACGATCCGAATATCAAGCTGGTGGGGTTGACCGGAAAGGCCGGTACCGGAAAGACGTTGTTGGCGTTGGCCTCTGCCTTGAAACAAGCCGGCACGTATAAACAGATACTTTTGGCCCGTCCGATCGTCGCTTTGGCGAATAAGGATCTCGGTTTCCTTCCGGGTGACGAGAAGCAAAAGGTCGCTCCTTATATGCAACCTCTATTCGATAACCTGAACGTGATCAAGACTCAGTTTGCCCCGGGTAATCCCGATGTCCGTAAGATCGACGATATGCAGAAGAACAACCAGTTGGTGATCGAGGCGTTGGCCTTTATCCGGGGGCGTAGCTTGTCCGAGACTTATTGTATCATCGATGAGGCCCAGAACCTCACGCCGCATGAGATCAAGACGATTATCACCCGTGCGGGAGAGGGAACGAAGATGGTCTTCACGGGAGATATCCAACAGATTGACTCCCCGTATCTAGACGCCCAAAGTAATGGCTTGGCCTATATGATCGACAAGATGAAAGGACAGGACTTGTTCGCCCATATCAACTTGATAAAAGGCGAGCGAAGCGAGTTATCTGAATTGGCGTCAGATCTTTTGTAATTAAATATAGGGAATTGAAGATTAAAAATCAAGCTTCACGAAGCGTTTATTTTCAATCTTCAATTCTTAACGATTAATCGTTTACACTCGGGCAGACATAAATCTTCCGGAAACTACCTTTATAGGAAGGATCTCCCATATCTTTGATCTCATTCAGATGTTGTTTAAGATGGGCGGTTTCGCCGTGCTTTTGTAATTCCCCGTCGTTTTTCCAAGTCTCGGCGATAAAGAATTCGGTGCTATCGGTGAGGGACTGGTACATGCCATAGTCGATACATCCCGGTTCTAGCAACGTGCTTTCCTTGCATTTCAAGAATGATTCCTTTAAGGCGGAGACACATTCGGGTTTTACTTTCCGTTTGATATTCAGTACGACTTCCATGGATTCTTTATTGCTTCCTCCATTCGTGCAACCGGATAGAGCGATTAATACGCAGGCCATTGAGATAAACACTTTCTTCATGATAGATTGTTTTTAAGTATTTGATACGACAAAAGTAATGAATTTTTGATCTAAACACAGGAATCGAACATCTGATATTAAATTATTGTTGTTAGTGGAAGTTGGAATGGATATATTTGTGATAATATTAATAGCTATTTATGTTAAATTTAAAACAAGAGTCATGAGAAAGAGTTTGTTGTATGTATTTGCCGTGATTTGCACGATGGGTTTTTTTACGGCATGTGGTGATGATGACGATTCAAGTTCTTCCGGTAACTGGCAAGATCTGTCGAAAACGTACGAGGGTAAGAGCGTTAATCTGGTAATGGGTGAAGTGACAGTCCCTGTTGACGGTAAATCGGTCGTGATTGCCGCTTCCTCTGCGGAGAAGGCATCCGTAACCTTGAACAATATCATCCCCGAAAATAAGTCGGTCGCTATCGATGCCGCGTTGAAGGAAGCGGATGGCACTTATACGTTTACCGGCGAGAGTACGGTTGGCGATTGCGTGGTATCAGTAAATGGTACGGTGAAAGGGGGCGTAGCTTCTGTTGTTTATACTCGTAAATTAACTTCTTCTATCGTAGGTAATTGGAGTTTGAAAGTGGGCGTGGAAGCTATCTATGCGAATATCGTTACCGGAAATTCTACGATCGATGATCTCGTGCGTATGATAAAGCCTGCTATCAGTAACTTGATTTGGGGCAAAGTAAGCGCTGTAAATGTTAACTTACCGGAAGATGGAATCTTCGATGTTTCTTGGAGACCTATAGGGGCTTCTGAGGATAAAGGAATCGGTGAGATCACAAAAATGGCAAGTATCCAATATTGTGTGGTAGACGGGAAATTTATGGTGGCTGTGGATAAAAATTATGTGACAGTCTTGACTACTTTATTACAACAGGCTGCTGGTGACAAATTGGAGGCCGCTGGTATCTCTATTGACGAGATCATGAAGCTTTTGGTTGATTTAGGAGGTTATTATGGTCTACCTCTTAACATGAAGGTGGATGGAAGTGAGGCTACTTTTTATGCGGATAAGGATTTAATCGTACCGGTTTTGACCATGATAGCTCCTATCTTGAAACCGATGGTTCCGGAGAATTATCAGCAAATGGTAGATATGGTATTGCAACTACTTCCGAACGCAAAAACGTTAGAGTTTGGACTTAATTTCACGAAATAATTGAAAATCCTAGGTTGTAGAGACGGAGTACACACCGTCTCTACAACTGGATGAAATTTGGCAGGGTTATACCAATATAGGAGTTAATCAATTACCTTGGTGCTTTCTGATATAAGAATATCGCTATAAATGTATAAACTATATTCGGTATCCAAGCTGCTACGGCAGGACTCACATAACCATTAATAGCGAAGGTGGAAGTAACCGTCATAAACAGGATGTAAGAAAAACTCAACGCCAATCCGATACCAATATTCATACCCATACCTCCCTTTATTTTCCGGGAAGACAACGACGCTCCGATAGAAGTCAAGATAAACGCCGCCATGATCGTGGCGAAGCGCTTATGATACTCGATCTGGAAGGTCTGTATATTCCCGATACCTCTTTTTTTCTGCCGGTTGATATACGTATTTAGCTCGGGCGTTGTCATCGTCTCGCAATCATTCACGGAAATCAGGAAGTCCGAGGGCACGATGGTCAAGGTCGTATCCTTACGGGAGCCTTGGGAAATATGTTCCCGCATGCCATCGAAATCACGGATCATATAATCGATAACGGTCCATTGATAAAGCGAGTCGTATTTGATCGACTTGGCGGTCAGACGGGAGATCAATTTTTTATCCTCGAAATGCTCCAGAGAGAAACGGTATCCCATGTTCGAGCGAGCGTCATAGCTATCGAAATAAGCGATAACACCCGGCTCGATCTCCAATTGGGCGTTCTTCACGTAATCCACCTTCTTGTTACGGATATATTTGTTCTGGAAATCGATACGAGTCTCATTCGCCGGGGGAATGATGTAAGCGTTCAGGATAAACGTCACGATAGCGATAATCGTAGCCGAGACCGCATAAGGAAGCATTAACCTACGGAAACTCATACCGCTGGCAAGCATCGCTATGATCTCCGAACGATCCGCTAGCTTCGACGTGAAAAAGATCACGGCGATAAATGTGAACAACGGACTGAACAAATTGGCGAAATAGGGGATAAAGTTCAAGTAATAATCCACGATGATCGCTTTTAAGGGGACATCCGGATTCAAGAACTTATCGATCTTCTCGTTTATATCGAAAACGACGGAGATAGAGATAATCAAGGCGATAGCGAACACGTACGTGCCCAGAAACTGCTTGATGATATACCAATCGATCCGTTTTAGTTTAAATTTCATCTGTCTCGTTTTTTATAACCGGTTCGCTAATTGACGGACCATACCACTTTTCCATGTAGTAAAATCGCCAGCGATGATATGTGCCCTCGCTTCTTTCACCAACCATAGGTAGAAGGCGAGGTTATGGATAGAAGCGATCTGTAAGCCAAGCATTTCTTTCGCCTTGATCAAGTGGTGCAGATAAGCCTTGCTATATAAGGTATCCACGTAGGAATGTCCGTCCGGATCGACCGGCGAGAAATCGTTCTCCCATTTCTTGTTACGCATATTGATAGTACCGAAACGCGTGAAAAGTTGGCCGTTGCGCCCGTTGCGGGTTGGCATGATACAGTCGAACATATCGATGCCTCGTTCGATCCCTTCCAGTAAATTGATCGGGGTACCTACGCCCATCAAGTAACGAGGTTTATCTTTCGGTAAGATATCGTTTACGACCTCGATCATCTCATACATCTTATCGGTAGGCTCGCCAACGGCCAGTCCCCCGATAGCGTTTCCATCGGCGCCTTTTCGGGCCACGTTCTCCGCCGCCCTCTGCCGCAAGTCCGTATAGACGCATCCCTGTACGATCGGGAAGAGACTTTGCCGGTAGCCGTATTTCGGCTCCGTGCTGTTGAAGCGGGCGAAACAACGATCCAGCCAACGCTCGGTCAGGCCCAGTGATTGCTTGGCGTAATTGTAGTCGGCATCTCCCGGGCAACACTCATCGAAGGCCATGATGATATCCGCACCGATAGAGCGTTCGATATCCATCACCTTCTCCGGCGTGAACATATGCTTGGAGCCGTCGAGATGCGAGCGGAACTCGGCTCCCTCTTCATGCAGCTTACGATTGTCGGAAAGAGAGAATACCTGAAACCCCCCGCTATCGGTCAATATCGGGCGATCCCATGTATTAAACTTATGCAAGCCTCCGGCCTGCTCCAAGATCTGGATACCGGGACGAAGATACAGATGGTACGTATTCCCCAAAATGATTTGTGCCTTGGTATCTTCCTTTAGCTCGGTCATATGTACACCCTTTACCGTACCTTGCGTACCCACGGGCATAAAAATAGGCGTCTCGATTACCCCGTGATCGGTGGTAATCAAGCCCGCCCTAGCGTTCGATTTCGTATCGTTATACTGTAATTCAAATGTCATGTATCAAAAATTTGTGACAAAGGTAGCATTTTTCTCTTAGAATCCGAAGTCATCTATTTCTACCTTTTTCACCTCTTCCTCTTTAGGCTTCTCCACGAACTTGTGTACTTCGTTCGCCTTGATGATGATCGCTCTCATCGGGCGTACGGGACAGATCGATTCGCAGCCGCCACAACCGATGCAAAGATCGGGGTTTACTTGCGGGATGGTCAGCGTGCCCTCGTAAGGAACCATATGCACGGCTTGGGTAGGGCAGTGCTCCGAACAAGCCCCGCAATCCGTCCCCTCCGTCTTTACGATACAACGGTTGATGAAGAAGGTGGCGATGCCCACTTGTGTAGTCGCTTTCTCTTCCTTGGTAAGCGGCTTTATAGCGTGCGTGGGGCAAACCTCCGAGCAGACCGTGCATTCGTAATTGCAATAACTGTCGATGTAAGCGATACGGGGTTTCAACATATAATCAAAGCCATACTCCAATCCCGTGGGACGTAGTACATGACTCGGGCATTGAGTCACGCAAATCTGGCATCCGGTACATACATCCTTGAAACGTTCTAAGCTGATCGCTCCCGGCGGTACGATAGGGGGCCATTTATTGCCGTGCTTACCTTGCCCGTGCTGCCCTTTGCCATGCCCTTTTTCCATTCCTTGGGCAATGGTGGATACGATCGGGAGGGAGACCGCGACGGTAGCCCCTGCCGAGAGAAATGTACGGCGGCTGTTCGGAGCGGTAGCCTGTTGGATCACGTCCGTTTGTGCGCGAGCTGTTTCGGCTTCTTTCTTGAAGGAAGGCTTGAAACGGTATTGCAATCCTCCTTTAGCGCACGAGGACACGCAGTTGAAGCAATCTACGCAACGGGAGGTATCTACGGTGAGGTTCTTGCTGTCGATCGCCTCCGCCTTACAAGTATGCTCGCAATTACCACAATGCGTACAAGCTTCTTTGTCAAAGGAGATCCGGAAAAACGAATACCGGGAGATCAGGCTCAACAGCGTTCCTACCGGGCAAAGCGTATTGCAGAACAACCTTCCCCGGAATACGACCATGAGGATGAATACGAGCAACGCGACCAAAGCGGATATCACGCCGAATACCGTCACGTTGCTAATCGTGACGTGATAAAGCGTATAGTTATCCATCCGTGCCAATCCGTCGGCCAGCAGGTTATTGACCCACATGACGACCGGACGGAACAGGTTGTTCGCTATACGGCCGAAGTTACTGTACGGATCTAGCAACGTACATAATTCGATCATCCCGAAAACAGCCAATACGAATGTAAGCCCGAGAATTGAGTACCGTAAGATATTCATGGGCTTATGATAGCTGAACCTGCGTACTCCTTTCTTTTTCTTCTTCCCGATACAGAAAACCCGGTTGATAATATCTTGCAATACGCCCGCCGGGCAAATAACCGAGCAATAGATCCGGCCGAACAATAAAGCCAATACGAATTGGAAGACTACCAACCCCGCCATCCCCCCTAAAATAGCGGGCATGATCTGGAGATGCAACAACGTGTGCAGGTTGTCCGGCAATACATCGGCGAAATCAACGAAGAATAAAAGTATGGGTACGAAAATGAGGATCGCGAGTACGACCCGCAATCCTTTTAAGTAATTAGGCTTCTTCATCCTCGATTATATCTTAATACGTTTGATCGTGACATTATCCAGATTCGTCGTACCTAGCTTTAAAGCCTCGCCTTTACCGATATGACCTACGGCGGCCATATCCAGCTTCTTCACTTGGTTGAACAGGCGAAGGGCAGCGGTGTCGATAGCGACGATATTCGGGGAAGCGATCAAGGATTTCAAGGTAGCCACATCGGCAGCGCTCTTTCCTTGTGGGCCGTTTTGGTGCATGATACGATAAGCGTCCACGATGTTCAATACCGGTTTCTTTTGCCAAGTGCAAATATCGGCGATGCATTGTTGCAAATCATTTTGATGGAAGAAACGGCGATCCCATACGATTCCCATATAGTTCTTCATGGCGCAAGTCATCTTCGCCCCACCATGGTTCTTCAATACGGGGACGTTGATCCATGCGTCCGCCTCGATCAGGGCCTCATGGATCTTGGCGCTTTTCAGGTTCACGCCACCCGGAATGGATACTTCCTTAAAATATTTCTCATCGTTGGCAGGCATGATGATACCTCCGGCCTCTTTTACGGCCTCGGCGATCCCGCTTGTCTCGTAGCATTTCTGCCAGTTATCGCAGGTGTGGTCGAATACGGTCACTTTAGAGGCGCCGGCCTCCAAGCATTTTTTGACCAAGGCTTTCACTAATTTGGGGTTCGTATTACCTGCCAATTCAGGAGAGCGGTCCCAGCCGATATTCGGCTTGATCACGATCTTTTGTCCTTTCTTCACGAAGTTTCCGATACCGCCAAGGGCTTCCAAGGCTTTATCTAGCATCACCTCCGGCTCTCCACCCATAACTGCTACCATATCGGGAGCCTTCTCTACGGCTACGGTGTTCGTGGAAAGGGCCGCTTGCAGACCTTCAAAATTTAAGGATAGAGCCGCACTAGCGATGACACTGGTCTTTAAAAAATCACGACGTTTCATAATTGTATACTATATTGGTTTATATTTGATTTACGGTACGGTCTTTTTTATTCGCTTGTTATTCCGAACAAAGATAATGATTATTTTGATATGCGAGTCAACTCCTTTTACAAAGTAGAACTGCTTTTTACTGCAACCCGGGTTGCAGTGATCTTGCGTAATAAGATAATTTCTTGTCGGAAGGCATATCGGTTCTGATAATATTTTTCTACCTTGCGAGGCAAAAAACAGATTGTATGGTTTTATATTGTAGAGTATCATTGAACGCTTTTGTCGAAAGCTTTCGGAATACCTCGGGGCCTGATTCCTTTTTCACGCTTCCGGCGAAGGGGTTGATGCATATCGTGCCGCAGGAGGAGATCGAGTATGGGCTTTCCTTGCTTAGGGAGTCTATCGGCTTGTATGAGGAACGCAAAGGGATACCTGTGGAAAAGAGCAAGAAGGCGATGCCCTTTTTCAGACAGGACAGCCGGATGCTGGTGGGGCCGGAGATAGGCATGTACGTGATCCCTTTGTATGAGAAACCCGGTGAGCCGGCCCGGTCTGCCGAGCCTTCTCTGGTCCTTGAGCTGGACTATCAGTCGTTGGGCGAGCTTTGCCTGTTCGAGAATTATTCCCTGTTGTCCTGCAAGTATGAGAAGGAGCCTATCTTGAACCATTTTACGGCACAATTGGAAAAGGAATACGATACCTTCTTTTTTGATGAGGAGCACACGGGCTTTACGCCTGATTCCCGCTTTTTCTCGATGCTGTGTAACGCCTGTCTGGAGGTGAAGCAGCCTTCCTCGGTGGGGGATAAGGAATGGCGGTTGGCCTCGCTGCAAGCTACGGATGAGGTGCTCTATCGTTATGAGCATGGAAACTTGATCCCATACGTTCCGATATCGATGCCGGTAGACTGCCTGAAACGGGTTTATCTGGAAGATTTCCGGCGACAGCCCTTATTATTCGGTACTTTGAACGGTTTCTTGAAAAGCAAGGGACTTCCCGCCGAACAATTACTAAACTTATCATAAGGAATGAAGACAGTATCAAATCAAGAACTAACGATCCGTGTCTCCGAACATGGAGCGGAGTTGAGTAGTATCGTAGCGAACGCTACGGGAAAGGAGTATCTCTGGCAAGCGGACCCCGCTTTCTGGAAACGTCATTCCCCGGTATTGTTCCCGATCGTCGGGAGCGTATGGAAGGCCGAGTATCGGAACGAGGGAACCGTGTATCCGCTGTCGCAGCACGGCTTTGCGCGGGATATGGATTTTACGTTGATCGATGAGGCGGAGAACGAGTTGCGTTTTGCGCTGGAAAGTACCCCGGACACGCTGAGAGCCTATCCGTTCCCTTTCCTTCTGGAGATCGGGTATCGTTTGGAGGGCAATAAGGTGGAGGTGCTTTGGCGTGTGAAGAATACGGGAGATAAGACGATGCATTTCCAGATCGGCGCTCATCCGGCTTTCCTGTACCCGAATTATGAGGTGGATCAACCGGATCGAGGGTATTTCGCTTTCGATGTGAAAAAAGATCTCGTATACCGTGCGCTGGTGGAGAAAGGGTGCGTAGGGGATGTGGTTCGTCCGGTACCTTTGGATGCGGACGGCTTGCTGCCGTTGAATATCCATACGTTCGATATCGATACGTTTATCTTGGAGGACAGCCAGATTAAGCGGGTGGACTTATTGGATGTGGAGAAACGCCCGTACCTTTCGCTCACCTTTACGGCTCCGGTGGTCGGTTTATGGTCTCCGCCTACGAGAAACGCTCCGTTTGTCTGTATCGAACCTTGGTATGGACGTTGCGACCGGGTGGATTATACGGGTGAGTATAAAGACCGGGATTGGGTATGGCATTTGGAACCGGGAGAGCTCTTCGATGCCTCCTATACGATAGAGATAGCGGGGGCTTGATCGCTTCGTTGATATTTGCCGTAGGCAGACGACGCTGATTATATCGTGATCGTCTGCCTATGTTTTGTTTTAGATGTTGGCTATTTTATTCAATAGCTCCATCTTCCCGAATAAGATCAGCAGATCATCCGCCTCGATCATCAATTCCTCGGTGATACGGCTGATAACCTTGTATTCTGTCTGTGTGAGCCCGATCAGGTTCTTTTTCTCGTAAGGACGTTCGATCGCTACCAGATGGATGCCGAAATTCTCCTCGAAATCGATGTTCTTGATGGTTTGCCCGACAAGAGTGGCCGGTGTCTTGATCTTATAGAGATGTTCAGTGTCGGTTACTTTATACCAATGCCGGAACAGGCCGCCTAAAGACGCTTGGGAGGTGTACATCGTAGAGAAATCCTTTTCCGGGGTAATAATCTCGCTTACCCCGATCGCACGGATCACCGTCTCATGGATCGAGGAGATCGCCCGCACGATCAGTTTGCCCGCATCCTGACTTTTCAATAAAGCGACGGTCTGAACGGAAGTCCCGAAATCCTTACCGAATGTTACGATAATGGCATCCATTTCACTCAATGGCAGGGTGCTCAATGCCTCTTTGTCCGTAGAGTCCAAGGCGACCGCCCCCGCTATGTCGTTCTTCAGCATATCGACACGATGCAGATCCATGTCTACGCCGATCACCTCATTGCCGACACGTGTCAAGTCTTTCGCTATCGCACGTCCTAAATTCCCTAATCCGATTACTAAATATTTCATGCTATCTTATTTTTACATTAATATATTTTCTTGTGGATATGTATAGTCCTTTTTCGTGTATTCCTTGCAGAAACTTACGAGGAAGGCCAATACCCCGATACGCCCGACCAGCATCGTGCTGATAATGATGATTTTCCCGATAGGGGTGAGGTGAGGGGTATAATCGATGCTCAAGCCTACGGTACTCAAGGCGGAAACAACCTCGAACAATAGGGAGAACAGCGGCGCCCCTTTTTCCGTATAGGATAATACCCACGTAGCGATCGCCACCCACATGAAATACATCATGATGATAGCGAATGCCCGGCGGATGGCGAATGGGGCGATCTCCCGTTTTCTCACTTCCACTTTATCTTTCTCGCGTGCGGCGTTCAGGGTCGTAACCAAAGCTACGAAAACGGTGGTCACTTTCAATCCGCCGCCGGTGGACATAGGGGCGGCTCCGATTACCATAAGAATCAACGTCAGCATTAAGGTCGGAGGGGCCAATGTAGCCATATCCGCTACGTTGAATCCTGCCGTTCTAGGCGTGACGGCGCCTAGGAACGCATTTGCCAGTTTCCCCCGCAGGGGAAGGTCGCCCAAGGTATTGTCATACTCGAAAAAGAGGTAGAAAGCCGTTCCGGTAATTAACAGGATCAAGGTAGATATAACAACAATGTACGTATGTACATTAATAATACGGGGCGTATGGATATAATGCTTTTGCTTACCGATCAATATCTTGATACCATTCATCAGCAAGTGATGCAAGAGTTTCAGGTAATTGAAGACGATCGGGAAGCCCAAGCCTCCGAATATAATCAGCATGGCTATCCAGAAATGGAGGTTGTACTTATCCGCCACTAACGGATCGTACATATTGCCGCTCAAGGTAGAGATCCCTGCGTTACAAAAAGCGGACACGGCATGAAACATTGCGTAGAATAATTCCTGCTGCGTACCTCCCGGCAGGCTTCCCCGTACGTCCATATAAATAAAATAGGCGCCGATCCCCTCGATAAACAAGGTCACGAAAAGAATGTTTAAGATGACCCGGAACAACCCTCCCGTCCGATCTTCGTTCAACATATCTTTCAGCATCATCTTGCTCGTAAAAGAGGATTTCCCCATGAAGGAGAGAGCGAAGAAAGAGGTAAATGTCATGACCCCGATACCGCCGATCTGTATTAAAATCATGATGATAATATGCCCGATATGCGTGAAACTAGTGGCTACGTCGACGGTGGTTAGTCCGGTTACGCATACCGAGGTCGTGGAGATAAACAAAGCGTCGATAAACGGGATCCGGTGCGTAGTGGCGTTCGGCAACGATAGCAACCCGGCCCCGACCAATATCACGAACACGAAACTGAGCAAGAAAAGCAACGAGGGCTTGATCCGTGTCTGCATCAGCGTGAACGTCTGCCGGGATAAGTGAATCGTGCTAAGCAGCAATAATAAGACATATACGAAGAGAGGTTTCGTAAGGAAAGACAAATAAGGCAAAGAGTGCGCTATGGCATCCTTGAAAAATATCTTGCTGGATAATACGGCGAATAAAAGGAAATAGATGCTGATATCGAGATACAACATTTTCTCCTGTATGATTTCTTGGAACCTCACCACGTACCGGAGTGTTATGCCCGTGAAAAAAGCTAGCAGGATGAATGGGTGGGAGCGCTCTAGGATATGGACGGAATCGGGTGTCTGTACAAAGCCGAATTGGTAGATCAATACGAAGAAAGAGGCTAAGGAGGCGAGTAGGATGATCGCTTCCGCTATCCCGTTCAGCAATCCCTTCATTTTACCCCAATAAATCAGCCAAGAGAAGTATATGTTTTTTAGATTCATGTCCGATGTTTTATAAATATAACAAATGTAGGAAATAAAAGTTAGAGGTACGTGAAAGCGCCTTCATTATTTGTTCTCGTACTAATTGTTTTACTTACATTATGTGTTGTATAGCATATTGTATGATGTACGATACTGAAATATCAGAAAAATAATCAATTAGGATGTGCAAAAAAGACCTTTTGTAATTGCTTTGTTTAGAAAAATACTTATATTTGCGCAAATCTAATTACTGATATCATGGATACACAAAACGAGAATAGAGAGATGCTTTCCCCCTATGTTTCCGTAGACTGCGTTCTTCTCGGCATCAATGATGACAAGCTCACCGTGCTGTTGGCGGAGCGGAAAAGTGAGGAAGGCGAGTTGATCGGCTATAAATTACCCGGCAGCCTGATCTATGAGAACGAGGATTTAGATGACGCCGCCTATCGGATACTGAATGATTCGACCGGCTTGAAGCGTGTCCAATTGAAACAATTCCGTTGTTTCGGTTCCCCCGCCCGTACCTCGAACCGGTTGGACGTGATGTGGCTGGAGGCGACTTCCAAGGTGAAGATCGGACGGTTGATCACGGTCGCTTATCTCGCCTTGTGCAAAAATAGCAGGAAGACGTGTCCGGCCGATAAATCCGACTCGATCCGTTGGTGCCCTATCGACGATCTTCCTCGCTTGCCATTCGATCATAAAGAGATTATCGAGGCTGCCATACAGGAGATCCGTAATTGGGTAGAGAAGGAGCCCGCCATCATTTTCGACTATATGCCGATGAAGTTCACGGCGTTCCAGCTTAGGCGCACGTACGAGGTGATCTATAACCGTGAGATGGACGTGCGCAATTTTCATAAGAAGATGAATTCCTTGGATTACGTGGTGCCCACGGAGGATATGCAAGATGGGGTCGCCCATCGTGCCGCCCGGTATTATCGGTTTGATAAGGTGAAATATAATCAACAACGTTCGAAGTTTAATAAGATATAAAACCATACGATTATGTGTTTGTTAGGATGTGATATTGGAAGTTCTTCCATCAAGGTCTCTATCGTCGATGAGGAGACCGGGTTAACAATAGGTGCGGATTTTTATCCCAAAGAAGAGGCCCCGATCAAGGCGTTGCGTCCGGGGTGGGCGGAGCAAAATCCGGAGGATTGGTGGTCGTACGTGAAGATCGCTATGAAAGGTGCCATGAGCAAGGCGAAGGTGAAAGGCGAGGATATCAAGGCGATCGGTATCTCGTACCAGATGCATGGCTTGGTGGTGGTGGACAAGAAGATGGAGGTGCTTCGTCCATCTATTATCTGGTGCGATAGCCGTGCCGTTCCTTATGGCGAGCGTGCGTTTAAGAATATAGGCGAGAAGCGATGCCTTTCCCACCTATTGAACTCGCCGGGTAATTTTACCGCTTCTAAGCTGGCTTGGATCAAGGAGTACGAGCCGGATATCTACGACCGTATCCATAAGATCATGTTGCCGGGAGATTTCATCGCTATGCGTCTGACGGGGGATATCGTGACTACGGTTTCCGGTTTGTCGGAGGGGATTTTCTGGGACTTCAAGAATAATGCCTTATCGGAGGAGTTGATGAATTATTATGGATTCAGTAAGGATCTGATCGCCGATATCCGTCCGACGTTCGGTTTGCAGGGCGAGGTTACCGCCTCGGTTGCGGCCGAGTTGGGACTGAAGAAAGGTACGCCGGTTACCTATCGTGCGGGTGATCAGCCGAATAACGCTTTATCATTGAATGTATTGAATCCGGGCGAGATAGCGGCTACCGGTGGGACTTCCGGAGTGGTGTATGGCGTGAACGGCAAGGTGAATTACGATACGCTTTCCCGTGTGAATACGTTCGCCCACGTGAATCATACGATGGAGCAGACCCGCTTGGGTGTCTTGTTGTGCATCAACGGGGTCGGTATCCTTAATTCTTGGATCAAACGGAATATAGCGCCGGAAGGCATCAACTATAATGAGTTGAATGATTTGGCGGCTACGGTTCCCATCGGTTGCGACGGCCTTTCGATCTTGCCGTTCGGAAACGGGGCGGAGCGTATGTTGCAGAATAAGCAGATCGATTGCTCGGTTCATGGATTGAACTTCAACATACATACCAAGGCGCATATGGCTAGGGCGGCGCAAGAAGGTATCGTGTTCGCCTTTAAATACGGTATGGATATCATGAATGAGATGGGGATCGATATTCAGGTAATCCGTGCGGGGAACGCGAACTTGTTCTTAAGCCCGATCTTCCGGGATGCTTTGGCGGGCGTGACGGGTACGGTGATCGAACTGTATGATACGAACGGTGCGGTAGGGGCGGCCAAGGGTGCCGGTATGGGTGCCGGTATTTACAAGAATGCGGAAGAAGCGTTCGCTTCCTTGAAGAAGATCAACGTGATCGAGCCGGACGGTTTCAAGGCGAATGCTTATTGCGGGGCGTTCGAGATTTGGAAGGAACGATTGGAACAATCTATTTAACGGCTGAATTATTTACATTTTTAATATATATTATTATGAGTTACTTTAAAGGAGAGAAAGAATTTTTCCCGGGAATCGGACAGATTCAGTTTGAGGGACGTGAGTCAAAAAATCCGTTGGCATTTCATTATTATGACGCGGATAAGGTAGTAATGGGTAAGACGCTAAAGGATCATTTACGCTTCGCTATGGCTTATTGGCATACTTTATGTGCCGAGGGAGGCGATCAGTTTGGTGGTGGAACCAAGTCATTCCCTTGGAACGACGGCACGGACGCTATCACCCGCGCGAAGTACAAGATGGACGCCGCTTTCGAGTTTATGACCAAATGTAATATTCCTTACTATTGCTTCCACGACGTGGACGTGGTGGACGAGGCTCCTACGCTGGGCGAGTTCGAGAAACGTTTGCAGACGATGGTGGAACATGCCAAGGAGCATCAAGCCGCTACCGGAAAGAAACTGCTATGGTCTACCGCTAACGTGTTCGGACATAAGCGTTATATGAACGGTGCCGCTACGAACCCTTATTTCCCGACCGTGGCATGCGCCGGCACGCAGATCAAGAACGCTATTGACGCTTGTATCGCCTTAGGGGGCGAGAACTACGTGTTCTGGGGCGGCCGTGAGGGGTATATGAGCCTATTGAATACGAACATGAAACGTGAGAAGGATCATTTAGCCATGATGTTGACGATGGCCCGTGATTATGGCCGCAAGAACGGTTTCAAGGGTACGTTCCTGATCGAGCCGAAACCGATGGAACCGACGAAACATCAATATGACGTGGATTCGGAGACCGTGATCGGCTTCCTTCGCCATTATGGATTGGACAAGGATTTCGCCTTGAATATCGAGGTGAACCACGCTACCTTGGCCGGACATACATTCGAGCATGAGTTGCAAGCCGCCGCCGACGCCGGCATGTTGTGCAGTATCGACGCGAACCGTGGCGATTACCAGAATGGTTGGGATACGGATCAATTCCCGATGGATATCTATGAGCTGGCACAGGCTTGGCTGGTCATCCTTGAGGGAGGTGGCTTGACTACTGGAGGTACGAACTTCGACGCCAAGACCCGCCGTAATTCTACGGACTTGGAGGATATCTTCATCGCTCATATCGGTGGTATGGACGCTTTCGCCCGTGCCTTGATGATCGCCGCCGATATCCTTGAGAACTCAGACTACCGCAAGATGCGTGCCGAGCGTTACGCTAGTTTCGATGCCGGCGAGGGCAAGGCATTCGAGGATGGCAAGCTTACGCTGGAAGATCTTCGTACGATCGCTTTGCGTGACGGCGAGCCGAAACAGATCAGCGGTAAGCAGGAATTATACGAGATGATTGTAAATCTGCATATCTAAATAATTGAAAATCGAGAATTGGGAATTGAAAATTATCGTGCGTAAGCCCTAGTTTTCAGCTCTCAATTCTCAGTTTTTAATGAATAAATCTATTCCATGAAAAATAACAACACTTATATTTTCGCTCTTACCTTGGTCGCTACCTTGGGAGGTCTGCTGTTCGGGTATGACACGGCGGTGATCTCCGGTACGGTAGAGTCTTTGCGTAAGTTCTTCATCGAGCCGCAAGGACTTCCGTTGGATCAGGCGAACGCCTTGGAGGGATTCGTGGTAAGTAGCGCGTTGATCGGATGTATCCTCGGCGCCTCGTTCGCCGGGTGGATCAGCCAGCGTTACGGCAGGAAGCCTACGTTGATACTGGCCGCTATCCTTTTCTTGCTTTCCGCTATCGGCTCGGCTTGGCCGGAGCTGTTTATCGGCATGCCCGGAAGTGGTGATCATACGTTTATGTACGCGTTCGTGGCTTATCGTATTCTGGGAGGTATCGGCGTGGGGCTGGCCTCCATGGTATCGCCGATGTATATCGCCGAGGTGGCTCCGGCCGATCGCCGGGGGAATCTGGTGGCATGGAATCAGTTTGCCATTATCTTTGGTATGCTGGTGGTCTATTTCGTGAATTATACGATCGCCCTTCAAGGAGATGCCGCTTGGCTGAATACGATCGGCTGGCGTTGGATGTTTGCTTCTGAGATTATTCCGGCGGTATTGTTCCTCTCGTTCTTGATGTTCGTGCCGGAGACGCCTCGTTACCTCGTGATGCGCGGGCGTACGGAGCAGGCGTTGGCTATCTTGAACCGTTTGACGGATTTGGAGACCGCTGGGTATGAGCTGGAGGAGATACAGGAGAGTTTCAAGGCGAAAGCTCCGTCGATGAAGCCTTACTTCCGGTTTATGGGGACTTGGCTGGCGCTGTTCTTGGCCGGCTACGGGTTGTTGTCGTGGGCAGGTAATACGAATGCGTTGGAGATCGCCTTGTTGGCTAGTTTCTGTATCGCCTTGCTGTTCCCGATCCGGTCGTTTGGCGTGCTGATCATCTTGGTGGGCGTGTTGCTCTCCGGTTTCCAGCAATTCGTGGGGATCAACGTGGTGCTTTACTATGCCCCGGAGATCTTCAAGACGATGGGAGCGGCCACGGACGCCGCCCTTTTGCAACAGATCGTGGTAGGGGCGGTGAACCTGTCGTTTACCGTATTGGCTATTTTCACGGTGGATAAGTTCGGACGCCGTCCGTTGATGATTATCGGGGCGCTCGTCATGGCGGTATCTATGTTGATCTTGGGAACTACTTTCTATACCCATTCGGTGGGTATGGGATCATTGGTCTGCATGCTGGTTTATACGGCGGGATTCGCTATGTCGTGGGGCCCGGTCTGCTGGGTGCTGCTGGCCGAGATCTTCCCGAACTCGATTCGCTCCACGGTGATGAGTATCGCCGTAGCGGCGCAATGGATCGCCAACTTCTTGGTGTCATGGACCTTCCCGATGCTGGATAAGAATCAATACTTGACCGATACGTTCAATCACGGTATGGCCTATTGGATCTATGGCGTGATGGGTATATTGGCGGCGTTGTTCATCTGGAAATTTGTCCCCGAGACGAAAGGAAAGACGCTGGAGGAGATGGAAGGTTATTGGAAACGGTAACCAAACCTGAGACAAGATAATATATGAGTAAAAAAGGACGGATCAATCTACCCGTCCTTTTTTCGTAATGAACCTTAATGTCCCAATTTAGACGCCGGGTTCGCCATCGCCGCCCGATAGCTCTGGAAAGTAACCGTAGATACGGTCAGTGTCATTATGATTACCAAAGCCACTAAAAATACCCATACGTAGATCGGCGTTTTATAAGCGAAGCTTCGTAACCAAATATGCACCCCATAGTAAGCAAGCGGGATCGAGATAATAAAACAGACGAGCGTGATCCGGAGGAAAGACGAGTTCAGCATCCAAAGGATTTGCCGGACCGTGGACCCATGTACTTTCCGCACGGCTATCTCCTTTTCCCGTCCCTGTAGCTCAAAGATAACCAGTCCGAATACTCCCACGAGGGATAAGAAGACGGCCATCAGGCAAAGGGCGGTAATCAGCGCTCCCTGCCGCCCACTTTTACTGTAAAGCTCCTCCAGCGCCGTATCAAAGAAATGGATATCGGCCGGATAACCCGGGATCAATTCATCCGTTACCTTCCGGATATGCTCGATAGCCGTCCGGGGATTTCCGCCGGGGATCTTGACATAAGCGTATCTTTCCGGCACCGAACGGCGGTAATGATTCTTAGCCGAGGTCCAAAGTCCCATCGGGCGTAACTCTTTATATAGGGATTCATAATGGACATCCTCAAAGATACCGACAATCCGTACCGGTATATCATTATCCGTGATGCTTGTTCCTACCAAGTCCGATAGGTCGTCCGGTTTCTCGGGGGAAAGGCCCGAGACGATCTCCCTCGCTGCCGTCTCGCTAAGGAGGCAAACGGCCTGTGTGTTATCCGCCGCCTCATCCGTCGGCCGGAACTTCCTTCCGGCGATCATCTTTACATCCATTAGCTCCGGGAAATTGGCGGATACTCCCAGCCAGCTCATATAATAATGTTGGCCTTTGTAATTATACCCGATGAAAGAACGTGATTCGTCCGAGACAAATTTGAACTCGCTAAAGGAAACATCACGGATAGCGGGGCTTTCCAAGAGACGTGCCTTGAACAATTCGCCCTTTTTCAAGGCCGCCCCCATGCTTAGTCTTACCTCCAGTACGTTTTCTTTGTTAAACCCCAAGTCCACGTTCCCTATATATCTGTTTTGCAAGGAGACGAACAACGCTCCGACAATCAGCGTGATCGAGATAACGAACTGGAACCCTATAAGTAACTTGCGAGTGTTCTTGGCCCGGTCGCTAAGGGTAAAAGACTTGTTCAGCGCCATGACAGGAGGAAACGAGGTGATATAGAAAGCAGGATACAAACCGGCCAGTATACCGCCGCCTGCGACAAGGAAGAATGTGTACGCCGGAATCTTCCAGTTGGCATACAGGTTCAACGGATGCCCCACCATATTCGTGACCCATTGCACGTTATTCAAAAATAACAGGAAAAGCAAGGCGAGGAAGAAGGCGACAACCGAGATTCCCAAGGACTCCAAGACCAGATACTTCCGTAGCGTGGTGTCCGAGCTTCCCAGCACTTTCTGGATGGTGATCGACTTGGTGCGTATCGGCGCCAAGGCTATCGACAGGTTGATATAATTGACCAAGGCGATGCCTATGATCAGGATGGCGATAAAGAATAACATATTCGTCCGTAGCTTATTACCGATGGGAGCGGCGTCCGCTCGGACCGGCTGGCCGAAATAGAGATCAGACAAGGGCCGGAGGCGCATATCCTCGATCGTGAAACTTTTCAGGAAAGCCCGGCTATCGGCCATATAGGTCTCGGTAGTGACAGAGGCGGATTCCGGCGTCGACATCAGCAGATAACAATAGTAAAGGCCGGTATGCCAGTTTTCCATCATCTCTTTCTCCATGATCGGGATATACAGGGCATTCTTCACCCGGGTGTTTTCCGGGAAATCGCGAAAGACGCCTCCCACGATATATGCCGGCTCAAAACTAAGCCCATATATAATCGAGCCTTCGGCCCCGGCGAACTCCGACAGATAAACCGGCTTCCCGATAGGATTTTCCTCGCCGAAGAGTTTCCGGGCCATGCTCTCTGGGATCAGCGTCCCTTCCGGACGTTTCAGGCAATCCGTATCGCCGGCCACCAGTTCGAAGCCAAAGACCTTGGTATATCCCGGGGTGATCCGTTCCACCTGCTCCATATAGCTCCGTGCGTCGGGCCCTTCACTGGCTGATATCCCAAAACGTACGGAGGAGTAAACAAGGTTGTTTGTGATAGCGGCCGCTTCTATATAAGGGGAGGCGGCGATGAAACGCTCGAGTTGTGGACGTGCGAAATTAGCCTCCCATATCCCGTCATCCCGCTTGTTTTCTAACTGAAAGATCCTTTCCCTGTTCAAGAGGGAAGCGTCGAAGCTATATTCATGACCGACATGTATGCTTATCAGCATGAATAACAGGAAAGCGAAGCTAAGTCCTAAAAGATTAGTGACCGTCGCTAATTTATAATGTCTCAAGACATAAAGCAGGTTCTTGAATGTACTTTGCATGGTATAAGTTCTTTTAATTTTAAACCCTTTGATCTGGAAATACAAAGCAAAGCTATTTCTTTATTTACGTTCCTGTGTTATTTTTTTGACAAACGGTTACTTTCTGTTGATGAATTGTGATATTATCAATAATTTCCTTATTTTTGCCATCATACTTCAAAAAGAAACAAGCGCTATGTTACACAAAGGCTATCGGATGCTTTTCAACTGCCTGATGTTTTATCTCTAGCAGATACTCTCCCTATATAAACTCATGGGGGCGGGGATGCCCGTCCTGTGTAACAATAAAAAATAACCTTGATGAGGGCGGATAGATCCTACCTCTACGATAAAACATATAATTTTATGAATACAACCCATCACACACATTCATGCGTACATGATACCGTCTCTTCCGTGGGAGCGAACAATTTCGGGATGAACGACCGTATCAAACGTCTGCGCCGGCAGACCTTCGAGGCCCAACCTTCCCTCTCCATCGAGCGGGCCTTGATCGAGACCCGTTTCTATCAGGAGAATTACGGGAAGTATCCAATCCCTATCCTGCGTGCCCTGAACTTCTTGGAGATCTGCAAGCGGAAGACGATCTATATCGGCGAGGACGAGTTGATCGTCGGCGAGCGGGGGCCCCGTCCCAAGGCCGTGCCTACCTTCCCGGAACTTACCTGCCATAGCGTGGAGGACTTGCATATATTGAATACCCGGGAGCTGCAACGTTACACCATCAGTCAAGAAGATATCGATACCTACGAGCGGGAGGTGATCCCGTACTGGAAAGGCCGTACCCAGCGGGAACGCATCTTCAGCCACGTCCCCAAGGAATGGAAAGAGGCGTACGAGGTGGGTATGTTCACCGAGTTCATGGAGCAACGTGCCCCCGGGCATACCGCTTTGGACGGCAAGGTCTACCAATATGGCCTGCTGGACTTGAAGAAACGTATCGAGGGGGAACTAAGCGCCTTGGATTTCATGAACGACCCCGAGGCCACGGACAAGCAGGAGGAGCTGACGGCCATGTCTATCTCCTGCGACGCCGCTATCCTGCTGGCCGAGCGACACGCGGACTTGGCTGACGAGATGTCTCTCACCGAGAAAGATCCCCGCCGTGCCGCTGAGCTGAGGAAGATCGCCGAGGTATGCCGCTGGGTTCCCGCCCACGCTCCCCGTACCTATTGGGAAGCGATCCAGATGTACTGGTTTGTCCACCTCGGTACGATCACGGAGCTGAATGGTTGGGATGCCATGAACCCCGGTCATTTCGACCAGCATCTGGCGCCTTTCTACGAGAAAGAAATCGCCGCCGGAACCTTGACCCGTGACGAGGCGAAAGAGTTGATGTCTTGCTTCTTCATCAAGGTAAACAATCATACCGCCCCGCCGAAAGTGGGTATCACGGCGAAGGAGAGCGGAACCTATAACGATTTCACGAACCTGAACATCGGCGGCATCCGGGCGGACGGTAGCGATGGCGTAAGCGAGGTCTCCTATATCATGTTGGAGACGATCGAGGAGCTGCATATCCTCCAGCCCGGCAGCGCCATCCACGTCAGTGCCCGTACGCCGGAGCGTTTCCTTCGTGCTGGGTGCAAGGTGATCCGCCAAGGCCATGGCTACCCGTCGGTATTCAACCCGGATGTGTACGTGCAGGAGTTGATGCGGCAAGGCAAGTCGCTGCGTGACGCCCGCGAGGGAGGTTGCAGCGGTTGCATCGAGGTAGGCGCTTTCGGGAAGGAGGCGTACGTGTTGACCGGTTATCTGAACGTGCCGAAGATATTGGAGGTGACGCTGCATAACGGCGTAGATCCGGTAAGCGGTCGCAAGGTCGGTCTGGAGACCGGCGATCCCCGTGGTTTCCGGACGTATGAGGAGCTTTACGCGGCATTCATGCGCCAGATCCATTATTTCGTGGACATGAAGGTGCGGGTCAGCAACTATATCGACCGCATGTTCGCCAAGTACGCCCCCGCCACGTTCCTCTCCCTGTTTATCGATGATTGTATAGCGAAGGGTAAGGATTACTACAATTGCGGGCCTCGTTACAACACCACTTATATCCAGTGTACCGGATTAGGCACGATAACCGATAGCCTTTCCTCTTTGCGGAAACACGTCTTCGAGGATAAGACCTTCACAATGGAAGCCTTGTTGGATGCGATGGCGGATAATTTCGAGGGACATGAGCCGATGCGCCAAATGATCCTGAACCGTACGCCTTTCTTTGGCAACGATGATCCGTACGCCGACCAGATCGCCGTCCGTGTCTTCGACGATTTATATGACGCGATCGAGGGCAAGCCGAATACGAAAGGGGAGTGTTTCCATTTGAATATGTTATCCACCACTTGCCATGTCTACTTCGGCAAGGTGATGGGAGCCACCCCGAACGGTCGCTTGGCCGGGCGTGCCATCTCCGATGGTACCTCGCCCTCGCATGGGGCGGATATCCACGGGCCGTCCGCCGTGATCAAGTCGCTTGGCAAACTGGATCAGGTGAAGAGCGGCGGCACGCTGCTGAACCAACGCTTCCTGCCCAGCCTGCTCTGGAGGGAGGAGGATATCTCGAAGCTGGCCTCCTTGATCCGTAGCTACTTCGCCTTGGGTGGCCATCATATCCAATTCAATATCGTGGATACGGAAACGCTTTACGCCGCCCAGAAGTGTCCGGAGGACTACCGGGATCTGCTGGTCCGTGTAGCGGGCTATAGCGACTATTTCAACGATATGAACGCCGATTTGCAAGCGGACGTGATCGCACGTACGGAGCAAGAGACTTTCTGAGCCATGCTGTTATTCGATATCAAACGATACGCCATAAACGACGGGCCGGGCATTCGTGTCACGATCTTCATGAAAGGATGCCCGCTTGCCTGCGTATGGTGCCATAACCCGGAAGGCATCTCGCCCCGGGCGGAGAAGCTGTATACGAGAAAGAAGTGCATAGGTTGCGGGGCCTGCGTGAATGCCTGCCCCACCGGGGCGTTGACCTTGACGGAGGCGGGTATCGTCACGGATCGGTCTCTGTGCCGGACATGCGGTAGATGCGCCGAGGTTTGTCCCACCTTGGCGATGGAGATGTCCGGCCGTGAGTATTCTATCGACGAGGTCATGCGTGAGATCGAGAAAGAGACGGTCTTTATGGATCGCTCCGAGGGAGGCGTTACCTTCTGCGGGGGAGAGCCGTTGTCGCATCCATCGGACTTGGTTGCCCTGCTGGATCGTTGCGGAGCGTTGGGAATCCATCGTGCGGTGGATACGACCTTGTTCGCCTCGCCGGATACCGTCCGGAGCGTAATGGAGCGCACGGATCTTTTTCTGGTGGATTTAAAGCATATGGATTCCGGTAGCCATCGTCGTTTCACGGGTGTCCCGAACGAGCGTATCCTCTCCAATCTTCGGATGATCGCCGAGGCCGGCATAGACTTCCTCATTCGCGTCCCCTTGATCGAGGGCGTCAATGCGGACGAGGAGAATATATCCCGCTCTGCCACCTTCCTAGCCTCCTTGCCGTGGAAACGCAAAGTCGTCAATCTCCTCCCGTACCACGACATCGGAAAAGGTAAGCACGATAAGCGAGGAACCCTCTACAACCCCGGGCACCTTCCGCTATCCACCCCTTCCGAGGCAGTCCTGCAAAGGTGTATCGATCAATTCGCCTCTTGCGGGATAACCGCGTTGATCGGAGGATAATTAGAATAGGGGTGGAAACTGCTCGCCCTCATTTTACCATTTCTTCCGATACTCCGTAGGCGATATCCCGACGTGTTGCTTGAAGTATTTACCGAAGAAGGATTGGTTGGCGAAGTTTAGCCGGTCTGATATCTCTTGGATGGAAAGGGTGGAGGAGGATAATAACGCCTTCGCCTCCAAGACAACGTAATTATCGATCCATTCCCCGGCCGTACGGTTGCTGACGTTCTTTACCAAAAGGGATAAATATTTGGGAGTGACACATAATTTCCCGGCGTAGAAAGCTACCGACCGTTCCTGCTTATGATGTAAGGCGAGCGTTTGTATGAACGCTGCGAACAACTCCTCTTGCCGGCTCTTCTTCACCTCGATCGGCATATGATTCTTAAACATGCCGTAAACCTCGTGGAATACCGCCAGCAATAAGCTCTGGGCAATCTCTTTCCGGTAAGGATGCCCTTTCGCTTTCACTTTCTTCCAGAGAAAAGAATGATATTCCTTGATACAACCTATCTCCTCGGCATTCAACTCAGTGACCGGATGCTCCTTGATGTAGAAGAACGCCGGCAAGGTATTCTGTATATGAGGAATGATCTCCTCCATGAAATTCTTGGAGATGACGATGAAGATCCCGGCCACGTCCTCGCTACGTTCCACGTGTTGGATGATCTGATCGGGCAGGGACAATACGAGATGGTTTTCCCCTACGACATATTCCTCCATATTGATCCGTATACGCATGAAGCCTTTCGTGCAAAGCGCGAATACGACGGCGTCTATTCGCATCGGATGGTCGAGCGAGGGAATATCGTCGATGTTATCGAATATGGCGAAATCCTCGTCGATAAAGTCTATGCCGGGTACGTTCTCGATAAGAGAGATACAAGCTTGAGGTAGATCTGTTACGTTCATAATTTATTCTTGTTTGGGCGATAAAATTAGTGAAATAATAGAATAATCCAATTGAAATGTGTCAAATAGGACAATTTGGTTGCAAAACGGAACTTCTTTGGAGTGGATAAACTCATCATCTTCGCGGTATAATAAATCATACGATATGAAAAGGATGAAAGGCATTGTTTATGGAGGATTATTATCCGTCGTGTTCGTGATGTCCGGATGCTCGGGCAGTCAAAAAGAGGGACGGGATAGCAAAGAGATCCCGGTGGAGATCGTGAAGGTAGCGAAGACCGTTCCGGCGGATACAAGGAATTATGTGGGAACGGTAGAGGAGGTCGTATCTTCCTCGATTAGTTTTCAGGTGATGGGTAATGTAGAGCGAGTATTGGTGGGCGAGGGGCAGAAGGTCCGTGAGGGCCAACTACTAGCGGTGTTAGACAAGGCGACGCTGGAAAACGCCTATAACGTCTCGGCAGCTTCCTTGCGACAAGCGGAGGACGCCTATGCCCGCATGAGAACCTTGCACGAGAATAAGAGCCTGCCGGATATGAAATGGGTAGAGGTGGAGAGCAAATTGGAACAGGCCCGTTCCATGGAGCGAATCTCGAGGAAAAACCTTGAGGACCGGAACCTGTATGCCCCGTTCGGCGGCGTTATCGGCAAGCGCATGGTTGAGGCGGGAGAGAACGTGCAGCCCGGGCAACCGGTTTTCTCCTTGTTAAGGATAGAGACGGTAAACGTGAAGATCGCCGTCCCGGAGAACGAGGTCGCCACGCTAGGCGATCAAGCCGCCATGATAAAGGTAGCCGCTCTGGGCGGACAATGTTTTGAGGGGAAAGTGACGGAGAAAGGCATCGTGGCCAACCCTATCTCCCACACGTACGAGGCGAAGATCCGGCTGGAGAACCCGTCTGGCGCTTTGTTGCCCGGCATGGTTTGCGATGTACGCCTGTCGGGAGAGGAATCCGTGCCGGCTATCGCCTTGCCGAACAACGCCGTGCTGATAGCGAACGACGGGGGGCGTTTCGTCTGGAAGGTCGTAGACGGAAAGGCGAAAGCTACGCCCGTACGGACGGGCGACTTGACGGAGCAAGGCTTGTTTATTCTGGAAGGGTTGAACGAGGGGGATATCGTCGTGATAGGCGGTTACCAGAAAATCAGTGAGGGCATGAGAGTGCGTGCGTTATGAGAGAACGTAAAAACGGAGTGATCGAATGGACCATGCGTCATTACCAGATCACGTTGCTGGTGATTACCGTGCTGGTCGGGTTGGGTATTTTGGGTTTGGTGGACATGCCGAAACAGGAGTTTCCGGAGTTCACCATCCGCCAAGGCGTGGTAGTGGGTGTTTACCCCGGGGCGACTTCAGGAGAGGTGGAGGAGCAGTTGGCCAAGCCTTTGGAGAGATACCTGTTTACCTTCAAGGAGGTAAAGAAGAAAAAGACGTACTCCATGTCAAGGGATGGAATGGTGTACGTGATGGTGGAGCTGAACGACGACGTGAACAATAAAGACGAGGTCTGGTCGAAGATCAAGCTCGGCTTGCAGAACTTCAAGTCGCAACTGCCCTCGGGCGTACTCGCCGTCATCGCGAATGATGATTTCGGCGATACTTCCGCCTTATTGATCACCTTGGAATCGGAAGACAAGACCTACCGGGAATTGCAGCGATACATGGAGACGCTGGAAGACCGCCTGCGCCGGATCGAGTCCGTATCCAACCTGCGCCGTTACGGGGTACAAAACGAGCAGATCTCGGTCTACTTGGATCCAGACAAGCTAGCCGCTTACGGCCTAAATACCCGTATGCTGATGACAACCTTGTTCACCCAAGGCTTTACCACCGCCTCCGGCTCCTTGGAGAATGGCGGCTTGGACATTCCCATCCACCTTTCCGTGACCTATCCCTCGGAGCGGGAAGTAGGCGAGCAGATCCTGCTGGCCGATGCCGACGGGCATATGATCCGCTTGAAAGACGTGGCCCGTATCGTGCGGGAATATCCCGAGCCGGATAGCTATATAACGAACAACGGCAAGAAAGCGATCATCCTTTCCATGGAGATGCGTGAGGGCCATAATATCGTACGATACGGAAAGGAGGTAGACGAGGTATTGCACGCTTTCGAGCGGGATCTTCCCGAGAGTGTCTCGATCCGCCGGATTGCCGACCAGCCGAAGGTGGTGGGAGACTCGGTAAGTTCCTTCGTGCGGGATTTGTTTGTGTCCATCGTGGTCGTGATCTTGGTGATGATGGTATTGTTCCCGTTCCGCTCGGCATTGGTGGCGGCTACCTCCATCCCGATCAGTGTCTTTATCTCGATCGGTGTCATGTACGCTTGCGGCATCCCGCTGAATACGGTGACACTGGCCGCCTTGATCGTGGTATTGGGCATGATCGTGGATAACTCCATCATCGTGATAGACGCCTATCTGGAATATCTGGACAAGGGCTATTCCCGTTGGTACGCCGCCGTCTATAGCGCCAAGAACTATTTCAGCTCGATCTTGTTGGCTACGCTGTGTATCTGCGTGATCTTTTTCCCGTTGCTTTTCACGATGACGGGGCAGATGTTGGATTTCGTGACCTTCTTCCCTTGGACGCTTTCCATCTCCCTCATGGTGTCGCTGGCGGTGGCGATGGTCTTTATCCCGCTGCTGGAGCGGGTCTTGATCAAGAAGGGATTGAAGTCCGGGCGGGAGAATACGGGCAAGAAGAGGTTCAATCTGCTGGATACCGTACAGGCCGTCTATACGAGGGCACTGACGTGGACTTTCCGTTTCCCGAAAACCACGATCGGTCTGGGCGTCTTGACGGTTGCCTTGGCGATCCTGATGATCACCCAACTGAGCCAGCGTATGATGCCGATAGCCGACCGGGATCAGTTCGCCGTCGAGATCTATCTCCCGCAGGGAACCTCGCTGGACCGTACCGCCGCCGTGAGCGATAGTCTCTATAAGCTGTTGTCGGAAGATGAGCGCATCCTGTCCGTCACCTCCTTTATCGGAACTTCCTCGCCCCGTTTCCAAGCTACCTACGCCCCTAACTTGGCCGGGAAGAATTACGCCCAGTTCATTGTCAACACCGCCTCGATAGAGGCCACCCGTAGCGTGTTGGATGATTATACGGACCGGTACGCCGATTATTTCCCCGACGCCTACGTGAAGTTTAAGCAACTGGATTACCAAAACATATCCTCTCCTTTAGAGATCCGTTTCATGGGAGACGATATCGCCCGGTTGAAGCAGGCTGGGGATTCCTTGATGGCCGTGTTGCGTGAGATGGACGGCTTGGTCTGGGTACACATCAATTACGAGGAGGCCTTGCCCGACGTACGGGTTCGATTGGACCCGGTGGAAGCCTCCCGCCTCGGGATCACGAAGGCGATGGCCTCGGCCGATCTGGCGATCCGTTACGACGGTCTCTCGGTTGGCTCCCTCTGGGAAGGCGATTACGCTTTGCCGATCCAGCTGAGATCCGATAAGAAAGGGGAGGGTGACGCGTTCGATAAGGTCGGCGACCAGTATCTTCCCACCATCGTCCCCGGCGTGAGCGTCCCGCTCCGGCAAGTCTCCACGATCGAGGGAGGCTGGAATGAGGGGCAGATCGTCCGTCGCAACGGCGTGCGTACCTTGAGCGTCTTCGCCGAGGTAACCCGGGGGACCAACCAGAACGCTATGCAGAAACGGATCGAGCGAGTCATGGAAAGCCGTATTATCCCGACCTTGCCCGAGGGCGTGACGTACGAGTACGGTGGAGCCAAGGAGCTGGATTTCGAGACGATGAATCCGCTGATGCAGGGCTTGGCGATCGCCGTGATCATTGTTTTCTTCTTCCTGTTGGTCAATTTCAAGAAGATCGGCTTGGCGTTGGCGGCCCTGTCCTCGTTGCTGCTCACCTTGTTCGGGGCTGCGCTGGGCTTGTGGGCGTTCCATATCGATTTCAGCTTGACGTGCGTCTTGGGCGTTATCAGCTTGATCGGTATCGTGGTGCGAAACGCTATCTTGATATTCGAGCATGCGCAAGACTTGCGGCTTCATAAGCATTATAGCCCGAGGGATGCCGCCTTCGACGCCGGCCGGCGACGCATGCTCCCGATCTTCCTGACCTCGGCTACAACGGCCGTGGGCGTGGTTCCCATGATCATCAGCGGCAGTTCCCTTTGGATGCCGATGGGTGTGGTGATCTGCTCGGGAACGGTCTTCTCGATGATCTTGGCGGTCATCATCCTGCCTGTTTTCTATTGGAAGATATTCGGGAATAAATGAATGATACGGATGTGGATTAGGATATAATATAGGAATGAATATATGCGGAAAAAAGAGATGATAAAAAGATGGATATATGGCATCGTCGGTTCCCTCGTCTTATGCGTGGGGACCGTGAGCGCCCAGCGGACATTATCGCTGGAAGAATGCCGGGAAATGGCTTTGGAGAATAACGCAAAGATGAAGAACGCCCGTTTGGACGTAGAAGAGGCGAGGGAAGGAAAAAAGGAGGCCTTTACGAAATACTTCCCGAATGTCAGCGCCGTGGGAACAGCTTTTAAGGCGAACCACGGGATGATGGATATGAGCGTGATACCGGGCCTTCTCGAGTTGTCGATGATGGATGACGGCTTGCTGGGTGGGGTGACCGCTATCCAGCCCGTGTTCGCCGGCGGACAGATCGTGAACGGCAATAAGCTGGCCGACTTGGCGCTCGAGGTGAGCCGTTACCAGATGCGCCAATCCGAGGATGAGGTAGCCCTGACGGTGGAGCGGTATTACTGGCAATGGATCTCCCTTCACGAGAAATTAAGGACGATCGAGATCGTGGAATCCTTGGTGGGGAGTCTTTATAAGGATGTGGAGGTAGCGGTCGGCGCCGGCGTGACGACTCGTAATGACCTACTGCAAGTCCAGTTGAAAAAGAACGGCGTGGCGAGCGACCGCCTGCGGGTGGAGAACGGCTTGCGCCTCTCCAAGATGGTGCTGGCTCAATATATCGGTATCGGGGAAGATGATTTCGAGATCGATTTCACGCTGCCCGCCGAGGTGCCCTCCCCGGAGCTTTACCGGGTGAGCCATGAGGAGGCGCTCCCTACGACACTCTCTTATAAATTGCTGGAGAAGAACGTGGAGGCCGCCCGTCTTCAACAAAAGCTGAAGGTTGGGCAATACTTGCCCACCGTGGGGATCGGAGCCGGGTATATGTATCACAACTTACTGGATAAGGACCGTCCGTTCGGCATGGTTTTCGCTACCGTAGCGATTCCGATCAGTGATTGGTGGGGCGGCTCGCACGCCATCCGGAAGCAAAAGCTTCAGGTGAAGGCGGCCGAGTATTCCCGCCAAAACGCCAATGAGCTTCTGTTGGTGCAAATGCGGAAGCTTTGGAACGAGCTGGAGGAGTCTTATAAGCAAGTCAAGCTCTCGGAGGAGTCCATAGCGACAGCCGAGGAGAATGTCCGCCTTAATACGGACTATTATAAGGCGGGCACGGTAACGCTGAGCGATCTTCTGGACGCTCAATCGCTTCTCCAGCAAAGCCGTGACCAGTATACGGGCGATTATACGGCTTATTTGATCAAACGTACGGAATATTTACAGGCGACAGGGCGTTAATTTGTTTTTTTTCCATATATTTGCTTATTAACAAATAATAAAACGAGAAGTGATGATGAGCTACGCCAATTATCTTTACATTGCGATCCATGCCGCGGTAGACGCAGGCAAGTCGATCATGGATATTTATAACGACCCCGAATCAGACTTCGGGATAGAGAGAAAAGCAGACAACTCGCCGTTGACAAAGGCGGATAAGGCGGCCCATCGATTGATAACAAACGCTTTGTCCGTTACCCCGTTTCCGGTCTTAAGCGAGGAAGGAAAGGAGATCCCGTTCAAGGAGCGCTCCAAATGGGAGACGCTGTGGATCGTGGACCCGCTGGACGGTACCAAGGAGTTTATCAAGAAAAACGGCGAGTTTACCGTGAATATCGCCTTGGTGGAGAAAGGTGTGCCCGTGTTGGGCGTCATTTATGTGCCCGTCCGGAAGGAGTTGTATTTCGCCTCCTCCTCTGTGGGTGCTTATAAGTTTACGGGAATCGATAGCAGTAGCCAGCCCTCGATGGACGAGATGAAGCAGCGGGCGATACATTTGCCGATGGCGCTGGCGCATCAAGGAGTCGTGGTAGTGGCATCCCGGTCTCACCAAACGGAGGAGACCACCGCTTTCATCGATAATCTCCGCAAGCAGGGAAAGCCCGTTACGTTGATCAGTAGCGGCAGCAGCCTGAAGATTTGTCTGGTAGCGGAAGGCTCGGCCGATATCTATCCCCGTTTCGCCCCGACGATGGAGTGGGATACCGCCGCCGGCCACGCCATCGCCAAGTCTGCCGGTTGCGACATATATCATATCGACGGCAAGACCCCGCTTCGCTATAACAAGGAAGATTTGCATAATCCGTGGTTTATCGTGAAGTGAGGGGGATGTGTATTTTAAGTTACTGTCAGCGGTGGGAGACGGAGCATGCTCCGTCTCTACAAGCCGTACAATGCATTCTTGTTTATTTGGTTATGAACGAAATTTAGAAGACTACCTTGTAAGAATATAAGTTGGCCCAGAATCAATCATTATTGGTCTATATCCCATATAATCCTAAAAATAGGTTAGCGAAAGGAGTGCGCACTTGAGTATTCTTATTATTTTTGCGCTCTTAAAAGTAAATACATGAATTTTGATATAGTGTTTGTGTTGCTGGCCCTGATCGGCATGATCGCAGCCTTGGTATGGGATAAGATGCGGCCGGGAATGGTTCTTCTGACAGTGGTCGTGTTTTTTCTCTGCGTAGGCATTCTTACTCCCAAGGAGATGCTGGAGGGCTTTAGCAATAAAGGGATGATAACCGTAGCCATGCTCTTCCTTGTCAGTGAGGGAGTGCGGCAGAGCGGGGCTTTAGGCCAATTGATCAAGAAACTGCTTCCCGAGGGGAAGACCACCGTCTTCAAGGCGCAGGCGAGGATGCTCCCGCCCGTGGCTTTCGTGTCGGCGTTCCTGAATAATACGCCGGTGGTGGTTATTTTTGCCCCGATCATCAAGCGATGGGCGGAGGCGGTGAGGCTTCCGGCCACGAAATTCTTGATCCCTCTCTCGTATGTCACGATATTGGGCGGTATATGTACCTTGATCGGTACTTCTACGAATCTGGTGGTGCACGGCATGATTCTGGAGGCGGGATATGAGGGCTTTACGATGTTTGAGCTGGGGAAAGTCGGTATTTTTATCGCTATCGCCGGTATTTTATATTTGTTCGCTTTCTCGAATAAACTGCTTCCGGACTCGAGGACGGATACGGTATCCGAAGACGGGGAGGATGAGAATCCCGGGAATTTCCACCGGGTGGAGGCCGTGCTGGGCGCACGCTTCCCGGGTATCAACAAGACCTTGGGAGAGTTTAACTTTACCCGCCATTACGGGGCGATCGTGAAAGAGGTGAAAAGCGGCGGACAGCGTTTTACCCGTAATCTGGATACGGTGGTGTTGCATGAGGGCGATACCTTGGTGTTGTGGGCGGACGATTCTTTTATCCCTACATGGGGTGAGTCTAGTGTCTTCTTGATGTTGGCGAATGGTAATGAGGCAACGGAGCCGGTATCGAGGAAGAAACGTTGGCTGGCTTTAGGACTGTTGATCTTTATGATTACGGGGGCGACGGTAGGAGAGTTGCCAGTCGTGAAAGAGGCCGTTCCAAGTATGCGCTTGGATATGTTCTTCTTTGTCTGCATTACGACAATCATCATGGCGTGGACTAAGATCTTCCCGCCGAAGAAATACACGAAATACATCTCTTGGGATATCTTGATAACGATCGCTTGTGCCTTCGCTATCAGCAAGGCCATGGAGAATTCCGGCTTTGCCTCCATGATAGCCCGCCATATAATTAGTATGGCCGACGATTTAGGACCGTATGCGTTGCTGGCGATTATATTTATTATTACCAATATATTTACGGAGTTGATCACGAACAACGCCGCGGCGGCATTGAGTTTCCCGATCGCCTTGTCGGTGGCTACGCAATTAGGCGTTGATCCGACCCCATTCTTTGTCGTGATCTGTATGGCGGCGTCGGCTAGTTTCAGTACGCCGATCGGCTACCAGACCAACCTGATCGTACAAGGCGTGGGAGGCTATAAGTTCACGGATTTCGTGAAGGTGGGCCTGCCCTTGAACTTGATCACGTTCTTGATCTCCGTGTTTGTAATACCTATGATATGGAAGTTTTAGAAAATAATATCTATCCGATTTTCGACCGTATGCTGGGTCGTGAGGATAAAGAGGCGCTTCTGGGGCAAAGGGGAGTGATGGTGTGGTTCACGGGTTTGAGTGGCTCGGGGAAAAGCACGATCGCTATCGCCTTGGAGCGTGAGTTGCATAAACGGGGATTGCTTTGCCGCATCCTCGACGGGGATAATATCCGTAGTGGTATCAACAATAATCTCGGGTTCTCGCCGGAGGACCGGGTGGAGAATATACGCCGGATCGCCGAGGTGGGTAAACTGTTTGTCGATACGGGTGTTATAACCATAGCGGCTTTTATCAGCCCGAACAACGAGTTGAGAGAGATGGCGTCCGCTATCATCGGTAAAGCGGATTTCTTGGAGGTTTACGTAAGTACGCCGCTCGCCGAGTGCGAACGCCGTGACGTGAAAGGCCTGTATGCCAAGGCCCGGAAAGGCGAGATCAAGGAGTTTACCGGGGTTTCCGCCCCGTTCGAGGCGCCGGAGCGTCCGGACCTGTCCTTGGATACCTCCGTATTGAGCGTGGAGCAATCCGTGAGCCGGTTGTTGGAGTTGATCATACCGAAAGTAGAAATTAAACACTGAAAAAAGATATGTCTGATTACAAGTTAAGTCATTTACAGGAGCTGGAGGCCGAGTCTATCCACATCATCCGTGAGGTAGCCGCCGAGTTCGAGAATCCTGTTATGCTTTATTCCATCGGGAAGGATTCTTCCGTGATGGTCCGTCTGGCCGAGAAGGCTTTCGCTCCGGGTAAGGTTCCTTTCCCGTTGATGCACATCGATTCGAAATGGAAGTTTAAGGAGATGATAGAGTTCCGTGATTCTTATGCGAAGAAATTCGGCTGGAACTTGATCGTGGAGTCTAATATGGAGGCTTTCCACGCGGGCGTGGGCCCGTTCACGCATGGAAGCAAGGTGCATACGGACTTGATGAAGACGCAGGCTTTGCTTCATGCCTTGGATAAATATAAGTTCGACGCCGCTTTCGGCGGCGCCCGCCGTGACGAGGAGAAGAGCCGTGCGAAAGAACGTATCTTCTCGTTCCGCGATAAGTTCCATCAATGGGACCCGAAGAACCAGCGCCCGGAGTTGTGGGATATCTATAACGCCCGTGTGCATAAGGGCGAGAGCATCCGTGTATTTCCGCTATCGAACTGGACGGAGCTGGATATCTGGCAATATATCCGTCTGGAGAATATCCCGATCGTTCCCCTGTATTTCGCCAAGGAGCGTCCGTGCGTGGAGATCGACGGTAATTTGATCATGGCGGACGACGACCGCTTGCCGGAGCAATACCGGGACCAGATCCGTATGCGTATGGTCCGTTTCCGTACGTTGGGCTGCTGGCCGCTGACCGGCGCCGTGGAGAGCGAGGCGGATACGATCGAGAAAATCGTGGAGGAGATGATGACCACGACGAAGAGCGAGCGTACGACCCGTGTGATCGACTTCGATCAAGACGCTAGTATGGAGCAGAAGAAACGGGAAGGGTATTTTTAACACAGAAGAGACATGGCAGATACAAAATTAAATATAAAGGAATTCCTAGATAAGGACGAGCAGAAGGACCTGCTGAGATTCTTGACCGCCGGCTCGGTGGATGATGGCAAATCGACCTTGATAGGCCGATTGCTGTTTGATAGTAAGAAAATATACGAGGATCAGTTGGATGCCTTGGAGCGTGACAGCAAGCGTATGGGCAACGCCGGCGAGCATATCGACTACGCTTTGTTGCTGGATGGCTTGAAGGCCGAGCGTGAGCAAGGTATCACGATCGATGTGGCTTACCGCTATTTCAGCACGAACAACCGTAAGTTCATCATCGCCGACACCCCGGGGCACGAGCAGTACACCCGGAATATGATCACGGGTGGTTCCACGGCGAATCTGGCGATCATCTTGGTGGATGCCCGCACGGGCGTGATCACGCAAACCTGCCGTCACACCTATCTGGTATCTTTGCTGGGGATCAAACATGTGGTACTGGCCGTGAATAAGATGGACTTGGTGGACTTCGACAAGGATACGTTCGACCGGATCGTGGCGGATTATAAACGTTTCGTGGAGCCGCTGGATATCCCGGATATCACGTATATCCCCTTATCGGCCTTGGATGGCGATAACGTGGTGGAGAAGAGTGATCGTACGCCTTGGTACGAGGGTACGTCTTTATTGGATTATCTGGAGAACGTGCCTATCGACTTGGATCGTAACTACGAGGACTTCCGTTATCCGGTGCAATACGTGTTGCGCCCGAATCTGGATTTCCGTGGGTTTAGCGGCAAGGTGGCTAGCGGTATCGTGCGTAAGGGAGATACGGTGATGGCGTTGCCTTCCGGGAAGACCTCGAAGGTAAAGAGCATCGTCACCTACGAGGGTGAGTTGGAGCAGGCTTTCCCGCCTCAATGTATTACGATCACCTTGGAGGACGAGATCGATATCTCCCGTGGGGAGATGCTGGTGCACCCGGATAACTTGCCGATCCGCGACCGTAATTTCGAGGCCATGCTGGTGTGGATGGATGAGGAAGCCATGGACGTGAACAAGCAGTTCTACATCAAGCAGACCACTCATACGACACGTGCCCGTGTGGATAGTATCCGCTATAAGGTGAACGTGAACACGATGGAGCAGTCTTCCGTGGATCATCTGGAGCTGAACGAGATCGGCCGTGTGGTATTTACTACCGGCAAGGAGTTGTTCTTCGATCCGTATAGGAGGAATAAGCAGACCGGCTCGTTTATCTTGATCGATCCGATTACGAATAATACGTCCGCCGTGGGTATGATCATCGACCGTGTGGACGCTAAAGATATGGTGACGGAAGACGCTTTGGCTACCTTGAACCTCCCGGAGATGGGAATCGGAGAGGAGCATTATGAGGCGATCCGTAAGGTTTGTGAGGAGTTGGGCCGGCAGGGCGTATCTGTGAAATGTATAACGGAAAAACGATAGGATATGGGATTGTTGGAGTTTGATAAGCTACCGATCAATACGTTGGTCGGGGCGGATTGGGATACGTTCAGGAAGGTGACGGCCCGGCAGCAGATAGACAAGGGCTTTAAGGGTAAGTATCGCCTTACGACCGGTGTTTGCCGCCTGTTGAGCGCCTTGAAGCCGATCGAGGATAGCCGGTTCAAGAAATTGGCCGATAAGCCGCTGGAGATGGACCCCTTGTTTATCTTGGGGCATTGGCGGAGTGGTACGACCTTTGTACATAACATCTTCGCCTGCGATAAGCATTTCGGTTATACCACGACGTACCAGACGGTATTCCCGCACCTGATGCTCTGGGGGCAGCCTTTCTTCAAGAAGAACATGGCTTTCTTGATGCCGGATAAGCGTCCGACCGATAATATGGAGTTGAAGGTGGATCTTCCGCAAGAGGAGGAGTTCGCCTTGTCGAACATGATGCCTTATACATATTATAATTTCTGGTTCTTCCCGAAACGCTGGATGGAGTATTGCGATCGTTACTTATTGTTTAACGATATCACGGAGGAGGAGCGGCGGATCTTCATGGATACTTTCATGCGTCTGGTTAAGGTTTCCCTCTGGAATACGAACGGTACGCAGTATTTGAGCAAGAACCCACCGCATACGGGGCGTGTGAAGACTTTGCTGGAGATGTTCCCGAACGCTAAGTTCATCTACTTGAAGCGAAATCCGTATACGGTATTCGAGAGTACCCGCAGTTTCTTTACGAATACGATCCAGCCATTGCGTTTGCAGGATATCACGAACGAGCAGATCGAGGCGAACTTCATCGAGGTATATCGCCGTCTTTTCTATAAGTACGAGGAAGAGAAGCACCTGATACCGGAAGGCAATCTGGTGGAAGTGAAGTTCGAGGATTTCGAGAAAGACGCTTTCGGCATGACGGAAAATATCTACGGGTCATTAAACTTACCCGGCTTTAAGGAGTCTAAGGCGGATATAGAGAAGTATCTGGGCAAGAAGAAGGGCTACAAGAAGAACCAATACAAGTACGAGGATCGTACGGTCCGGCTCGTAGAGGAAAATTGGGGCATGGCCTTGAAGGAATGGGGCTATAGCTTATAAATAAAGGGTTAGATAGGTATTAAATTGATAGAGGGATGGGTTTGAGTTTAAGAAAGAAAGCGTTATTTTTGGCAATCGCTTGTATGCCTTTGTCCGTGGTTCTCGCGGACGGGGATGGGGTGACATCGGAGAATGTGGTGCCCTTCGCTTATGGAGACATGGATAATTGGATTGTCCGTGAGATTCATGAGTCTGGCATTATCGGGGGAAATACGAAATGGCTTTATGAGCTGGGGCCCTCGGATACGATTGTCGGTAATACGGCGTTTCGTAATATGGGCGGTTCTCCGTGGGCTACTTCCAACGTGATGGCGAAAGTGGCGGGAGTGGTGAAAACCAATACGTCTGTTTTCCCGGAGAAACGGGGGGATGGGATGTGCGCCCGCATGGAGACCCGTTATGAGAGCGTGAAGGTTTTCGGTTTGGTGGATATCGAGGTGATCGCCGCCGGCTCCGTTTTCTTGGGTACGGTGCATGAGCCGATCAAGGGAACAAAGAACCCCCAAGCGATGTTACAATCAGGAGTGCCTTTCTCCAAGAAGCCGAAAGCGTTGCGGTTTGATTATAAGGTGAAAGCCGCTCCCGAGAAGAATCGGGTACGTAGTACGGGGTTCAGCCGTAAGAGTACGGTGGCCGGGCAGGATTCCTTGGCGGTGATCTTGTTGTTGCAGAAACGATGGGAAGATGCGGAAGGGAATGTTTATTCCAAGCGGGTCGGTACGATGGTGCAACGCTATACGGAATCTACCCCTGATTGGGTAAATGACGCTACTTACCCGATCCTTTATGGAAATATAACATCCAAGCCCGAATATAAACCGTATATGCGTATACAAGTAGAGGAACGTTATACGTTAAATAGTAAAGGAAAAAGCGTTCCTATCCAAGAGGTAGGCTGGGCGGAGCCGGGCGAGGCACCTACGCATATGGTGTTGCAGTTCACCTCCAGCCACGGAGGGGCCTATATCGGCTCTCCGGGAAATACGTTTTGGATAGACAACGTAGAATTAATATACTAATATGGTCGAAGCAAAGATAAAAGCCCTGCGTGATGAGCTGGAGCGGCATAATTATAATTATTATGTGCTTTCGGCACCGACAATATCAGACTTTGAGTTTGATAAGATGATGAAAGAGTTGCAGGAACTGGAGGCGGCGCATCCCGAGTTCGCCGATCCAGATTCCCCGACTCGGCGAGTGGGGAGCGACCTCTCGAAAGAGTTTGAGCAAGTGGTACATAAATATCCGATGCTTTCGTTGGGTAATACGTACTCCGAGGATGAGATCCGAGATTTTTATGATCGTACGGTCCGCTCCTTGAATGAGCCTTTCGAGATTGTGGCGGAGCTTAAATATGATGGCACTTCTATCTCTTTGACCTATGAGAAAGGACGCTTGACGCGTGCCGTGACCCGTGGCGACGGTACTCGTGGTGATGACGTGACGGCGAATATCAAGACCATCCGTTCGGTTCCATTAAGACTCCGGGGTTCTGATTTTCCGGAGGAGTTCGAGATCCGTGGCGAGGTATTGCTGCCTTGGGCGGAGTTCGATCGCTTGAATAAGGAGCGGGAGGAGCAGGAGGAACCCTTGTTCGCCAATCCTCGCAACGCCGCTTCCGGTACGTTGAAACAGCAGAACCCGGCTATCGTGGCCTCCCGTAAGCTGGATGCTTATTTCTATTATTTATTGGGTGAGAACCTGCCGGCCGAAGGGCATTATGAGAATTTGCAGGCGGCTCGCGCATGGGGTTTTAAGATTCCGGACGTGATCCGTAAATGCCAGAGCCTACAGGATATATTCGATTATATCGCTTATTGGGATGTGGAACGTAAGAACCTGCCCGTGGCGACGGATGGGATCGTGTTGAAGGTAAACTCGCTTCGTCAGCAGAGGAACTTAGGTTTTACGTCGAAAAGCCCTCGCTGGGCGATCGCTTATAAGTTTCAGGCGGAGCGTGCCGAGACTCGCTTGAACTCGGTCTCTTTCCAAGTGGGACGGACGGGGACGGTTACTCCGGTGGCGAACCTCGAGCCCGTATTGTTGGCGGGGACGGTGGTGAAGCGGGCTTCCTTGCATAACGCCGATATTATCGAGGGGCTTGACTTGCATATCGGCGACCAAGTGTATGTGGAGAAAGGCGGGGAGATCATCCCGAAGATCGTGGGAGTGAACGTGGAGGCTCGTTCGATGCTGATGGGGGATAAGGTCCGCTTTATCCGTGTGTGTCCGGAGTGCGGGACTCCTTTGGTGCGTCCGGAGGGAGAGGCGGCGCATTACTGTCCGAACGAGTCGGGCTGTCCTCCTCAGATCAAGGGGCGTATAGAGCATTTCGTGACCCGGAAGGCGATGAATATCAATATAGGCCCGGAAACGGTGGAGGATTTGTACAACGCCGGTTATGTAAAAGACTCGGCGGACTTATATACGTTGACGGTTGCCGATTTATTGCGTCTGGAACGGTGGGCGGAGAAGAGCGCCCAGAATCTGATGTCGAGTCTGGAGGAATCCAAGCAAGTTCCTTTTGAGAGAGTCTTGTTCGGTCTGGGGATTCGTTTCGTGGGAGAGACGGTCGCTAAACGCTTGGTCTCGGCTTTCCATTCGATCGAGGCATTGGAGCAGGCGTCCTTAGAGGATTTGGTAGCCGTGGACGAGATCGGCGAGCGGATCGCCCAGAGTGTATTGAGTTATTTCTCGGACGAGAAGAACCGTACGTTGGTGAACCGATTAAAGGAACAGGGCTTGCGGATGGCGGTTTCCGAGGAGCAATTGGCGAACCGTTCCGAGAAGTTGAAAGGATTGACGATCGTGATCAGCGGGACATTTTCCAAGCATTCACGTGACGAGTATAAGGCGATGATTGAGCAACATGGCGGCAAGAATAGCGGCTCCGTCTCAGGGAAGACCGATTATATCCTTGCCGGCGAGAATATGGGACCGGCCAAGCTGGAGAAAGCGGCGAAGCTGGGTGTGAAGATTATCAACGAGGATACGTTCTTAAATATGCTGGAATAAATGTTTACGAATTATTTTATCAAGAAGAAGATACAGGCTTTAGTGTCGGACGCTGGGGGGCGTCCGCATCGTTCCCTTTCCTTGGATGAGGCACGTTCGCTTTTGGTCTTGTATAATATAGAGGATCACGAGGACGTCATGAGGGCCTTGGAGCCTTTGCGCAAGGCGAAGAAGGATATCAAGACGTGTGTGTATGTGCCGTCCGGAGGAGCGGATATTCCTTTCGACGATTCCAATATTCCTGTACATTCAAAGAGCGATCTCAACGCGTGGGGATTCCCTTCAGATAGTGTCTTGGAAAAGGTGGGCGCTCTCAAGGCGGATATCTTGATCGATATCACCCGGCCGGGTTGTTATGCCTTGCAATACATCGCTCTCCGGCATCCATCCGCCTTCAAGGTCGGGATTAAGTATCCGGGCCAAGAATGGTACGACTTAGGCTTGACTGTAACAGATAAGGACGATATTCAGTATTTATTCGGACAGATATTATTTTATTTGCGTTCCATCCGTGCTAAATGATATAATTTCCTTATTTTTGCAGTGCTAAATAACAAAAAGGAATATTTTCCCCATGGCAGACATAAATTTAAAAGGAATGGGTGTGGCGTTGATCACGCCATTCAAGGAAGATGAGAGTGTAGATTACGAGGCGTTAGGCAAGCTGGTGGATTATCAGGTGCAGAACGGTACGGATTATTTGGTAGTGCTGGGTACTACAGCGGAAACCCCTACACTTACGGAAGAAGAAAAGAAAAACATTATAAGCTTGGTAGTGACTCGTGTACGGGGCCGTATCCCTATCGTATTAGGCGTGGGAGGTAATTGTACACGGTCGGTTGTCGAGAAGTTGAAGACAGATAATTTTGAGGGTATCGACGCTATCCTCTCGGTCGTACCTTATTATAATAAGCCTTCCCAAGAAGGGATTTACCAGCATTACAAGGCGATCGCCAACGCTACTCATTTACCGATCGTACTCTATAACGTACCGGGGCGTACGGGCGTGAACATGACGGCCGAGACTACGCTTCGCATCGCCCGTGAGTTCGATAACGTGATCGCCGTGAAAGAGGCTTCCGGCAATATCACCCAGATGGATGATATCATCAAGAACAAGCCGGCCCGTTTCAACGTGATCTCCGGTGACGATGGTATTACTTTCCCTTTAATGACATTAGGTGCGGTGGGAGTGATCTCCGTGATCGGTAACGCCTTCCCTCGTGAGTTTAGCCGTATGGTACGTCTGGCCTTGGCGGGTGATTATGATAGCGCACGTACGATCCATCACAGCTTCACGGAGCTGTTCAGCCTGTTGTTCGTGGATGGAAATCCTGCCGGAGCGAAGAGTATGCTGAATATGATGGGCTTTATCGAGAATAAGCTTCGTTTGCCTTTGGTTCCTACACGTATCGTCACGTATGAGAAGATCCGTGAGGTGTTGCGACAGTTGAGCATTAAGTGCTGATCCGCTTTTAACGGCAACGATTCTTATTATTTATATAGGATAACAAAAGGGGCTTCATGTGTCATAGAGGGCATGTGAAGCCTTTTTCTATTGATATGCTCCAACTCCTCATACCGATACTTCAACCTTGATTTCGGTCACTTCATTATTTTATACGGGGCAGACAAACGCTTACCTTTTATTTTTGTAACTATTATATTAAATAAATGAAGTGATGTTTAAAGCGATTGTCCATTTTTCTATTCAGAAGAAACTATTCGTTGGGTTGACAACCTTGTTTCTGCTTCTGGGGGGAATCTATGCCATGATGACTTTACCGATAGATGCCGTACCGGATATAACGAACAATCAAGTGCAAATCGTGACGGTATCGCCAACCTTGGCCCCGCAAGAGGTAGAGCAATTGATCACCATGCCTATCGAGATAGCGATGAGTAATATCATGAACGTGGAAGAGATCCGCTCCGTTTCCCGCTTTGGCCTGTCATTGGTAACGGTCGTGTTTAAGGAAAGCGTGCCTACCTTGGATGCCCGCCAACTTATAAACGAGCAGATACAGACCGTGGCGGGAGAAATCCCCACGGAACTGGGTACGCCGGAGCTGATGCCTATCACGACCGGCTTAGGCGAGATTTATCAATATGTATTGAGCGTGGAGCCCGGTTATGAGGAGAAATACGACGCCATGGAACTCCGTACCATTCAGGATTGGATCGTGAAACGGCAACTGAGCGGTATACCGGGTATCGTGGAGATCAATAGCTTTGGCGGCTATCTGAAACAGTATGAGGTGGCGGTAGATCCGGATGCCCTTTATTCCTTGAATATTACGATCGGCGAGGTGTTCGAGGCGCTCAACCGGAATAACCAGAATACGGGCGGCAGTTATATCGAGAAAATCAATAAGGCTTACTACATCCGTAGCGAGGGAATGATCGGCAAGATAAAGGACATCGAGCGCATCGTGATCACGAACCGTGGAGGGATACCGATTCATATAAGCGATGTCGGCTCGGTTCGCTTTGGTTCCGCCAAGCGTTTTGGAGCCATGACAAAGGATGGCGAGGGAGAGTGCGTGGGCGGTATCGCCATGATGTTGAAGGGTGCGAACGCCAATGTCGTGACCAAGGAACTGGAGGCACGGGTCGAAAGGGTACAGAAAATGTTGCCGGAAGGTGTTCGTGTAGAACCTTATTTGAATCGTTCCGAATTGGTAGACCGAAATATATCCACCGTGATCCGTAACTTGATAGAGGGAGCGTTGATCGTCTTTATCGTATTGATCATCTTCTTGGGGAATGTGCGGGCCGGCTTGATCGTGGCTTCCGTGATCCCGTTGGCGATGCTTTTCGCTTTTATCTTGATGCGTGTTTTCGGGGTCTCCGCCAATTTGATGAGTTTGGGGGCCATCGATTTCGGTATCGTGGTCGATGGATCGATCGTTATATTGGAGGGGATGTTGGCGCATATCTATTCGAGGCGGTTGATGGGGCGTACGCTCTCTGCCGAGGAGATGGACCGGGAGGTCGAGGCCGGAGCCGGTCATGTCGCCCGGAGCGCTACCTTTGCCGTATTGATCATTTTGATCGTCTTCTTCCCGCTACTTACGCTGACCGGGATAGAGGGCAAGTATTTTACCCCCATGGCGAAGACCTTGGTATTTTGTATTATCGGAGCTTTGATCCTTTCGCTCACCTACGTGCCGATGATGGCCTCCCTGTTCCTAAAGCGTACGATCTCTTCGAAGCCTACATTCGCCGATCGTTTTTTCGGGAAATTAAACGGGGTTTACAGGCGTACGCTTCATTTCTGTCTGCGTCATATCTGGGGAACGATCGCTTGTTCTTTCGCGGCTCTGGCTGTGTCCCTTTTCTTATTCACGAGGTTAGGGGCGGAGTTTATCCCTACGCTGGATGAGGGGGATTTCGCCATGCAGATGACGCTTCCCGCCGGTAGTTCCCTGACGCATAGTATCGAGCTATCGAAGCAAGCGGAAGAGACCTTGATGAAGAGTTTCCCGGAGATCAAACACGTGGTAGCCAAGATCGGAACGGCCGAGGTTCCGACCGACCCGATGGCGGTGGAAGATGCGGATATCATGATCGTGATGAAACCTTTCAAGGAATGGACCTCGGCCTCCAGCCGTGCGGAGATGGTGGAGAAGATGAAGGCTTCCTTGGAACCGATTACGGGGGCGGAGTTTAACTTCAGCCAGCCGATCCAGCTTCGCTTCAATGAATTGATGACGGGGGCCAAGGCGGATATCGCGATCAAGCTATATGGAGAGGATATGGCGGAGCTTTATAAGAAGGCGAAGGAAGCTTCTCTTTTCGTGGAGCAAGTACCGGGAGCCGCCGATGTGATCGTGGAGCAGGCGATGGGGCTGCCGCAATTGGTCGTACACTACGACCGTGCCAAGATCGCCCGTTACGGGATGAATATAGAGGAGTTGAACACGATCATCCGTACGGCTTATGCGGGAGAGGCGGCGGGTGTCGTTTTCGAGAATGAGCGACGTTTCGACTTGGTGCTTCGTCTGGATAATGATAAAGTGGCGGATCTGAATTTGGATAAGCTCTTTGTACGGACTGCCGAGGGAATCCAGATCCCGGTTAGCGAGGTCGCTACGATCGAGCTGGTCAACGGGCCTCTACAGATTAACCGGGATGCCACGAAACGCCGTATCGTGATCGGGGTGAATGTCCGTGACGCTGATATCCAGAAAGTCGTGCGTACTATCCAAGAAACCCTTGACAAGCATATCAAGCTGGAACCGGGATACTACTTTGAGTATGGCGGCCAGTTCGAGAACTTGCGGAATGCGATCGATACGCTTACGATCGTGATACCGGTCGCCTTGTCATTGATCTTATTGCTGTTGTTCTTTGCCTTTAAGAGTGTTACCTACTCGCTGGTGGTATTTTCTACCGTCCCGTTATCCTTGATAGGGGGTATTCTGGCCCTTTGGTTACGAGGGTTGCCTTTCAGTATATCGGCGGGGGTCGGCTTTATCGCCTTGTTTGGCGTAGCGGTCTTGAATGGTATATTAATGATTAATCATTTTAATAACTTACGGAAACAAACTAAATATCAAATGACAACGAATCGTATCCTCGCGAAAGGATGTCCGCATCTACTTCGCCCCGTATTCTTGACCGGCTTGGTAGCTTCTCTAGGATTCGTGCCGATGGCGATAGCGAAGTCCGCGGGCGCGGAGGTGCAACGTCCGTTAGCGACGGTCGTGATCGGAGGCTTGATTGTCTCCACGATCTTGACGTTGATTATTATCCCGGTATTTTATCGGTTGGTAAATAGCTCGGCCGCTTGGAAGCGCCAACGCTGGTTGAAGCGCCTATTGCCGTTTCTTCTTTTTTTAGGTATCTTATTCCCCACGCATGCCCAACAGACGGTGTCGTTGGAAGAAGCCGTGACGATCGCCTTGGAGAATCATCCTCGCCTGAAGACTGCCACGGCATCCATTGAACGTAGTCGTGCTTCACGGGGAGAGAGCTGGGAGGTGTCACCGACCACCTTTAATTATTCATGGGGACAGATCAACGGTGAGACACGAAACGACAATCAGATGGAGATCACGCAATCCTTAGGCTCTCTATTGACCCCATTTTATAAGAACGCCTTGGTGAACCGTCAAGTCGCCACGGGAGAATATTACCGGGACTTGGTGAAGAAGGAGATTACGGCCGAGGTAAAACGGGCATGGGCTTATTATCAATATGCCTTTCATCTATGTGCCTTGTATAAAGAGCAGATCGAGTGGGCCGGACGTTTGCGAAAGGCAAGTCAGTTGCGTTATGAGCAAGGGGATATCACGCTATTGGAGCGGAATATGTCATCTACCTTGGTCGCCGATCTGCAAACCCGTTTGTCGCAGGCGGAGGAGGAGTTGCAATTGGCTGCCCGTCGTTTCTCATGGACTTGTTATTCGGATTCCCCATTGCTGCCTATGGATACGACATTGGTTTTATTCCCCGCTCGCGTAGCCGAGATCGCTCCGTCCGATATCCATCTGAATTACTTCCGGAGCGTGGCCGATGAGAAGAAAGCCATGCTTCGTATCGAACGAAGCCGTTTCTTCCCGGAACTATCGGTAGGATATGTGCGTCAGAAAATAGCCCCGTTGAGCGGTCTGGACTCTTGGATGGTCGGGATCTCGTTCCCGGTATTGTTCTTCCCGCAGCATAGCCGGGTAAGGCAAGCGAAGATCGATTCCTATATCGCCCGCACGGAAGCGGAGAGTAACATCCGTCAATTGAACAATAAGGTGGAGGAGTTGAGCGTCGCGCTTCGTAAGGAAGGAGAGCATATCCGCTATTATACGACCGGCGCTTTACCGGAAGCGGATGCTTTGTTGAAGAGCGCGACGGTACAGTTCAAAGAGAGCGAGACAGATATCACGCAGTTTGTTCAAAGCCTGAACGCCGCCCGGGAGATCCGGCGGGGATATATTGAGGCCGTATATGCCTATAATATATCGGCGCTTGAGTTGGAGTTGTATAGTAGATAACCAGAAAAATAGTATAAGATGAAAAAGATATGGATTCCTGCGGCTCTTATGGCATTGGCCGCATGCAGTATGACAAACAACGCGGAGAAAGGACAGGGCGATTCGCAAGACATAACTGCCCGGCTCGCTATTACTCAAGTAGCGGAAAGCGTACCGTCCGAACCATCCGTGGATAGCGTAGAGGTGGATGGGATTTCCTCGGCAACGGCCCTTCCGAATCACTCCTCTTTCAACGGGATCATGGTAGTTCCCCCGCAGCGGCAGGCTACGGTTACGTTGACGATGGGAGGCACGGTTCATGCTACTACGCTGCTTCCGGGCGATTATGTGAAGAAGGGCTCCGTGGTCGTCAGCTTGGAGAATCCGGATTTTATCACGTTGCAACAGACCTATTTGGATGCCCATGCCCAAACGGAATACTTAGAGGCTGAGTATAAAAGGCAACAGCGTTTGAGCGAGCAAGAAGCGGCCTCGCAAAAACGTTTCCAGCAAAGCAAGGCGGATTATCTTTCCATGAAGAGCCGTCAAGATGCCGCCGCTGCGCAACTTGCTATCCTAGGTGTCTCCGCCGGCGATCTTCTGGAAGACGGTATCCAACCTTATTTGGAGGTAAAAGCGCCACTGAGCGGTTATGTCGCCGGGCTGTCCATTAATCTCGGTAAATACGTGAACGCGGGCGAACCGATCTGTGATGTGATCGATAAAGGCGAGACTCTCCTTTGCCTGACCGCTTATGAGAAGGATTTAGCGGACTTATCCATTGGGAACCAAGTACAGTTCCGGGTGAATGGAATGGGGAAGGAGACCTTCCATGCGGTCTTGATCTCGATCGGACAGGAGGTGGACGAGACGAGCCGTTCCTTGGAAATGTACGCTCGGGTGAAAGAGACGAATCCCCGTTTTCGTCCCGGTATGTATGTTTCCGCACGGGTAGAGAAGAAATGACTATCTTTGCCTTCATGAAGAAAATGAATATAAAGAATAAATATGTGTTCTCGTTGGTCATCATATCGATCATGGTGGCCTTCTTGATCCATTTCCCGGAATTGGTGTCGTTGTTTGACGTTACCGGGCAGAACGCTCTTTTCCCGGATATGTCGGTATTGGATGTAGCGAATGAGGTCTTTTTCACCTTCGTGTCCCTCTTGCTGCTATTTGCGATGAACACGTATGTCTTTGGTTTCAATCGGCAGAAAGCGCGTATCTCTTGGCAGAAGGTCCTTCTCTCGTTCGTAATGACTTGGTGCGTGAATAATTTATTAGGAAAAGGTTTCGTGTTCTTGCACCATCAGTTTGATATTCCGGCGATCGACGCCTTGGTACATCATTATCTGCATCCGTTGAGGGATTTTATCATGTCGTGTGTCGTTACGGGGAGTTGCTATATGATTTACCTGATTCGTCAAAGCCAGCAAGTACAGGTCGAGAACCAGCAATTGCGGGCGGAGAATCTATTGAACCAATATGAGGCGTTGAAGAGTCAGCTTAATCCTCATATGTTATTTAATTCCTTAAATACGCTCCGTTCCTTGATCCGGGAGACTCCCGGGAAGGCACAAGAATATTTGCAGGAGTTATCCCGTGTCTTACGTTATACCTTGCAAGAGAATGAGTGCCGTAGTGTTACTTTACGGGAGGAGATGGATTTCGTGAACGCTTATATCTTCCTTTTGAAAATGCGCTATGAGGATAATCTAGTCTTCGATATAGACTTAGGGAAAGAGCACGAGTCTAAGCAACTGCCTCCTATGTCGGTGCAGCTTTTGATCGAGAACGCCGTGAAGCATAACGAGATCAGCAACCGTCATTCATTGACCATATCCGTTCGTTCTGGCCATGATTCCTTGACGGTTAGCAATCCTATCCAACCGAAATTGACACATAGCGGAGGCACCGGTATTGGCTTGGTGAACCTGAGTAAACGTTATAACCTCTTGTATAAGAAAGATATTTCCATAAAAGAAGATGCTAGTATATTCAGCGTAACAATCCCTTTGGTATGAAAGCTTTGATAATAGAAGACGAGAAAGCGGCTGTCCGTAATTTGATGGCATTGCTGGGAGAGGTTGATCCGGATATCGAGGTGATCGATGTCCTAGATAGTATTACGGATAGTGTTGAATGGTTTCAATCGCATCCAATGCCGGAACTTATCTTTCTGGATATCCATTTGGCGGATGGTTCGGCCTTTGAGATCTTCGGTCATGTAGATATCTCTTGCCCGATCATTTTCACGACAGCCTATGATGAATATGCGCTGAAAGCGTTTAAAGTGAATAGCGTAGATTATCTGTTGAAACCGATCGACGCGGATGATATACGGAAAGCTTTGGATAAGTTGTCACGGTTACAATCGACGGCTGTGGAGAAAGAAGCGATCGATTATTCCGCTGTCATGCAAGCCTTGAAGCGGGTGGAAGGATATAAAACGCATTTCTTGATCCCTGTGAAAGGGGATAAGCTGCTACCTGTTTCCGTGGATATGATCTTATTTTTCTATATAGCGGACGGAAATGTAAAGGCGGTGATGACGGACGGGAAGGAATACCTTTTCACGCAAACCTTGGATGAGTTAGCCGATAGCCTTGATCCTGCCTTGTTCTTCCGGATCAATCGTCAGTACTTGATATCCAGAAAGGCGGTGCAAGATATCGATCTCTGGTTTAACGGACGCCTTGCGGTCAATTTGATCGTACCGACCTTGGAGCGTATATTGGTTAGCAAGGCGAGAGTGCCGGATTTCAAGACGTGGTTTACGTCATGATGGATTATCAAGAGGGTTGTAGGGATGGAGTACGATGAACCGGGCTCCATGCTTATACGTCGGGTCTAATTGAATGGAGCCACCTAAATGCTCGATAATTGTTTGGCTGATGGATAACCCTAAGCCTGTACCCTGCGCGTATTCATCTACCTTTTCGAAACGCTCGAATATGACTTTCTGCTTATCCTCCGGTATTCCACATCCGGTATCGGTTACGGTGATACGTACATGCTGCTTGTCCTCATCTATTTGATAAGATAGGTTGATCTCTCCTTCTTTCGTGAACTTGCAGGCATTGGTCAATAAGTTTATCAATAATTGTTGGAGACGTATCGAATCTGTCTGGATATGTAAGGGGTCTTCAGAAGGTGTATAGGTCAATTGAACACCCGGAAAGACCCGGTGCTCTACACTTGCCAAAGCGTTCCGGCAACAATCCGATAAGCTTGTCTTCTCTATAATGAACTTCATATTCCCGGATTCTAGGCGAGAAAGGTCAAGAATGTCATTTATCAGATTAAGTAATAAATAAGAGTTATTGTTGATAATGGAGAAAAACTCTTTCTTTTCGCCAGCGGAAATAGATTCATCGGATATTAATTCCGAAAAGCCGACAATCGCGTTAAGCGGCGTACGGATCTCATGGCTGATATTGGCGATAAACGTGCTTTTCATCTGGTTGGCGTGTTCCGCTATCTCTTTGGCTGTACGAAGTTGACGCTCGGACTCTACTAAGGCTTCCTTGTCTTTCATAAGTTCTCGTTGGTAGCGGCGTGCGGAGCGATAGGACTTGTATACGATGTATAGCATCACTAAAAGCACGATCGATACTACGAGTAGAATAATCATTAACAACCTTTGGGTATGCAGTTGTTGTTCACGTAGCTGTAGTTCATATGCCTGCATCTCTTGATTGTTTAGATCATGTAATGTCCGGAGCTGATTGATCTGCCGGTTGAAGGCCTCGTCATGCAACATCTTGGTATGTTCTACAACTTCTCTACTAAATGCGAGCGCTTCTTTATAACGTCCCAATGCTTCGAGTATCTCGACTTTCAGCTCCGAGGTTCGTATATCTTCTTCTGTTAATTTATTTTTATCTATGATATTCAGCGCCCTTTCATACATACCTATTAAATAGTAATACTTGGCGAAAACGAAGTTGTAGCAGAATTCCGTATAATCATCTCCGGTTTTCTCTACGATCGGTGTCGCTTTCAACAAGGCGTCCAATGTCTCCTTGGGCTTGTCTTGAAGGACATACATATCCGCATAAAAAACATACATTAACGCACGGCAACGATCCACGGGGAAAGCGGTTCCTTGCTCTTCATTCTCTCTTTCTCTATCTTGGATCATTTCATCGTAACGAGTTAATAATTCCTTGGCTTCGGTGAAATGGTCGGTTCGAAGATAAGATTCGATGAGGTTTCCCATGTATTGCATCTCGAATTTCGGATTGTCACCTCGTTTCTGTAATAAATCGAGACCTTCCCGATAAGCTACTATCGCATCACTATCCCGATGTATCTCTTGATAGATTAAACCTAGGTTCTCATTGCAACAAATCAATCCATATTCACTTTTTGTATCACGGGCATAGTTGTATAGGCTGATCGCCCCGTTCATTGCTAACTCATAATTGCCGTCCCATAGATCCATTTGGCAAATGAATCCTCGTGCATCGAATAATGCGTCTGGAACCTCATTCTTGGCCGCGGCCAATGAATCTATCTTATGCGACCAGTAAATCAGGCTATCCCTGTTTTGTATATTGTAATAATGGCGGGATAAGTTGGCCCATGCGTAATATAAAGAAGCATGACCTTTCAAAGTGGAGCTTGCCACATCCGCCATTTTGTTTAGGTAAACAATCTCCTTGGGCGTTTGCCTGTACATTGTCGCTAAATCTTTATATAACTCGATCTGTTCATCTACGGTTGGCGAGGACTTTAATAGGGATAAAAGACTATCTTCCCTTTGTTGGGTAGTATAGGTGTTTTCCGCTAAAGAAAACATTGGGATCATTAAATAGATAAATAATACTAAATAGGTATTTCTCATGATATTGTATGATGTTCAATACAAAAATACATTTTAATATTAAATATCAAGCGTATGTTATGGAATTTTCGAGGTCTGCCTTATAGTTTCTTTTTCAAAGTGAAGAAAAAAGTAACCCCTTTTCCCGGACTGCTCTTCGCCGATATTTGTCCTTTATGAAAATTAACCCCGTTTTTAACGATAGATAATCCTAATCCGGTTCCTCCGATCTTACGACTGCGTCCCTTGTCTACCCGGTAGAAGCGCTCGAATATGCGATTGATATGTTCTTCCGGGATACCCACTCCATTATCGGAGAAGCTAAAGTAATAATATTTAGGATCTTCTTTATAGCAGTTGACGGTAATCTTTATGTTTTCTCCCGCATAAGCGATCGCGTTGTCATATAGATTCCGGAATATGGAATAGAGTAGGGAGTTATTCCCGAACACGGTCGGATCTCCCGGGAGGATAATTTCCGACGTGATGTGTTTTTCTTCCATATCTTGGGAGCATTCTTTTTGTATCTCGGCGATAAGCTTCGTGATATTTACTTCCGTGAGGTCGAACATCTCGGATGCCTCGTCAAGTCTGTTTAATACGGAAATATCTCGTAATAATCCTGTAAGGCGGGTACTTTGGGAATAACAACGTTCCAAGAAAAATTGACGTTTGTCCGGACTCAAATCTGGGTTGGATAGGATTGTTTCCAAATACCCTTGAATGCTGCTGACCGGTGTTTTCAGCTCGTGAGAGACGTTCTGCGTAAGCTGTCGTTTCATCCGGCTTTCTTCTTCTTGACGGGATATATCATTAATAGAGATCTCATAACTATTATCGAGGAATAAAATACATTCGATCAAGAATATTTTACCGTTCTTGTCAATAGTCACGGACTCTCTTAATACTTTCTTTTTCCGATTCAGATTCCGGATATTCTTATTCAAGAAGGTACGGATTGGTTCTAATTCGGCTATATCAGTAACGTCTTCCACTTGGTGGATCTGGGTGTCGGATATGACATTTATGAATTGAATGAATAGGATGTTAGAAAGAATCTCCCGCCCTTCACTTGTAAACATGGCGAAGCCTTCCTTGGAATATTGGAAATGTTTGATAAGCTTTTCCCGCTCCATGGATAACTCGTTTTTCGCTTTCTGCTGCCGATGGTATAAGGTTACGATATTCTGTGAGATGTCACCTAGCTCATCATTCGGGAAAACATAATCGACCGCAGGCATTCGATCTTTCTCTACGTTTAAGGCGAAATCCCTTAGTTTGGATATCGTTTTACCTATGCTGAAAGTAAAACGGGAAAGGACAAAGAAGAAAATCAAGGTCATCAATGCCATGAAATAAATGAAGTCCTTGTTTACCGTCAATATCCCTCTTACATATGGATCATAGGGCAGGGCTGAGCGGTAAATATAACCTCCTATATTCGATGCTGAATAGAAATACCTTTTTCCCGTAGATTCCGAGGAACGGATAGCGAACCCTTCATTATATAATCGGGCTTTGCGTACCTCGCTTCGATCGTTATGATTATTGAACTCATCCGTCCCGCTATTATCAAACAATACGTCGCCGGACGGATCTATAATGGTTACCCGCAAATCCTTTTGAGGGATGTCGTCCATGAAACTTATTACGGTCTGGTTGATGTCCGTACTTTGTTGGCATTTGCGGAATAATTGGTAATTATAGTTACTCAACACATTGTTCAACTTTTCTTGCGCAAACTCCCTTTCCCGCTGATATTGGAATAGCAGGAAACAGACCGTAAAGCCCAAGAACATAAAAAAGACCGACCAGAAAAGCCGTTGGCTAAACGGTATCCGGTGTCTTTTCTCACCATCTATCTTTACCATGATTCAGCGACAATATTAGCATTCAAAACAATAACCGAAACCTAAGCGAGTTACGATGTTCTTTCCATAAGGACCTATTTTCTTACGTAACCGGGTGATGTTGACATCGATGGTACGGTCTAGAACATATACCTCGTCTTTCCAGATGCGAGACAGTATTTCCTCTCTGGAGAAGACGTTCCCTTTATTTTCCAATAGAAGTTTTAGTATCTCAAACTCTTTTTTGGTCAATGGAACTTCCACCCCGTCTACCGTAGCCTTGATGCGTTTCGTATCAAGAGCTAATGTCTCATACTCAAGTTTCTCAATCTCTTTTTCTTTTGATTTCTCGGAAGTTCTTCTTAGTACGGCCTTAACACGCGCTATCACTTGGCGGATGGAGAAAGGCTTGGAGATATAGTCGTCCGCCCCGAGATTGAACCCTGTGAGCATATCGTTCTCCGTATCTTTGGCCGTGAGGAAGATGATAGGGGTATTGGCCGTCTTCTCATCTTGTCGCAGGATACGTGCCATCTTGAAACCGGAGATTTCTCTCATCATGACATCCAACAATAATAAATTGTAAACGGTCAGATCCTTTTTTAATGCCTCTTCCGCACTATAGGCGGTATCTACTTCATAACCTTCTATTTCTAAGTTGAATTTAAGGATCTCACACAAATCCTCTTCATCATCCACTACAAGAATACGAGTTGTTGCCATAAGCTGTTCTGTTTTTAAAAGAGTGCCTTACGGCTCTCCATATACAAATATAATTATTTTTGGCAAAGAACGGATATTCTTATTTCGGAGAAATGAAATATATGTTACATTGCTGTTAAAATCGCTCATGTAACATTTCTGCCGCAGGATATGTGTTAGTATAATAGATCATTAGGAATGCTACTTCCTATAATAATTATAATCCGTGACAAAACCCTCGCAAAGCCAGTTGGCCAAGGCTTGCCGATTGTTGCTGAGGATGATCCGTTGTTGGTCGTATTGGTTTTGTATGTTGCCCAATTCGACGAATACGGAGGTCGGGGTCGTGTGACGTAATACATATAAGTTACGATCGTCTACCGTGCCCGAGAATCCCCGGCCCGGCTGGTGGCGGTTGTATTTGCGCGAGAAAGTGGATTTCATCGTTTTAGCCAAGCGCTTGCTCGCTTGATCCTTGGGCTTATGATAGAAAAAGACATCGGTCCTTTGATGTCGGCTCCGGCTGTCCACATGGATGAATATCGCTCTCTTATAAGTTTCTTTATCTTTCCGGCTCAAGCTGTTTATCTTGGCGCAACGCTGATCCAGACGGCTTACTTGGCTGAGGGGGATCGGACTACCCATACAAGTTTCCCGTTTGCTGTTATTGAGGAATTGCTGGTCACGTATTCCGTCCTTTGCATCTTGGATGATAATATGTACCTTTGCGCCTCGCGTTAAAAGATTGCGTGCCAGACGTAGCATGATGTCGTAAGCGTATTCATCCTCATGCAATTCATGGGAGCCCATTTTACCGATCGCTCCGGGGTCCGGACCGCCATGACCGCTGACCAGATAAAAGCAAGCTCCCTTTAAATCGGAAGAGGTTACTTTGTAACTGGCTAGCGACTTGCCGAATAGGGGCTGATAATTCTTCTTCTGAGGGGCGGAGGCGAGCGGAGGCAAGGTATATTTTACGCCCATGCGCAGAGTGTTATTTTTACCCAACTTCCCTTTATTAAGCTCGATAAACTCTTTCTGATACGTCCCGCCGGTACGGTTGAAGCGTTTGAGAAAAAGAGTGATGCCCTCTCCGTTTTTCGGATACGCCTTTTCTTGGGCAGTCAAGGAACCTGTATATACGAGAGCGATAATAAAGAAGAAAATACGGATACTATGTTTCACAGACATCTTAAAAATTGATTCTACGCCGTAAAGATAATTAAATCAACCTATAGTCAAAAACGATAATTTATAAAAAGAATCAATCAACCCATAAATGAGAGGGAGGATATCCTATTATAAATTTTTTTTGTTAATTGAATATCATAGGATGCGTCATGCAATTTAGCGGAATCTATTTGTATGCCTAAAGCCCTTGCCACTGTTTCCTGCTTGAAATCTGTCATCTCATGCCGTTTGCGCATCAAATGCTGGGTAGACAATACCATTACGTCGATCGAGTTCACCCAGAACCATGAGTAGAAATAATTATCTCCGTTCTGTACGAAGAAGGCTTTCAAGAAGTGATTATCGAAAGAGGCGTTGTTGTATCCAACGAGGAAGAACTTGTCTTTTTTATCAAATTTGTCCACGTATTTGGACAGCATGTTCACGAATTTAACGTACACCTCTCGCATGGGAGGATAAGCTTGTATCTGTTCCTTGGACACGTTGCAAATGCGAAGCGCTTCTTCCTCTATCTCACATTGGGGGTGTGGGCAGACATTGAAATTAAAAGATTCCTTCGTAACCCCATCAATTACGATCTCCCCACTTATTTGGTGGACGCCATTTCTCCAGTATTTTATGCCGGTAGTCTCTAAATCAAAAAAAAGTAGTTTCATAAATGCTTTTTGGTATAGGATGCAAAAGTAAGTTTTTTTATTCTTAAATGAGAGGATCTATAAGGTTTTCTCCGTTTATTTTATTATCTTTGCGAAAGTTTGAGTCTAGAATCATTATCGACATAGTTCTTCTTTTTATATTATTATTAAGCGGATCTCTCCTTTAATCATCAATTCTCACGCTAAGTTAGTATAAACAACGCTTCACGGAACGTGAGGCCCTAGTATAAATTAAAATCGACTGTATGGCAAAATACGCATCATTTGGTAAACGTGAAAACGAGAAAAAGAAACAAGCCCGCCGAGTAGAGAAACAGAACAGGAAAGAGGAAAGAAAATCGTCCGGCAAAGCGGCTAGCTTTGAGGACATGATCGCTTATGTGGATGAAAATGGGATGATCACCTCTGTCCCTCCCGAACTTCGTCAAAAAGAAGAGATAAATCAGGAAGATATCTTGATCTCGACTCCTAAGAAAGAGGATGTGGCTCCCGTTATCTTAAGGGGCAGGGTAGACTATTTTAATGAGGCAAAAGGGTTCGGGTTTATCCGTGACTTGTCGGGGACGGAAAAGTATTTCTTTCACGTGAACAATGTTGTGGATGATATCTCCGTGAACGATATCGTGACGTTCGACCTTGAACGTGGCGACAGAGGCTTAAGTGCCGTGAATGTTTGTCTTGAAAATAAATAATAATACTTACCTTTGCGACCGAAACAATTAATAAAAATATAATATGTCTGTCGCAAAAGTAGATGATAATAGAAAGGTGACCACACATCGCCTGATAGAGATGAAGCAGCGTGGCGAGAAAATATCCATGCTTACCGCCTATGATTATTCGATGGCGAAATTGATCGATCAAGCAGGAATGGATGTGATCTTGGTGGGAGACTCCGCTTCTAACGTAATGGCTGGAAACGTGACCACTTTGCCGATTACGCTCGACCAGATGATTTACCATGGTAAATCGGTCATGAAAGCGGTGAATCGTGCGCTGGTGGTGGTAGACCTGCCTTTCGGTACGTATCAAGGAAACTCTAAAGAAGCCTTGGCCTCCGCTATCCGGGTGATGAAAGAGACGCATGCCGATTGTATCAAGTTGGAAGGCGGGGCTGAGGTTCGGGAATCTATCGAACGTATCTTGTGTGCCGGTATTCCAATTATGGGACATTTAGGATTGACGCCGCAATCGATCAATAAATTCGGTACGTATACGGTACGTGCCCGTGAAGAGGCCGAGGCTAATAAACTGATCGAGGATGCCCATTTGCTAGAGGAGATAGGTTGTTTCGCCTTGGTGTTGGAAAAGATCCCGGCGGAGTTGGCGGCTCGTGTCGCTTCGGAGCTTACGATCCCGGTTATCGGCATTGGCGCCGGTGGAGGCGTAGATGGTCAAGTGTTGGTTATGCATGATATGCTCGGTATCAATCAAGGCTTTTCTCCCCGTTTCTTACGTCGCTACGCTAATTTAGGGGAGGAGATTACTCGTGCCGTACAAGCGTACATCGAGGACGTGAAATCTCAAGACTTCCCGAACGAGAAGGAGCAATATTAGAAACAGAATACATGAGATCTCATTTGCTAATAGGCGCCGCTTCGTCGGGAAGCGGGAAGACTACTTTTACCTTAGGATTGCTTCGTGCCTTGAGAAATCGTTCTTTACGGGTGCAGCCTTTTAAGTGTGGGCCGGATTATATAGATACTCGTCATCATAAAATGGCGGCTGGTTGCGCTTCCGTGAATTTGGATGGTTTCATGATGTCGGAAGGGCATATCAAGGATTTATATGCCCGGTATACCTCGAATGCGGATGTAGCCGTGACCGAAGGGGTGATGGGGCTGTTCGATGGCTACGATGCCATGCGAGGGAGTAGTGCGGAGATCTCCGGTTTATTGCGGATACCGATCGTATTGGTGGTGAACGCTAAAAGTACGGCTTATTCGGTGGCTCCCTTGCTTTATGGCTTCCGGAATTTTCGGAAAGATCTGAATGTCGTGGGGGCGGTATTTAATTTCGTGGCGTCGGAGAGTCATTATTCTTTCTTGAGACAAGCGTGTGAGGATGCGGGTGTGGAAGCGTTAGGCTATCTACCGAAGTGTGCGGATGTAGAGATCCCGAGCCGGCATTTGGGGTTGTCGTTGGATGAGGATTTTTGCTTTGAGGAGTTTGCGGACCGGGTTGCTTGCTTGGTGGAGGAGCATGTGGATATAGACCGCCTGTTGGCAATCACGGCTTTGCCAGAGCGACAGCCAGTTCCTCGGGTTAAGGAAGTCATGAGGACTGTTTCAAAGGCAAACTTAAATATAGCCATCGCCCGTGATCCCGCTTTTAATTTCTCATATGAGGAAAATATACATTTCTTATCTACTCTAGGCAAGATTACCTATTTCAGTCCATTGAGGGATGATTGTTTACCGGAGGCCGATTTTGTCTATTTGCCGGGTGGATATCCCGAGTTATATTTATCGGAGTTGAGCATGAATTCCGGGATGCGTGAATCGATTCATTCCTTTGTGGAAGTGGGGGGCAAGTTGCTGGCGGAATGTGGGGGGATGATGTATCTCTGTAAAGAGATTATCGGTACGGATGGGAATGCCTATCCAATGGCCGGTGTATTACCGCAATCCGCCACGATGGAGAACATGAAGTTACGTTTAGGGTATCGGACTTTATGCTATAAGAATGATGTCTTACGAGGGCATGAGTTCCATTATTCCCGGATCGTGCCTATGGAAAGTCCGCTGCCTTCGGTAGCGAAAGCCTTTACGGCGAAAGGAGGTCAAACGGATACCCCGCTATATCGCTACAAGAACGTATTGGCGGGGTACACGCATTTATATTGGGGAGATCCTTGTCGGAACGATTGGTTTATTGATTATCTGTATGGGGAAGCCCCAGATTGTTCTCGATAAACATTTTCAATATATTGATGGCGATCTGGTTGCTTCCTCCTTCGGGTATAATTAGGTCGGCATATCGTTTGCTAGGCTCTATAAATTGCAGGTGCATAGGCTTTAGTACCCGGGTATAGCGTTCCATTACCGCTTCCGCCGTGCGTCCTCTCTCGATCATATCCCGTTGGATCACACGGATAAGACGTTCGTCCGAATCTGTATCGACAAATACTTTCAAGTCCATCAAGTCTCGTAATTGAGGGTCGCATAAAGCGAGGATCCCTTCGATGATGACAACATCACGAGGCTCGATATGAATGGTCTCGGGCAATCGGCAGCAGGTAAGATAAGAATAAGTCGGCTGCTCGATGCATTTCCCCTCTTTCAGCAAGGTGACTTGCTCTGAGAGGAGCGGCCAATCAAATGCGTCGGGATGGTCGAAATTAATATATTGACGTTTCTCTACCGGCACATGGCTGTTATCTTTGTAATAAGAATCTTGAGGGAGTAATACAACCTCACCGGGAGGTAAACTCTCTATGATCTTTTTTACCACTGTAGTTTTCCCGGAACCAGTCCCGCCCGCTATACCTATAATTAGCATGATTTCTTATATTAATCCATATTTATGTTTATAAATGCAAAGGTAAGAAATATTTATAGTGGTAGTATTTCGCTATTAATAGAAAAAACGAGATAAAAAGAGCTGAATTCTATGTTGTATAGCATGTTTATCTTAAATAAAGTTAATGAGTAAGCTTTTCTTGTTGGAAAATTATGCTGCATAACATAAAGTCTCTATATTTGCACTGTGTTTTTCATGGTATTAGATTTAAGGTTAACAATGAGATTGGCTGTCCGTGACGGATGGCCTTTTCTTTTATAGTAGGTCACCTCAACAATAATGATCGTTAGATGCGTTCCCCATTGTATTCATGATTTATTACTGTAGAACCTTCCTGTTGGATAAAGGTATTATCGGAAGTAGCTTGTACGCCTGTATCCAAAGATCTTTTCACGGATGTGAAATGATCTTTTCACAAGGGTGAAACGATCGTATCACGAGCGTGAAAAGATCTCTTCACAGGTGTTAAAAGATTAGATCGTCCGGAGCTTGGCTATACTTTCCACCGTTCTTATCCCTTGTGTGAGGTTACTTGCGGCACAGATCTTCAATTGATTGTTACGATATCACGAGTCCATCCCCCTTATTTACTAAAGATGGGAATCAGATAGGTTAGTTTCGCGGATATTATTTGGCTGGAAGATTTAGAGAATGTGTCTCCTTTACGGCTATTGAACATATCGCCCAGCGCATAGTAATAACGACCTTCCAACAGGAAAGAGCCTATTCCGGTGCGGAGCTCGATTCCCGGTCCGCCGCAAAGCCCCCAATCGAACTTCTTTTGGACTTCCAATGTATGTTGTTCGTCCGGACGGTTCGCGTTCGGGTTCTCGCCATTAAGGTTCGACTCCGTGCTTTCGCTCAGCGCATAACCGATTTTAGGCCCTAGATTGACGAATACACGCACTCGCTTGCTTCCGAAATGGATGTGCGTCAAGAACGGAAGCTCCATATAGTTTACCGTACGGCTATATTTATATTGAGGTTTCTCCTCAAACTTCTCTTCCCATCCATGTTGGGTAAAGTTCAATTCCGCCTGTATGCCTAAATTGGGTTCCGTATTCCAACGTATCGTCGCTCCCCCGTTAAACCCAAGTTTCATCTTCGTAGGGACTTTTGGGGCAAAACTTACGCTAGAGAAATTTAATCCGAAGGACGCTCCAACCGCAAGCTCTTGCTTAAAAGTACTTTTCTGCGCATGGCAAATCGATAAGCTTGCCATGCACAGAAATATCGCTACAAATATCTTTTTCGTCATCATATCAATTATCTTACCTCACTGCGGGTTACCGTATAATCATTCTTGTAATGTACAATAAACAAGTTCGTATTGATAAAACCGCCCCAATTATTCACTCTATGGAAATCGAATCCGGTCTGGATGCTCTTATAATGGATCTTGTCTAGATTATTCTCGAAGTTCGAGCCATATTTATTGATGGCACCTAGGAAATACATACCCGTGTCAAAGCCTAGGATTCCATATTTCGGGAATGTGTTGATTAAATTCTTGCTATACCAGTTTTTATAATCGGAATAAAAGCTATGGACTTCCGGAGATAAGTTGTCCGCATAGAAATTACTATAGATATAGGTGTTCAATGCGTAGAAGTCCTCCAGACACTCTCTTGTATAGGTCTGCCATTCCGGATAACCGAATAGGTTGACCATATAAGGCTCTTTCTCCTCCTCTTTCAACTCGGAAAGCATACGGAGCGGTGCCTTGATCTTATTCACCGCATCTAAGGAGGCGGAGGTTGGCAATACCACATTCCGCTTGTCCCTTACCATGGCTGCCTCTATATCCGTGGCGAAAGTGTCCCCTTTATAAGTTACTTCCTTAAACGGGATATCGCGTTGCTGCATCTCCGTCTTGAAGGCTTTGATAAATTCCGGCTTTTCTTCTTTATCCTTTATATTGACAAGTATGATATTGTAATCCGAGAATAAATCGCATCCGGCTTGCGCCGCCTTGGAGTATAAGTAGGAATGAGGCGTGTTTACTTGATAAACATTTGCGTTTGACAAGACATCATCATTCTTGGAGGTGAAAGGGATCACGTATTTGATATTGTGCTTTTGAGCGAAATCTGCGATCAATCCGATTTGGTCGTTCTGTACGGCACCAATGATCAAATTAGCGTTTGATAACGCATCTTCTTTCAATATCTCCTTGACTTTCTTCGTACCGTTTCCAGTATCATATACCGATAGCTCGATAGAGGTTCCCATATTTCGCAAGCTGTCAACCGCCAATAGCAATCCCTCGTAATATTCCACGAAACGGGAGGTCGCAGATGATTGCGTTGTCTCGTTCGTCATGAACGGCAACAATAAGGCGACTTGGATACGGTTCACCTTCTTTATATCTTTAGGAGTAGAGAGGAGGGCGTTCACCTCACGCTCTTCCGGCTGTCTTATGTTTTGGGTGATCACTTCTTCACTGGCTACCGGTATCTTGATAACCATGCCCGCTTTCACTCCGTTTTTCAGCTCGGGGTTGAGTCTTAAAAGCTCCACGCTGGAAATATCGAACTTCCGGCAGATACGGTACATGGTCTCTTTTTTCTGTATGGTATATTCCATTTCCTTCTGTACGGTCTTTTTTTCCGTAGTAGGCAAGGTCTCCAGTCGTGTCGGCGGGATCCGGATATTCTTACCAATCGTAAAGGTCGATGTGGAGAGACCCGGATTGGCGGCGATAATATCCGTAGCGGGCACTGAATATTTAATGGATAAAGAGTACAAGGTCTCTTTCGGCTGGATCGTATGGTATGTATAGTTATCTGCTTTGCCGGAAGGTGCGATAGCGGAGTCCTTCTGCGGGATTCTTAACGTAGAACCGGCCTTGATCCCTTCTTTACTTTCCGGATTCAACCGATAAATATCCTCTACGCTTACGCCATACATGGTCGCTATGGCGTATACGGTTTGTCCGCGTTCGATGGTATGATAAAATATATCGCTCCCTTGTTCGTTAGTAAAAATAACTTGCTTATTATTCTTTTGGGAATAAACGGTTACGCTCGATAAACTTAAAAAGAACGTCAATGCGTATATACTAATCTTGTTCATTTGCTGTTCGGAGTATTTTGTGACAAAGATAGTGAATTTTGCTTATCATGCTACGTATGTCCTTTTATTTCCCTAATTTTGGAACCGCAATTTTTAGACTATATATGCTAAAGAAGGAATTAAGAAAGATACTGTTATCGCTAAGTTTTGTGTTTGTAGCGGCTGTCTCGTGTGCCCAGTATGTGGTGACGGGAGGAAGTGGTAGTCCGATGAAAGCCACGCAGAGTTCCGGCGATTCCGCCGAGCGACTTGAGGTCTACTTGGTGTATGGAATGGATAACGTGACGATTAGTTATACCTCATCCTCTTCTTCTTCGCATCAATGGTATCGTTATAAAACCAAGCGATTGGAGGCCGAGAAGGTGGCCTCCACCCAAAATGGAACTACTTCCACCATTCGGAATGTAGAGGAGGGATATGGCTATTTTGTCGAGGAAGGAGCCGTATCTCGTTACGTCTGGATCGTTGATTACAGCAAATACACCTTAAACATATCCAACCTGCATGTCTCCGATAATAGCGATCCATGTAGCGGATTGGTCTTGGCTGGGACAGGTACGATCCAACCTATTTATTATTATTGGCCGAATACGGGAACAAGACGTGAACTGTCTCGCCAATTTGATGTTATTTATAATACATTGGAATATAATTCGGATAAAAAAGAATATACCTCTAAACAAGAGACGGCGGTCATCGAGGGCAATTTGTTCGGTAAATCCATTCCCGCTCCTTGGTGTGATACGGAGATCTGTGTGAAAGGCGATTATTTCGCTCGTCATTTTGGAAAGGAGGTTACGCTTTGTATCGATGAATATCAGGCCGCTGCGGTAGATGCTCATATAGACACGTTGCTGATTGAGCAAGAGGCCCCGAATATGAATACGACGAAGAGCGGTTATTGCGCTCCCGCCACTGTTCAATTCTCGGCTATCGCGAATACGCCGACAGCCGCCCTGTTTAATTGGAAAATCTATCGGCAAGGGGAAGAAGATAATCCGGTTGTTCGTTTTACGGGTGAGGAAGTGGATTATACGTTCAACCAATCCGGGACTTTTATCATCAAGTTGGAAGTAAGCGACCAAAGCACTACTTGCAGCACGGAAGATGAGGTTCAGATTGATATCTCGGAGTCTTATCTGATGATACCGAACGCATTCTCCCCGGGTACCACGCCCGGAATTAATGATGAGTTCCGGGTTGCCTATAAGTCGTTGGTGAAATTTAAGGCATGGATATTTAATCGCTGGGGCCTACAGATGTATTACTGGACAGATCCGGCCCAAGGATGGGATGGTAAGAAAGGTGGTAAATACGTTCAGCCGGGTGTGTATTTTTATGTGATAGAAGCCGAAGGTTCCGATGGTATTAAGTACAAGGAAAAAGGCGATATAAACATTCTTAGACCTAAAACAATTCAAGATGAAAATGAGAATATCCAAGAATAATTTAGCTAGTTTTTTATGTGGAGGCGTCGTTTGCTTGACCGCATGTATCTCGATGGGTTCGAATGACGTGGAAAAAGTGATAGAGAGCCGTCCGGTTGTCTCGTCCATGACCCTGTCTCCGGATGTTCCGTCCTCGGTTCCTTTTTGTGGGAAACTAATCGATATTACCCGCTATGATATGCGGGAAGCCTATGACCGTGAATTGAGTAGCTTTACTTATTTCCATTCTACGACGATGCTTCTGATCAAGCGGGCGAACCGTTATTTCCCGGTGATCGAGCCGATCTTGAAGGCGAACGGCATTCCCGATGATTTCAAATATCTAGCGGTGATAGAAAGCCATTTGGACCCCCGTGTATCCTCTCCGGCTCGTGCTGTCGGGATGTGGCAATTACTGGAGGGCACGGCAAGGGAGTATGGTTTGACAATCACCCCGACGGTCGATGAGCGTTGCCATGTGGAGAAAGCGACCGGGGCGGCTTGCCGCTATTTGAAGGCCGCCTATAAGAAATATGGAGATTGGGCGGCGGTAGCCGCTTCTTATAATGGCGGCATGGGACGTATATCCGGTGAGCTGGTCAAACAAGATGCGGATTCCTCCTTTGATCTCTGGCTGGTGGAGGAGACTACCCGTTATATTTATCGAATCATGGCGATCAAGCAAATTTTCGAGAATCCGTCGAAGTACGGTTTTGTGCTTCGTGCCCGTGACCTGTATAAGCCGATCTCTACCGTAGACGTGGCTGTAAGCCAAGATATACAGAATCTGTCGGCTTTCGCTAAAGAGCATGGGATCACTTATGCGGACTTGAAACGTTTTAATCCTTGGCTCCGTGATCGTAAGTTGGTGACAGGTGGGAAGACCTATAAATTAAGCATTCCTCAAGAAAAGGATATGTATTATAAGACCCCGAATACGGAAGTATACGATTCGGCTTGGGTCGTGTCGGAGAATTGATCCGATTTTTATTGATACAAAAAATAAAGTGTTTCATTTAGATGGTATAACTGCCCATCGTAATGAAACACTTTTTCTATACTACTTTTCGTTTAAACTGATTCTGTCTATTAGTCAACGATCGTCACACGGTGACCGTTGAACACGTTCAATCCGAGTTTATTCATTACATACTTAATAGCAAGCTGTGCCTTTACAGAGTTACCAGCTTGGTCAATAGGAGGAGCGAATGCGGAAATACCGAATTGTCCGGGAAGTACACCCATGACACCACCGCCTACACCAGTTTTTGCGGGAATGCCGGAAGTGTACAACCAATCACCGGTGTGCTCGTAAAAACCTACAGTAGAGATCATGGAAGTGATCTTCGGAGATAACTCCGCATCGAATACTTGTTTCTTTGTCACAGGATTAAGACCTAAATTTGCGACCGTAGCGGCAGCGACAGATAGTTGCTTAGCCGTGATACCCAAAGAACATTGACGGGTATACAGATCCAAAGACATATCCGGATCGTCATAAATGCGATTGTAATTCTTTAGCAACCAAGCGATGGAGCGGTTATTGAAGTTCGTTGCAGACTCGGATTTGTAGAGTTCGTCGATCAACTGCGGTGCGCTTCCGCACAAATCCGTGATATTGGCTACGATAGCATCCCACTTCTGTTTGGAATCACCGACAGGCTTCACCATACTACAAGCCGTGATAGCGCCGGCATTTACCAATGGGGTAGAAGGATGGTCGTTTTCCAATAAGATAGCGATGATGGAGTTAAATGGCAATCCGGTAGCGTCGGCACCAATCTTCTCCAATAATTCTTTCGCTCCGTATTGGCGCAGTACCAAGATAGCGGTGTGTACTTTCGATACGGATTCGATACCGAAACGATATTCGGAATCTCCCACCTCGATGGTTTGTCCGTTTAAAAGGCAAATACTGATTCCGAATAGATTTTTATTGATATTCGCCAGATAAGGAATGTAATCGGCATTCTTACCATCCGTATTTGTCTTGTAAAGATCGTAAGCCTGTTGAGCTACTTCCTTAATTTGGGCGATCGTTATTTTTTTGTCCATATATGAATTGGATTAAAGAAGGCGTGTATGAAAACACTGATAGTCCTTTCATGCACGCCTTGATGAATTTTGTTTTTATTTCTTAGCGTTGCTCATTGCGGTGTGAGTAAATACCTTACCCTTAACCGGAACGTTCTTGTCTTGAGCGATGCGAGTAGGAGTCGGATATTCAAGTTTCTCCAATGCAGCTACAGCGTTCTTGATATCACCTAATAACATATCGGCCATATCACGGCTGAAACCTTGACGAACTACGACACGCATAACCACGTAGTTATCCAGCTTCTTCGGTAGTGTATACGCTGGAACCATCCAACCGCTTTGTTGCAATTTATCTTGCAAATCGTAAAGTGTCCATTTGGCGTTCTTAGCGTAATCCGGTTTCATGTACCAAATAAACAATGGATTCACAACCTCGTTGCTGTAATTAACGAATGGGGCCATCTTACCGATTTCTTGGTGGATGTATTTCGTTATTTCCATACTGTTATATTGGATTTGTTTGTAGCCCTCGAATCCGAGACGAATAAATTGATAGTATTGTCCGAGGATTTGTGCGGCAGGACGAGAGAAGTTCAAACCGACCTGAGTGATATTCGCTCCAAGATAGTTTACGCTGAATGCCATTTCTTCCGGCAAATATTTCTTGTCTTTCCAAACAACCCAACCCAATCCCGGGTAAACCAATCCGAATTTATGTCCGGATGTGCTGATAGAAAGAACCCATTTCAAACGGAAGTCCCATTTTGTCTCCGGGCTTAAGAACGGAAGGATAAAACCACCGCTGGCGGCATCTACGTGGATAGGTATATCATAACCGGTCTTGGCATTGTATGCGTCGAGCGCTTTGTCCAAGGCTTCTACGTCATCGTTCAGTCCTGTCCATGTTACACCTTGGATAGGAACGATACAAATCGTGTTCTCGTCACACATCTTAAGCGCTTCTTCCGGATCAAGTGTCGTCTTGTCTAAAGTCAAGGGAACTTCACGCATTTCGATTTGCCATAGCTGGGCGAATTTCTCCCATACGACTTGGAAGCCAGTAGAGATCACGAAATTAGGCTTGTCAGTTGGTTTACCTTGTGCTTGTCTCTTTTTGCGCCAACGTAACCAAGCGGCTACACCACCTAGCATACAAGCCTCTGAAGAACCGATAGCCAAGGCTCCGGTTTTCCATTTTTCTTGCTCGGGAGAATTCCAAAGACTCGCCATGATATTAATACATTTGGCGTTCATAACAGCGATTCTCGGATACTCTGTTTCGTCAATATAGTTGATGTTGATAGCTTCGTTCATCAATTTTGTCGCGTACTCGTCCATATACGTAGTAACGAATGTAGCTAGGTTCAAGCGAGGCTGTGTTTGTGCGAAAGTCTCGTCTTTAACCATTTGATAAGCGATCTCCGGGGTTGTAGGGCCATCAGGAATCTTATCTACTGGAGAGGGTGTCAACATCACTTCTGAGCCAAAAATCGCTGTTTTGGCATCGCCATTTCTGAAATTTGAGTCTTTCATTTTTCTTTAGTTTTTTTGTTAATAAAATGATTTGAGTCAATGGAATACTGCTTCCACTGAGCGTTTATGCCAAAACAGATTATGGATTGGAATGTTTTTTGGATTTACATTATTTGGGGTTTATTAGCGATACAAGTCCAGTCCTCTTGGAAAGAGCGAAAATGATGAACTTTCACATAAAATGTTTGTTTTGATTAGATAAAAACGTAAAACTAAATCTTTATGAGAATACAGACAGGCCGGGGCACAATTCCCCTTATAACTCTGGTAGGGATATGGTCTATCTCCGCTTTAAATGCATTACCGGGTTTAGCGGTTTCTCCGATATTAGGGAAACTTTCCGTTATTTTTCCTCATTCTACGGAACTGGATATCCAGATGCTTTCCTCTTTGCCATCGTTATTGATAATTCCATTTATTATATTGTCGGGTAAATTAACGGAGAAAGTAAATGAGATACGTCTATTGCAATTAGGCTTGGTGATCTTTGCCCTAAGTGGTATTCTATACTTACTCTCTAATAAGATGTGGCAGTTGATAGCGGTGAGCGCCTTAATGGGAATCGGATCTGGCTTGATCGTACCCTTATCGACCGGTTTGATATCTCGTTTCTTTATCGGGAAATACCGGACGAAGCAATTTGGTTTAAGTTCTGCTATTACGAATGTAACGTTGGTATTAGCCACGATCTTAACGGGATATCTGGCGGAGGTGAATTGGCATTTACCGTTTGCCGTTTATCTATTGCCCTTGATTTCCATCGTACTTTCCGTATACTTGAAAAGGAGTATGGAAAATGAGTCGGCGATCGTATCGAAATCAGAAGTGAAAGCCCCTGTTACGGCAGATCCCGTCACGGTTCCGGGTAAATATGGTGTGGATATAAAGCATCTGGTACAAATCATGTGTTTTTATGGATTGGCTACGTATTTAGTGATTATTGTCAGCTTTAACTTACCGTTTTTAATGAAGGAATATAAGTTTACAAGCGGTAATTCCGGATTAATGATATCATTGTTTTTCTTGGCTATTATGGCTCCCGGTTTTATCTTGAATCAGATCGTTGATTTATTTAAGCAAAAGACAAAATTTGTCAGTCTATTGGCGATCGCTTTAGGGATGGCCTTGATTTTGATATCTCGTACGGAATGGCTAATTGGATTGGGATGTATTTTTATCGGTTTCGGATATGGTGTTATCCAGCCAATCGCTTATGATAAAACGACTCGTACGGCCATTCCTGAGAAAGTTACATTGGCATTAGCTTTCGTGATGGCGATGAATTATTTGGCGATATTACTTTGTCCGTTTATTATCGATTTCTTCCAGTCTATGCTCCATGTCAAGAGCCAGCAATTCGCGTTTATTTTTAACCTCTGTATTGCGCTGGTCGCTACGATCTGGGCTTATGTAAAACGAGACTCGTTCCTTTTCAACGATAAAATATGATTTACGAATATAAAACTAAAAAACGATAGACAGTGAAAAATAAGAAAACAGAAGCTAATATTAGCATGGTGGTCTCAAAAACTTTCAGTGGATTGAATATGAACGCCTTGAAATACTTGCTTCCCTTATGGATGAGCCCGTTGACGGGCGCTTCTTTCCGATGCGTGTTTGCGGCCGTGGCGTTTTGGGTGATCGGCTGGTTTATGAAACCGGAGGTTTCTACGACGAAAGATAAGGTGTGGCTATTCTTATTAGGCGCTATCGGTATCTATGGTTTTATGTTTCTTTATTTAGTGGGGCTTAGCAAGACAACGCCGGTCTCGAGTTCTATTTTCACGAGCTTGCAACCGATCTGGGTATTTTTGATTATGGTATTCTTTTATAAGGAAAAGGCTACTTGGATGAAAATACTCGGTATCTTGATTGGTTTATCCGGAGCCTTGGTTTGCATCTTGACCCAGCAAAGCGACGATTTAGCGGCGGACGCTTTTAATGGGAATATGCTATGTCTGGCTAGCTCCGTGTTTTATGCCGTGTATCTGGTATTAAGCCAGCGGATCTTACAAAAAGTAGGGACGATGACGATGCTTCGATATACATTCACGGGCGCCGCTTTCTCCAGTCTATTGATTTTGCCGATAGAAGGCTTTCATGCTCCTTTATTCTCGGAGCCATTTCATTGGTGGCCTTTTGCCGTATTGATGTTTGTGCTTATTTTCCCTACGGTAATCAGTTATCTGTTGATTCCTATCGGATTGAAGTATTTGAAAACTACGTTAGTGGCTATTTATGGCTATCTGATCTTGATCGTGGCAACGATTACATCCCTATTGATCGGGCAAGACCGTTTCAGTTGGACACAGACGTTCGCCATTATCTGTATTTGCGCCGGGGTTTATCTGGTTGAGATAGCGGAAGGAAAAGAGAAAAAGACAGTCAAGGTTTGACTTATTAAATATGAACTATTAAATTGTAGCGTTATGGATAAAAAACAAGAAAAGAAAATCTGGAACTCTCAACTTGCGATTGAGAATCCGAAGAATGATAGGATCGCTGTTATTTACTCTGTAAAAGTTAGTAGTGTACGAATCCTAGAGAAACCTCGTAATCCGAAAAGAGGGAAGACCCGTTGACAATCATCATCCCCTATTCTATATATAAATATATGAATAGGGGATGACTGTCTATTTATTCTCCACTTCCATGCCCATGATATAATCGTTCATGAAATAGCCGTTTCCTATATGATGGTCCCGTGTGCCTATTTCCCGTAATCCCATATGTCTGTAGAAGCCTATGGCGGGATTGTAGCGGTTTACGTATAATTCTATAGTGAAAGGTCCGGTATGTACCTCCTTCAAATAGTTAATACCTTGTTCGATGATAAAACGCCCGATTCCCGTGCCATGCATTTCCGGTAGGGAATAGATCTTTTGAAAATTGTACGTGTTTTCACCTGTTTTCTCTATGGATAAATAGCCTGCCGGCATATCGTCCGCCAATATAATAAAATATTGATGATGTAACTCTTCCATTTGTTTAAGAATGTTATCCGGAGCGTACATCATATCGAACATATAATCCAATTGCTCTTTAGAAAGTATCTTTCCATACGTGTTCTCCCAAATGCGTGAGGCAAGGTCATGAATAAGAGAACGGTCATCAATAGTCGCTTTTCTAATCGTAAACATGTTAATTTTGTATTTTGACTCACAAAGATACAAATAGACGAACAAAAATACAATATAGACGAATGTAAATAGAATTTTACTTGACTAGTGTTATTTTTTAGCTTGATTTCACACTTATTTTGATGTTAATCCGCGAAAAATAATAACTTTGTGGGCGTTTACTATTGAAAAATACAATTCAAATACATAATAGGAAATGGATACAAAGATTCAGGAACTAACAGACAAGATCTACAAGGAAGGTGTAGAGAAGGGGAACGAAGAAGCGGGGCGTATAATCGCCGAGGCCAATGCTCAAAAGGATACGATTCTTAAAGATGCGGAAGCGGAAGCGAAACGTATCGTAGCGGCTGCCGAGAAACAAGCTGCCGAGTTGAAGAAGAATACGGAAGCCGAATTGAAATTGTTCGCCACCCAGTCTGTCGAGGCGTTAAAGAGCGAGGTGACAAACCTTATCACTGGTGATATCGCTAGTTCGAATGTGAAAGCGGCGTTGATGGATCCCGCCTATATGCAGAAAGTGATCCTTGAGCTTGTGAAAAGCTGGCCCGCTAATGAGTTCTTGACTATCCAAGCTTCTGATTCCGATGGCTTGAAGGCGTATTTTGAGGCCAATGCCAAAGGCTTGCTAGAGAAAGGGTATAAGATCGAGAAGGTAAGCGGAAAGAAAGCGTCTTTCTCTATTATCCCGGCGGATGGGTCTTATAAAGTGACGTTTGGCGAAGACGAGTTCATCGAGTTCTTTAAAGAGTTCTTGCGTCCGCAATTAGTAGAAATGCTGTTCTGATATGAGTAAGTATTACTACTTAATCTCCGGACTTCCTAACATAGCGTTGGATGATAGTAAACTAGCCTATTCGGTCTGTGAGTTCCGGACAGAAATAGAGGATATGCTATCTTCTAAGGACAAAAAGCTGATTGATTTATTTTATTTGAAATATGATAATATAAATCTGCTGGCTCACGCTAAAAGACCGGACTCCGATCCGGATCAAAGAGGAAGAATAACGTATGATGAGTTCAATACTTTATATAAAGCGTTGAAGGATGAGGAAAAAATTCCCAAAAATGATAATCTCCCGCCTTATTTCGTGCAATTCTTTAAACTGTATCTAGCCGAAGAGGCTAAGGACACCAAAAGCGAGAAAGAATATATATCATGGGAAGACCGCTTGGCTGCGTTATATTATGAATATGCCATGAAATGTGGGAATAAGTTCGTGGCCGATTGGTTCGAGCTTAACCTGAATATCAACAATGTTCTTACTGCGATCACTTGCCGTAAATATGGATTTGATAAGGCCAATTATATCGTGGGGCATAATGAGATAGCAGAAAATATCCGTACGTCGAACGCCCGTGATTTCGGCTTGGGCGATTCCGTGGAATATTTGCCCGAGTTACAACGCATCGCCGAAGAGACCGATCTGATCGTTCGTGAGAAGAAAATCGATCTTTTGAAATGGAAATGGCTGGACGATAATACCTTCTTCAAGACGTTCGACATAGAGAGTGTATTCGCTTATTTATTGAAATTGGAGATGATAGAGCGCTGGGTAACCTTGGATAAGGCGAGAGGCGAGAAGACTTTCCGTGAATTGGTAGGCGCCATGAAGATGGGTAGTGAGAATGCGTTGGAAGAATTTAAAAGAAACAATATAAAATAAATTATGGCTACGAAAGGAATTGTAAAAGGAATCGTATCCAACCTAGTAACCGTAGAGGTGGATGGTCCGGTTTCTCAGAATGAGATCTGTTACATTTCTGTCGGAGGCGTGAAGCTGATGTCGGAAGTAATCAAGGTGATAGGAAAGAATGCCTTTGTACAAGTATTTGAGAGCACACGTGGTATGCGTGTCGGCGACGAGGCTGAATTCCAAGGGCATATGTTGGAAGTTACGCTGGGTCCGGGTATGTTGTCCCGCAACTATGACGGTTTGCAGAATGACTTGGACAAGATGGAAGGTGTATTCTTGAAACGTGGCGATTATACGTTTGCGTTGGACAATGATAAGAAGTGGGATTTCAAGCCTCTGGCTAAAGCGGGCGATACCGTGAGCGCCGGTGATTGGCTGGGAGAGGTGGACGAGAATTTCCAACCTCATAAGATTATGGTCCCCTTTAAGTTCGAGGGATCTTATATTGTGAAGTCGGTGGTTCCAGCCGGACAATACACCATCAATGATACGATGGCTGTCCTTACGGACGAAAATGGCACGGACGTAAACGTGACGATGATCCAGAAATGGCCGGTAAAGAAAGCCATCACTTGTTATAAGGAAAAGCCCCGTCCATTCAAATTGCTGGAGACGGGCGTTCGTACGATCGATACCGTGAACCCGATCGTTGAGGGTGGTACCGGATTTATCCCCGGTCCGTTCGGTACGGGTAAGACGGTGCTTCAGCACGCTATCTCTAAACAAGCGGAAGCGGATATCGTGATTATCGCCGCCTGCGGTGAGCGTGCGAATGAGGTCGTAGAGGTATTTACGGAGTTCCCGGAATTGGTAGACCCACATACGGGACGTAAATTGATGGAACGTACGATCATTATCGCCAATACATCCAACATGCCGGTAGCCGCTCGTGAGGCATCCGTATATACGGCGATGACCATCGCCGAGTATTATCGCAGCATGGGTTTGAAGGTTCTGTTGATGGCCGACTCTACTTCCCGCTGGGCACAGGCTTTGCGTGAGATGTCCAACCGTTTGGAGGAGTTGCCGGGACCGGATGCTTTCCCGATGGACTTGTCCGCTATCGTGGCGAACTTCTACGCTCGTGCGGGATTCGTTCATTTGAATAACAACGCTACAGGCTCCGTCACTTTCATCGGTACGGTATCGCCGGCCGGTGGAAACTTGAAGGAGCCAGTGACCGAGAATACGAAGAAGGTGGCCCGTTGTTTCTATGCCTTGGAGCAGGAGCGTGCCGACCGTAAACGTTATCCGGCCGTAAACCCGATCGAGAGTTATTCCAAGTATATCGAGTATCCAGAGTTTCAGGAATACATCGCTAAACATATCTCCCCGGAATGGATCGAGAAAGTAAACGAGATCAAGACCCGTATGTTGCGTGGTAAGGAGATCTCCGAGCAAATCAATATCTTGGGTGATGATGGTGTGCCTGTCGAGTATCACGTTACATTCTGGAAGTCCGAGTTGATCGACTTCGTGATCTTGCAACAGGATGCTTTCGATGCCATTGATGCGGTTACTCCGTTGCAACGTCAGGAATTCATGCTGGATAGAGTCGTGAACGTTTGCCGTTCAGAGTTTAAGTTTGATAACTTCCTTGAGGTTATGGACTACTTTAAGAAGATGATCAACATCTTTAAGCAGATGAACTATTCGGAATATGAGAGTGACCAATTCAAGAAGTTTAATACGGAACTGGATGAACTTTTGAAGGAGAGAATCGAAAATTAAAAGAGTTATGGCAACAAAAGCATTTCAAAAAATATATACGAAGATTACCCAGATTACAAAAGCTACCTGTTCGCTGAAAGCAACGGGAGTTGGGTATGATGAGTTGGCCTCTGTAGACGGAAAGCTGGCTCAGGTGGTAAAGATTATCGGTGACGAGGTGACGTTGCAGGTATTCTCCGGAACGGAAGGTATCCGTACGAATGCCGAGGTGGTATTCATGGGGAAGGCCCCTTCCTTGAAAGTAGGTGACCAGTTAGCCGGACGTTTCTTCAACGCTTATGGCGAGCCTATCGATGGCGGCCCGATCCCCGAGGGACGTGAGGTCGAGATCGGTGGTCCGTCCGTGAACCCGGTACGTCGTAAACAACCCTCTGAATTAATCGCTACGGGTATCGCCGGTATCGACTTGAATAATACCTTGGTAACCGGTCAGAAGATCCCGTTCTTCGCCGACCCCGACCAGCCTTTCAACCAAGTTATGGCGATGGTAGCCTTGCGTGCGAAGTCCGATAAGATTATCTTGGGAGGTATGGGTATGACGAACGACGATTACCTGTTCTTTAAGAATACATTTAGTAACGCCGGAGCCCTAGACCGTATCGTTAGTTTTATCAACACGACCGAGGACCCGTCCGTAGAGCGTATCTTGATCCCGGATATGGCGTTGAGCGCCGCTGAGTATTTCGCCGTGGAGAAGAACGAGAAGGTCTTGGTATTGCTTACCGATATGACCAACTACGCCGATGCCTTGGCGATCGTATCAAACCGTATGGACCAGATCCCGTCTAAGGACTCTATGCCGGGTTCCTTATATTCGGATTTGGCGAAGATTTACGAGAAAGCCGTTCAATTCCCGGCGGGAGGTTCCATCACGATTATTGCCGTAACGACCTTATCCGGTGGTGATATCACGCATGCCGTACCTGATAATACGGGTTATATCACGGAAGGTCAGTTGTATTTGCGTCGTGATAGCGATGTGGGTAAGGTCATCGTCGATCCGTTCCGAAGCTTGTCTCGTTTGAAACAGCTGGTAACCGGAAAGAAGACCCGTGAGGATCATCCACAGGTAATGAACGCCGCCGTACGTTTGTATGCCGATGCCGCCAACGCTAAGACCAAGCTGGAGAATGGTTTCGACTTGACCGACTACGACAACCGTACCTTGTCTTTCGCCAAGGATTATTCTTCTAAGCTGTTGGCTATCGACGTAAACTTGGATACGACGGAGATGCTGGACGTAGCTTGGGGATTGTTCGCTAGATATTTCAGCCCGGAGGAGGTAAATATCAAACAAGGATTGGTTGATAAGTACTGGAAGTAAATTAAATAAACATGGCAATAAAGTTTCAATATAATAAAACCTCTCTTCAGCAATTGGAAAAGCAACTGAAGATGCGTGAACGCTCCCTGCCTACGATCAAGAGCAAGGAGAGCGCCCTGCGTATCGAGGTGAAGCGGACCAAGGACGAAGTGAATAAATTGGAACTTCAGCTAGAACGAGAGATTCAGAGTTACGAGAATATGGTGGCTTTGTGGAACGAGTTCAATCCGGAGCTGATCTCCGTGAAGGACGTTACGCTCTCCACGAAGAAGATCGCCGGCGTGATCGTCCCGTTATTGGACGAGATCAAGTTCGAGATCGGACATTATAGTCTCTTTAATGCCCCCGCATGGTATACGGATGGTATCGAGTTGCTGAAAAAGCTGGCTCGTACCGGTATCGAGGCGGAGTTCTCGGGCATGAAGCTGGAGTTGTTGGAGCATGCTAGGAAAAAGACCACTCAGAAGGTGAACCTGTTTGAGAAGGTACAGATTCCGGGTTATAAGGATGCGATCCGTAAGGTGAAACGGTTTATGGAAGACGAGGAGAGTCTTTCTAAGTCCTCACAGAAGATCATGAGAGCCAATCAGGAGAAACGTAAGGCAAAAGAAGAAAAAGAGGAGGCCGAGGTATGATAGTAAAGATGAGTAAATATGCCTTTATGGTGTACCATAAGGAGTATGATACGTTCCTTTCTACGCTTCGTGACTTAGGTGTCGTCCATATCAAGGAGACAAACTCCGTGATGGATAACGAGAGGTTGCAAGAGCTTCTGGCTGAGCGTAAACAGATCAATACGCTGATGCGTTACTTTAAGAACCTCCATGCGGCGGAGAAAGACGTTAAGTTTGCCCCGGCCCGTGAGTTGACGAAAGAGGAAGGCTTGAAGTTGGTGCGTAAGATAGAGGAATTGCAAGATAAGAAAGCGCAATTGATCGCTTCCAAGCAATCGATCGAGAAGGATCTGGCTTATATGGAAATATGGGGTGAGTTCAGTTATCAGAATATCAACCGTCTGAAAAGAGCGGGATACGATGTTACGTTCTTTACCTGTCCTACCGCTAAGTACGAGCCGGAATGGGGCGTGCTGTATAACGCCATTCTGATCAATAACTTCCAATCGGTAACGTATTTTATCACGATTACCAAGGAAGGTACCTTGATCGATATAGACGCTGAACGTCCGAAGATGCCGGTTCAAGGATTGGCGAAGTTGCGTGCCCGTCTGGATCAACGTACCAAGGATATCCAGAATGTGGAGGATGAGCTGAAACATCGTGCCGTGGAGGATTATAAAACGTTGGAGGAATTCGATAAGAACCTGCAGGACGAGTTTAATCTTTCTAATGCGTTAGTGCAGACAGATCGGCAAGCGGGTGATAAGCTCATGTTGTTGGAAGGTTGGGTGCCGACGGAAAACGCTCCGGCCTTGGAGCACGAGCTGGATAAGCAAGGTTATTTCTTCCAGCAATTAGAGATCGAGGATGGGGATAAGGTGCCTATCAAGCTACGGAATAATAAATTCAGTAAGCTGTACGAGCCTATCACGAAGATGTTCTCCTTGCCTAATTACGGTGAACTTGATCCGACCCCGTTGTTCGCCCCGTTCTTTATGCTGTTCTTCGGACTTTGTTTCGGCGATGGCGGATATGGTTTGCTGGTCATGATCGCTTGTACGATCTTGAAGAAGAAGGTGAACCCGGATTTCAAGCCTTATTTGACCTTGTTCCAGTATTTAGGCTTCGCCGCCTTATTGGTGGGTACTTGTACGGGATCTTTCTTCGGAGTGGCCTTGGCGGATATCCCGGCTTTGTCAAAGATCAAGAACTACTTTGTGAATAGCGACAACTTGATGACATTCTCTATTGTCATCGGTTTGGTACAGATCATATTCGGTAAATGTGTCGCTGCTTACAAGATCAAGATACAGAAAGGAACGAAACACAGTATCGCTCCGTTCGCTTGGGTGTTCGTGATCATATCCTTGGCATTGGCGTTCGGACTTCCGATGTTAAACGTTCACTTGCCGAACGCTGTCGTTATGGTATGTTACGGAATCGCCATCTTGGGTCTGGTTGTCGCTTATTTGTACAATACACCGGGCAAGAACGTATTCTTGAACTTTGGTACCGGACTTTGGAACACGTACAATATGGCCTCCGGATTGCTGGGGGATACGTTATCATACATTCGTTTGTTCGCTATCGGTCTGACCGGTTCCATCTTGGGTGGCGTATTTAATACGTTGGCGGTTACGATGACAGACGGTATGAATATCGTGGCACGTGCGATCTGTATGTTGTTGATCTTGTTAGTGGGTCACTCCATCAATATCGCTCTTTGTACGATCAGCTCCTTGGTACACCCGCTTCGTTTGATCTTCGTGGAATATTACAAGAACGCGGAGTTCGAAGGTGGAGGTAAGGCCTATGAGCCATTCAGAAAAGCATAACAATTAAACGAGAAAATAAAACAATAAAAGAATAATTTAAAAACACATTTTATTATGGAACCAATTTTATTAGCTTATGTAGGTATTGCGTTGATGACAGGTTTAACTTTTATCGGCAGTAGTTATGGTGTTACGATCGCAGGTAATGCGGTGGTAGGTGCGATGAAGAAAAATCCGGATGCTCTGGGTACGTACATCGCTTTAAGTGCGTTGCCTTCTTCACAGGGCTTGTATGGATTCGTGGGCTACTTTATGATGCAGAAGTTCTTGGTCGCTGATATTTCCATGTTGGCTGCTACGGCTGTTTTCGGCGCTGGTTTAGTGTTAGGTTTCGCTGGTTTTTACTCTTCAATCCGCCAAGCTCAAGTTTGCGCGAATGGTATCGCTGGTGTTGGTGCCGGACACAACGTATTCGGTGCTACGATGGTAATGGCCGTATTCCCAGAGTTGTACGCTATCTTGGCCTTATTGGTTGTGATCTTGATTGGCGGAACGATTCCTGTCGCCTAATCATTCAAACATCTGGATATAATAGAGGCCGTCCCGGACATTCCCGGGGCGGTTTTTTGATTGGATCAATGAATAAACTATCTCTTTTAGTTTATTAACTATACAAATTAGTTTGGTAACTAAAAGTTTTAGTTACTTTGTCGCAAACAAGATAAGGTTATGAAACGACTTACGGTGAAAGAAGAAGAAATCATGGGCTGGTTCTGGCAGAAAGGCCCACTGTTCGTGAAAGAGTTACTTGAATATTACGAGGAGCCTAAACCTCATTTCAATACCCTTTCTACGATTGTCCGAGGCTTGGAGGAGAAAGGTTTCCTCGCCCATAAGAATTTCGGGAATAGCTATCAATATTATGCGGTCTTAACAGAAAAGGAGTATAGTAACGGTACTTTGAAAAATGTGATCGCTAAGTATTTCAATAATTCTTATCTGGGGGTTGTCTCTACGCTGATCAAGGAAGAGGATATCTCTGTGGATGATCTGCGAAAACTAATAGATGATGTAGAACAAGGGAATCGTAAATAAGAGCGAATATGGGAATCTTCTTTGTATATATCCTTAAATCATCCGTGTGCTTGACGATATTTTATCTGTTTTATAAGCTATTGTTGAGCCGTGATACCTTCCATCGTTTCAACCGGATCGCTTTATTAAGCTTGATCATGCTTTCGGTTATCATCCCATTTTGTGAGATTACTTTGGAGAAAGCGACGGCCATTCAGCGTCCGGTCATGGATTTGGAGAATTTGCTAGCGGCGGTTTCCATGAGAACGTCGGCAGAATCCGCTAGCCAACCTGTATGGTTACGAGTTATGGTGATAGCCTATATAATCGGAGGGATATTAACGCTTTGTCAATTCGCATATTCATTTTATGCCTTGTTTCGGTTGATGAGACAAGGTACACCGAAGCTGGTGGACGGAATCCATCTGATTCTTACGGACCAACCAGTCGCCCCGTTCAGTTGGATGCAAACGATCGTAATAAGCCGGAAGGATTTTGAGGAAAGTGGGATAGAGATCATGACGCATGAGATGGCGCATATAAAAGCCCGTCATTCCATTGATCTGCTGATCTCCGAGATTTGTATCCTGTTCCATTGGTTCAACCCATCTGTCTGGTTGTTGAGACAGGAATTGCAAAATATCCATGAATACGAGGCCGACGAGAGCGTATTAAATCAAGGCGTCGACGCAAAAAGATATCAATTATTATTAATTAAAAAAGCTGTTGGTGCACAGCGCTTCACTTCTATGGCCAACAGCTTTAATCACAGTTCACTTAAAAAGCGAATAGCTATGATGTTAAAACAAAAATCAAGTCCATGGGCACGGTTGAAGTATCTGTATGTACTCCCGTTGGCAGCCTTAACGGTGGTAGCCTTTGCCCGTCCGGAAATCTCTCACGAATTGGAGAAGATTTCGAGTGTCAAAATTAGCGAAATTATTCCGGTTCAGGAAAAAAAAGAGCCTAAAAGAAATGTAGAAGTTGAGACCCTCGCAAGGGATTCGGTCGTTTCTGAAAAAGATATGCAAGCGATACAGGAAAAGGTCTCGGCCGTGATGGAGAAATACCAGCCGGAGATTGACAAGGCGGTTGAAGAGGCAGTGAAAGCGGCGAATATCGACGAGATCGTTTCTGCGGAAATGGCGAAACACCAGGCTGAGATCGACAAGGCTGTGCAAGCGGCGATAGAGGCCGCCAAGATAAATGAGACTATCGCCGCCGAGATGGAGAAGATTCAACCGGAGATCAACCGAGCCATAGAGGAGGCCATGAAAGCCATAGACATCAATGAGAAGGCTGCTAAGGAGGCATCAAAGGAAAAGTCCTCTTTCTCCGGTATTGTCTACATCGATGGGATGGAATCTTCTAAAGAGAGGATGGACAATTTGAATCCCGATCGTATTGCGTCTATGAATGTGTACAAAGGAAACGAGGCGATCGCTAAATTCGGAGAGAAAGGTCGTAATGGCGTTATCGAGATAAAATTGAAGAAATGATTTTCGCGTATATATGCAAGGTAGGCTTGTTCGGCTCCCTCTGTGCGGGAATGTTTCTAACCTCCTGTATGGAGCGTGAAAACGAAGAAGCGAGCAAGCGGGTGATTGAGGTAGGTAAAGCTATCTCATCGCCTGCCGAGCTGAAAGCCTCTGATTATTTTGATGAGATCCGGTATGTCCCTTTAGAGACGAGGGATGATTGTCTAGTCGGAAGTTCTCCTGATATCAAGTTATTGGATAAATATATTCTGATCACTTCCGCTAACCGGCAATGTCTTTTGTTTGATAAGGCTACAGGAAAGTTTAAATGTCAGATAGGGCATGTAGGGAAGGATCCGGGTGGCTATAGAAACGTAGACTGCTTGGTGGACGAGTTGAACGGGCGTTTGCTGTTTAATGGATGGGGACATGATTTGATTAGCTATAATCTGGATGGCAATTATATCGGAAAAATAGAGCTTCTTATTTTTCTAAGAAAGTATTCTTGTGGTTAGTAAATAGATAATTTGGAAACAGCTTTATTCGATATAACACGGCCTTGTCATGACTGACTTGTGCCGTGTTTTTTTATTTATTTACTTGATCATTGCAATGATATTCTTCCCAAGTATGATCCCAAGGAAGACCGCTATCAAACCAAGGATATTACTGGCAAGTACATTGAGTAGTGCCATCTTGTATTCTCCGGTACGCATAAGTACCATCGTGTCGAGAGCGAAAGAAGAGAAAGTCGTGAAACCACCGAAAAGACCAGTGAATAGGAAAGCTCTTGTATTGATAGAAAAATTATAGGCTTCCGCTATACTCCAGCAGAAGCCGATTAAAAAGGAGCCGATCACATTGACCGACAAGATACCAAAAGGAAAGGAGTAAAGCATCGATCGTTGCACCCACGTGGAAACTCCGAACCGTAGCGCAGATCCGATAGCTCCTCCTATTATTAAAAGAAAAACCTTTATCATAATTAACCTAGTGTGTTTCCCCCGGGCTAGGTTAAGGCCCGGGGAGATGGTAAATGATTTAGGTTTTCAATTTAATTGGCCGACTCAAACTGTCTCAAGAAACGAACATCGTTTTCCGAGAACATGCGTAAGTCTTTTACTTGGTATTTCAAATTGGTAATACGCTCGATACCCATTCCCAACGCGTAGCCTGAATAAACCTTGCTATCGATACCGCAGTTCTCAAGCACGTTCGGGTCTACCATACCGCAACCGAGGATCTCTACCCAACCGGTTCCTTTACAGAAGGGGCAACCCTTACCTCCACAAATGTTGCAGGAGATGTCCATCTCGGCGGATGGCTCCGTGAACGGGAAGTAAGAAGGACGCAAGCGAATTTTTGTATCCGGACTGAACATTTCCTTGGCGAAGAACAACAAGGCTTGTTTTAAGTCGGCGAATGAGACGTTCTTATCTACATATAACGCTTCTACTTGATGGAAGAAACAGTGAGCACGATAGGAGATAGCCTCATTACGATATACACGTCCCGGACAGATGATACGGATAGGCGGTTCTTGCTTTTCCATTACTCGGGTCTGTACGGAAGAAGTATGTGTGCGAAGCAATACATCCGGGTTATGCTGGATAAAGAACGTATCTTGCATATCGCGGGCAGGATGGTCCTCGGCGAAATTCAAGGAAGAGAAGACATGCCAATCGTCCTCGATTTCCGGTCCCTCAGCGATGCTGAATCCTAACCGTCCGAATATATCGCAAATTTCTTTCTTTACAAGTGATAGAGGATGACGAGTGCCTAGTTCGATCGGGTAAGCCGTACGAGTCAAATCGATATCATCGTTTGCGGTCTGTACATTCTCAAAGCTTTCTTTTAATTCGTTGATCTTGCTCTGGGTTGTTTCCTTCAGTTCGTTCAAGTATTTACCAACCTCACGTTTTTGATCAGCCGCTACATTACGGAAATCATTCATCAACGCCGATATCTCGCCTTTTTTGCTGAGATACTTTATACGTAAAGCTTCTAGTTCCTCGGCATTTGCCGCTTTCATATTCTCTACTTCTTGAAGCAGAGCCTTAATTTTATCGAGCATTTCTAATCACACTTTGTATTTGTCATGCAAAAGTACGCCTTTCTTTTGAAACCGCAAGGGATTCGTAAGGTTTTTTAGTTAAATGTAAGCGCAGACACTTAGGTGTCTTGTTTTATATATTAAAGTATTTATATATCTTCGCAGCATAATCAAACTATAAATTAATTAATGGAAATAGTCATTATTATTGGCCTTATCTTACTGAATGGAATTCTTGCGATGTCGGAAATCGCTTTGGTCTCGGCCCGGAAGGCTAGGTTGGAAACCGAAGCGAAACGTGGTAATAAATCTGCGGGTACTGCTTTGAAGCTGGCAAATGAGCCGGATAAGTTTCTCTCAACCATCCAGATCGGAATTACCTTGATCGGTATCTTGACCGGTTTGTACTCTGGCGAGGCGTTAGCTCATAATTTCGCTGTTATAATAGCGCAAATACCGGCCCTAGAACCGTATGCGTTGGGGATCGCTAAAACGACGATCGTTATTATCGTGACGTATCTTACACTTATATTCGGAGAGTTGGTACCGAAGCGGATCGGCATGGGGTGTGCCGAGAAGGTCTCTATGTTAGTTGCTAAACCCATGAATTTTCTATCCTTGATATCCTCTCCTTTTGTTTGGCTACTTTCAAAGAGTACGGCGTTGGCTGTGAAGATGACGGGTGTGGATACGAAAGAGGAAAATAGGGTAACAGAGGAAGAAATCAAGGCGATCGTGAAAGAGGGCTTTGACGGTGGCGAGGTGCAAGAGGTAGAGCAGGACATCGTAGAGCGGGTCTTTAATCTGGGAGACCGTAACGTGGGTTCTATCATGACGCATCGTAGCGAGCTGGTTTGGCTGGATGTGACGGATAGTACGGAGAAGATTCGGGAGAAAGTGGAGGAGAACTTATTTAATATATATCCCGTGGCCTCGGAGAAGTTCGATAATATAGTAGGGGTCGTTTATCTGAAAGATTTGTTCGGAAGGATCGATCAACCGGATTTCTCGATCAACCAAGTACTCCGCCCGGCACAGTTCGTTCCCGAGAACCAGAGCGTATATAACGCCTTGGAATCTTTCAAGCAGACACACGTGAAATATGGACTCGTTACGGATGAGTTCGGAGGCATTCAAGGTATCGTAACCTTGAAGGATATCATGGAAGGCTTGATCGGGCAAGTACCGGAAGTCGGAGAGGAGTCCGAGATCATACAACGTGAGGATGGTACTTGGTTGGTGGACGGCCAATATTCTTTCTATGATTTCTTGGAATATTTCGACATGGAGGATTTGTATGCCGAGCATGATTATAATACCTTGAGCGGCTTGATCCTAGAGATATTGGAACGTGTACCGAAGACGGGTGAGAAATTAAAGTGGCTGGACTTTGAGTTCGAGATCGTAGATATGGATGGCGCCCGGATCGATAAGGTTTTGGTCAAGTACTTGAAAAATGGGTAAAATGTCTTTTTAGAAGAGTACGCCGAGTGAGATACTCATCACGTTCGTTCGCTTGTCAATATTGATATCATAATTAATCTCGGGAACCGGGTTGTTGACTTTCTCGAAATCGGATTCCACTTGATTCAATCCGAACTCATAGACAAAGTCGAAGAATAGCCGTCCGATGCTAACCCCTACGCCCGTAGCGATATTGACTCCGAACGGGGTGTTGTCATTCACGTATTCTACATGCGTGGTGGAAGATTCTACCGTATAGGCGATCTTATAGTTGTATTTTAATTTGGGGCCGACCATAAGGCTAAGTCCGTAAGGCCCTTTCTTCACTAGGTTATAGCCTACCATTATGGGAACCTCTAAGGAACTGGTTTTCATCATCAAGAGGTCGGTAGTTGCCGATGTATTGGACATCATATTATTTTCCGGCAAACTTTGAGGTATGGAAAAACGGATATTTCCCTCAGAACGATGCCATGAGAAACTAGGCTGGAGGAAGAACCGTTCGATATTGACCCGGCAAAAGACCGCGGCCAGATAACCTACCTTATATTCGATGTCTATATTCTCCGCTTCCTTCCCATTGATGGAAAGGGAGTTTATGACTGGGAAAGTGGCGTTGAATCCCACTTTGGCTCCAAAGTTGAATGCCTTGTCCTCGAAACGCATGAAGCTCTGGGCTTCTGCTAACAGACCGAAAGATAGCAACGCTCCTATAAGGTAGACTTTTTTCATACCGTTATTTTTTCTTTTTCACGGACCAGCCGAATTTACCGACAAATTCACCTAACCCGTAATACTTACCATGCGAGTAAGCCAAAAGATCCGCTTTCTGCATATCAAAAGCCCCTGTCTCTGGGTCTAGATATCGGTCGTCGGCCTGTACGTTTACGACATCAGCGATAAACATATCATGACTTCCGAGAGCGATGACCTCTTTTACCCGGCATTCGATACAAAGCGGAGACTCGTCTATCGTAGGGGCGTTAACGACGGTCGCTTTTCCGGGAGTGAGCTTCATCTCCTCGAATTTATGATGGTCTTTCCCTGAGTTTACCCCGCACCAATCCGTGGCGTAGGCCAGCTCACGATTCGTCAAGTTGATGACGAATTCCATATTCTTCTTCAAGATCGGATAAGAGAATCGTTCCGGACGTACGGATATATAGCACATCGCCGGATTCGTACAAATCGTACCGACCCATGCGACTGTTATTATATTGTACTCGGAAGGCTCATTCCCACAACTCACCATTACGGCAGGCAATGGATAGATCATGGTTCCCGGTTTCCAATCATGCTTCATAATAAAAACTGCGTTTTTATAATTGAAAGTTGAGAATTGAGAATTAAAGATTCCGTAAAGCTAATTCTCAATTCTCAACTTTCAATTATTTAATGATAATGTCTTCTTTATTAATCTTACGTTCGCAATAATGACATTTAATGGTTCCCTTCTCCTTGTCGATCACGTGGAAGCGGGAAAGCATCGGCTCATTATTGGTGATACATTTCGGATTGTTACATTTGACCAAGCCAATCAGCTCGTCGGGTAAAGTAACCGTCTTCTTCTCTACAACCTCATAATCACGGATAATGTTCAATATAATATTCGGGGCGATCATGGCGATACGGTTGATCTCGTCCTCCTCGAAAAACTTGTCGGCGATCTTGATCATACCCTTGCATCCCATCTTGTTGCTATGGAAATTATTGCCGATCGTGATCGTATTGTTCATTTTCTCCAGTCCCAGTAAAGAGGCTACCTTGAATAATTGGCTGGGAGGAATATGGTCTATGGCGGTACCGTTCTCTAAAGCGGCTACCTGCAACTCTTTTTTCTTTTCTGCTGACATAAAACTTCGTTTTTATTCGTCGATAGATATACCTAAAACTTCGCAAATGATAGCTTGGCGTGCGAACAGCCCGTTGCGTGCCTGCTGGATGTAATAAGCCTTTGGATTGTCATCTACATCGTAAGCGATCTCGTTCACACGGGGTAGCGGATGTAAGATACGCAGGTTCTCACGGCTGTTTCTCAGCATGTCGTTACGCAGGATATACACGTTCTTTACCCGCTCGTACTCTTCCAAGTCTGTAAAACGCTCACGTTGTACACGGGTCATATAAAGGATATCCGTCTGGTTGATGATATCTTCCGTGAAATCGGTATGCTCCTCGTATTTGAGTCCGTGCTTGTCGCAGAAGTTCTTTTGCTCGTCCGGCATGCGCAGCTCGTTCGGCGCGACGAAGTGGAAGGTCGGATGGAAGTGAGACATTCCCACGATCAAGGAGTGAACCGTACGGCCATACTTCAAATCGCCGACCATCGTGATGGTGAGGTTATCCAGCTTGCCTTGTGTCTTGCGGATGGAATACAGGTCCAGCATGGTTTGCGAGGGATGTTGGTTCGCCCCGTCACCAGCGTTGATGATAGGGACATCCGTCACCTCGGAAGCATAGCGGGCGGCTCCTTCCAGATGATGTCTCATAATGATCAAGTCCACGTAATTGCTTACCATCAAGATCGTATCTTTCAAGGTCTCGCCCTTGGAGGAACTAGTCGTGGAAGCGTCCGAGAAACCGATCACCCGTCCACCTAAACGGTTTACGGCTGTCTCGAAACTCAGTCTCGTACGTGTAGAGGGCTCGAAGAACAGGGTGGCGGCGACTTTGCCTTCCAGTAATTTCCGGTTCGGATTCTCCTCAAACTTCCTTGCGTTATCCAGAATACGAAGAATGTCCTCTTTGGAACATTGATCGATAGAAACTAAACTTTTACTCTTCATAGGTTGTGTATATTCTGTCTTATGTACGCGAATGTATAAAAAAAGCGGAGACCGAAGGGCCTCCGCTTTAGATTTTATTTTAGATTTTCAACGGTTTAATATAACCGTTTGAAGAATAAACATTTAACTGAGTATTTGAGAAACAGTGGTAACGAGTTAGCAACTGTGCTATTTTCAGCGTTTTGCGGTGCTATACT